>JAGWRA010000061.1 GCA_028876655.1 Acidobacteriota bacterium | reverse complement strand
GTGGCCGCCGCGGCCGTGCCGGAGGCTGCCGGCCCGGTTCCGGCCGGCGTGGCGGCGGCCGCATCCGGTCCCATGACCGGCGGCGGCGCCGTTTGCCGCTGGACGGTCTGGACGCCCATGCGGACGGCGTCGACCTCCTGGGCCAGCGAGTTGACGCGAACGGCGTTCTCGTCGATCTTTTCGCGGACCACCCGCACGTCGCCCGAGAGGTTGTTGACGAGCACCTTCTGATCCGCGAGCGCCTTGCGCGTGACCTCGCCCTGGGCGTCCAGCCGGGTGTTCAGGTTCTTGATCGCCTCGGTGATCGTCTGGAGCGTCACCTGCAGCTGCTGGGTCTGCTCCTGCAGGATGCGGATGTCCGCCATCATCTGCTGCTGCTCGCGGCTCGCGGCGCGCACCGGCGCCGCCGCGGCCAGCGACAGCAGCAGAACCGCCCCCGTCAATCGTCGGATCATGGCCATCACTCGTGTCTTGCGGTTCGGTTGACCGATCGTTGCACTCTACCTCATCTCACTTCGAGGTGAGGACAAAATGTGCCCGCCGGTTCTTCGCCCAGGCCGCTTCGTCGTGTCCCGGATCGAAGGGGAACTCCTTGCCGTAGCTCACCGTCCGGATGCGGTCGGCGGCGATGCCGAGCGAGACGAGATACGCTTGGGCGGCGCCGGCGCGCCGTTCGCCCAGCGCAAGATTGTACTCGGCGGTCCCGCGCTCGTCGCAGTGCCCCTCGATGGTGATCTTCCAGGTCGGGTACTTCTTCAGCAGGTCGGCGTCCTGCTGCAGCGCCGCGCGCGCGTCGGCGCTCAATTCCGCGCTGTCGAAGTCGAAGAACGCGTCCTTGAACGGCGAGTTGCGGTTCAGCGCATCGAGCGAGGAGGAGGAGAGGGTGTCCTCCTGGATCGGCTCGGGCGGCACGACCGGCGGCTGCTCGACGACCGGTTCGGGCGGCGCGGGTGGCTTGGCCGCGGGCGCCGGCGCCGGGGCCGGCGGCGGGGGAGGCGTGGGCCGCGCCACCGGCGGCTGCTTGCCGCCGCAGGCGGCCAGCGCCAGGACCATGAAGCTGACTCCGACCATGGCGGCCGTTCGGGCCGCCCGCCGTATCTGCATGAGCGTTCTCCTCTGGCGTGACGTCAGTGTGACCAGCTCGGCTGGTAATTACTGCCCTTGGTCGTGATCTGGCGCAGGCCCTTGCCGTCGCGCCCGACCGTGAAAATCTCGGTGTGGCCCGTCCGCGTGGACGAGAAGGCCAGGTGCCGCCCGTTGGGCGCAAACGACGGGCTCTGGTTGGAGCCCTCTCCGAAGGTGACCTGGCGGATCTGGCCCGTCTCCAGGTCCAGGATCTTGATGTCGAACCCCGGCCCGGTCCGCGACGCGTAGGCGATCTCGTTGTACGGCGGCGGCGACCAGGTCGGCCGATCGCAGTACGATTCGTTGGTCAGCCGCCGCAGGCCGAGGCCATCGGCCCCGATGACGTAGATCTGTGGCGTACCGGACCGGTCGGACGTGAATGCGATTTCTGTGCCGCTCGGCGACCAGGTGGGCGAGGCGCTGATCGAGGAGCCGTGCGTCAGTTGCCGCACGTTGCCGCCGTTGGCGTCCATCACGTAGAGATTGTCGTGGCCGTCGCGGTCCGACATGAACGCGATGTGCTGGCCGTCGGGCGACCAGGCCGGCAGGAAGTTCTGGCTCGGTCCGTGGGTGATCTCCTCGAGCGTCCCCTTGTAGATGAACGACAGGAAGATCTCGGGAATCCCGCGGCGGTACGACGTGTAGGCGATGGACTGGCCGTCGGGCGACCAGGCCGGGACGATGTTCAGCGAGCGGTTCACCGTCACCCGCCGCTGGTTCGCCCCGTCGTAGTCGCTGATGTAGATCTCCTTCACCGTCCGGTCGAGGACCGTGCCCGGCATCCGTTCCTCGTCGCGGTCGGAGGCGAAGGCGATGTGCGTCCGGGCGACGCCGTTCAGGCCGCGCTGCTGCCTGAAGATCTCGTCGGAGATCGTATGGGCGTAGGCGCGCGGATTGGTCGCCGGGCCGGTGTACGACCGGGCGAACACCGACTGGTGCGACTTCACGTTGAACAGCTGCACCTGCACCTGCAGGTTGCCGCCGTCGGTCCGCTCGACCGTGCCGACCACCAGCGCGTCGGTCCCGAGCTCCCGCCACGCGTCGAACGGCACGTCGGTGAAGCCGTGCGCCGCCGGGATGGTCTGGTAGGTGTCGCGCGGGATCATGTAGAACTCCCGCTCGTAGTTCAGGTCGTCCCACAGCACCTGGCCGAGCGTCTTCGCCGCCGCCACGGTCTGCGGATCGGTCGAGAGGGGGATGAAGTCCGGCACGGCGTACTTCGGCGGCGCGCCGACGGCGCCGCTGCTGATCGTCGCCCCGATCTCGCTCGGCTGCTGCGGCGGCGGTGACGCGGGGGGCGGCGGCTGCTGCCGGCGGGCGGCTCCCACCACGGTGAAGCCCAGCGCGAGCGCGAGGGTGAACAGGAAGGCCTTCTTGGTCATCGGGGCTGCTGCTGTTGCTGATACTGGAAGTTGAGGTGAACCGTCAGAGTCGGATTCGGGAACTCGGCCGGCAGCGGCGGCAGCTGGCGCGTGTCCATGACCGCGCGCTGCGCGGCCATGTCGAGCGCCAGGTAGCCGCTCGACCGCTCCAGCTGCACGTCGGTGATGAGCCCGTTGCGCTGGATGGTGAACTTGACCATCGCCGCCCCCGGCACTTCCTGCCGCGCCTCCCAGTTGGGACGGATGAGCGAGTCCATCGTCGCGATGTAGCCGGGGCAGCAGAAGTCCTTCACGTCCAGGTAGCCGCCGCTCCCGCTCCCGCCGGTCGACAGCCCGAAGCCCTGCCCGGTGGCTCCCGTCTGGGCCACGCTGCTGCCGGCCTGAACCTTCGGACCGGTCAGCGGCTGCCGGTTCCAGCTCTGGGTCTTCTCCGGGGCCGTCTTCACGTCGGGCCGCGGCTTCGTCACCGGCTTGCGCTCGGGAACGGTCATCTCCGGCGTCCTCTCGGCCGGCGGCCGGACGGCCGTCGGCGGCTTCTCGAGCGGCGCCACCGCCTGCACCGGCCGTCCGCCCAGCGTCTCCATGCCGCCCGTGTACGGCCCGGGCGCGTTGCCGCCGAGCGTGATCGTCATGACGACCTTCGGCGTCCGGTCCTTGTAGCCGATCCAGGCCGTGGGGACGAGCACCAGCAGCGCGATCACCACCGCGTGCACGCCGAGCGAGATGCCGAGCATCCGGCGGAGCCCGTCGGGCTCGGCCATCCGTCCGCGCAGGACGTCGGAGACCGCATCCATGGCGTCGTCACCGCTCCCCGGGCAGCTTCGAGACGAGGCCGACCTTCTGGACGCCGGCCCCTTTCAGCCGGTCCATCACCGTCATCAGATCCTGCACGTCGACGCCGCTGTCGCTCTTCAGGTACACCTGCGGATCGGCCTTGCCCTGCAGTTCCTGCCGGATCCGCTCCTGCAGCACCGACAGGGGGACCGCCTTGTCGTTGATGTAGACGGTCTGCGTCCGGCGGAACGCCGCCGGCAGCGTGACGAAGACCCGCTCGGTGGTCATCGCCGTGGCCTGCCGGCTGACCGGCAGGTTGACGTCGATGCCGTGCTGGATCATCGGGGCCGTGACCATGAAGATGATGAGCAGCACGAGCATCACGTCGACGAGCGGCACGACGTTGATCTCGGCGAGCGAGCTCGTGACGCGCCGGCCGCGCGCACGGCCGTTGCCGGGGGCTGCCGCCGCTGGCTGGACCTTGGGCATCGTTCTGCTGCTGTGCCGTGGAGGGGCGTCCCGCGCCGGGCGCGGGGCGCCGGGTCCGTCTCTAGGTGAAGTTGCGCTCGGCGATGTTCAGGAACTCGAGCGAGAAGTCGTCCATCTCCGACGCGAACAGCTTCGTCCGGCTCGTCAGATGATTGTAGAAATAGACCGCCGGAATCGCGGCGAACAGCCCGGCGGCGGTCGCAATCAGCGCCTCGGCGATGCCGGGGGCCACGATGCCGAGGTTCGTCGAGCCGGTCTGCCCGATCCCCTCGAAGGCGCTCATGATGCCCCACACCGTCCCGAACAGCCCGATGAACGGCGCGATGCTGGCCGTCGTCGCCAGGAACGAGACGTGCTGTTCGAGCCGGTTCATCTCGACCGACGAGGCCCGCAGCAGCGCCCGGTCCAGGGCCGCGAGGCTCTTCAGGGTTGGACGACCGCCCGGGGGATTCGGATGGGCCGCGGCCGCCGGATCGGCCGCCGGCGCCGCGTGGCGCAGTTGCGCGGTGATCTCCGCGTAGCCGGACTGGAAGATGCCGACGAGCGGGCTGTCCTTCAGCGTCTTGCAGACCGCCTGCACTTCCGAGAACTTGCTGCTGCGCCGGAAGATCTCCAGGAAGCTGCGCGTCTGCCGCTCGGCGCGGCGGAACACCCAGATCTTGTAGAGAATGATGCCCCAGGAAACGATCGAGAATACGGCCAGAATCAGGAGAATGATCTTGGCGACGATGCTGGAGCGGGCGAGGATGTGGACGACGTTGGTTCCCAGACCGCTGTCGGAACCACCCTGCACCTGTAGTGCAAGGAGGGGACTGCCAAGCGTGCGCAAACGGGCCTCCGGACGTCTGTGTGTGCGCCGCTGGGACAGCGCGATGCCGTTAGCGTAGCACGCCCCGGTGGGGCTGTCAAACGTATGGTATGATTGGAGTTCTCCCGCATGCTGCGTTTCCTCGCCATTGAGCATCTCGCCGTCATCGACCGCCTCGAGGTCGAGTTCGACGCCGGGCTGAACGTGCTGACCGGCGAGACCGGCGCCGGCAAGTCCATCCTCGTCGAGGCCGTCGGCCTGCTGCTCGGCGGCCGGGCCACCAGCGAGCTCGTCCGGACCGGGGAAGAGGCCGCCTCCGTCCAGGCCGTATTCGAGCGGTCGAACGGCACCGAGGTGCTGGTCCGCCGCGAAGTCACGGCGCAGGGCCGCAGCCGTGCCTTCATCGACGGCACGCTGGCGACCGCCGCCGCGCTGCGGGCCCTGGCGGGCGAACTGGTCGAGTTGCACGGCCAGCACGAACATCAGACACTGCTCGACGCCGAGAGCCATCTGGCCGTCCTCGATGGGTACGCCCGGCTCGAGGGGGCCGCCGGTGCGGTCGCCGACGCCTGGACGGCGCTGGCCGCCGCCCGCGAGGCGCTCGAGACCACCCGCCGCGAACAGGCCGACCGCGAGGCCCGCCGCGACCTCCTGACGTTTCAGCTGGGCGAGATCGACCGCGTCGCCCCGAAGGCGGGCGAGGACGAAGACCTGCAGGCGACGCGCCACGTGCTGGCGAGCGCCGATCGCCTCGAACGGCTCTGCAACGAGAGCTACGAGGCCCTGTACGACCGCGACGATTCGCTGCTGGCCCAGCTCGGGGGGGTCTGGCGGCGCGTGGCCGACCTGGCGGCGGTCGATGCCCGCTTCCAGCCCTATCTCGACGCCCGCGACGGCATCAAGGCTCAGCTCGAGGACCTGGCCGGCTTTCTGCGGGACTACGCCGAGGGGTTGGAGGCCTCGCCCGCCCGGCTGCAGGCCGTCGAGGAGCGTCTCGCCGCCCTCGAGCGGCTGAAGCGGAAGTACGGTCCCTCGCTGGACGAGGTGATCGCCCGGGGGGCGACGACCCGCCGCGAGCTGGACTCACTCGGCAGCGCCGCCGCGCGGATCGAGACGCTCGGCCGTGCCGTCGAGGCCGCCCGGGACCGGTACCTGGCCGCCGCGCGGGCGCTCTCGGAGGCGCGCCGCACCGCCGCGGTCCGGTTCGCCAGGAGCCTGGAATCGGAACTGGCCGAGCTGGCCATGGAACGGACCCGCTTCGAGGTCCGGTTCAACCCCGAGCCCCTGCCCGAGGCGCGGTGGGGGAGGAGCGGAATCGACGAGGCCGAATTCTACGTGTCGCCCAACCCCGGCGAGGATCTCCGGCCGCTGGCCCGCATCGTGTCGGGGGGCGAGCTGTCGCGCGTCATGCTCGCCATCAAGACGCTGGCCTCGGCCGACGCCCCGGGCAAGACCCTCATCTTCGATGAGGTCGATGCCGGCATCGGCGGCCGGGTGGCCGACGTCGTCGGCAGGAAGCTCCAGCGCCTGGGGCGATCGTTTCAGGTGTTGTGCATCACGCACCTGCCCCAGATGGCGGCTCACGCCGCCGTCCATTTCCACATCCGCAAGGACGTCCGCGACGGGCGGACCGTGACGCGGGTCGAGCGGCTCGCCGCGGCGGCGCGCGTCGACGAGCTCGCGCGGATGCTCGGTGGGGCAGCGGTGTCCGAGCGAGTCCGTGAGACGGCGCGCGAGATGCTCGAAGGCCGCCAGGGCGAAAGCGAAGAAAGACCGAAAGGCGAAAGCGAAGGCCGGAAGCTGGCGAAAGCGAAACCGGGACGCCGGGCCCAGTAGCCCGCCGTCCGGAGCCTCAGACGATGTCGCAGAAGTACCTCATTGAAACCTTCGGCTGTCAGATGAACGTGCACGACTCGGAACGCATGGCCGGCCTGCTCGAGCAGGCGGGCTACGAGCCGACCGACGAGGCGGCCGACGCCGACGTGATCGTCATCAACACCTGCAGCGTGCGCGAGCACGCCGAGGAGAAGCTCTACACGCGGCTCGGCGAACTGCGCGTGCTCCGCGAGGAGACGGGGCACGATCCGATCGTGGCGGTGGCCGGGTGCGTCGCGCAGCAGGAAGGCGAGGCGATCCTCACACGCTCGCGCGAGGCCGACCTGGTCGTCGGGACGCAGGCCGTGCGGCGGCTCCCGATGCTGGTGCAGCAGGCCGCGGCCGATCGGCGGCCGGCGATCGACCTCCGGCCGACCGAGGACGTGTCGTTCCCGCTCGGGGTGGCGCGACGGCAGGATCCCGTGAAGGCCTACGTCACGATCATCGAGGGCTGCAACGACTGCTGCGCCTTCTGCGTCGTTCCCTACACCCGGGGCGCCGAGCGGATGCGGCCCCGGGCGGACATCGTGGCCGAGGTTCGGGAGGCGGTGGCCGGCGGGCGCAAGGAGGTCCAGCTGCTCGGCCAGATCGTGAATCACTATCAGGCCCCGGACGATCCGGCGTGCGACTTCGCGGGCCTGCTCGAGGCGGTCCATGAGGTGCCCGGGCTCGAGCGGATCCGGTTCGCGAGCCCGCACCCCCGTCACGTCTCGGCGCGGCTGATCGAGGCGGTGCGGGATCTGCCGAAGGTCTGCAAGCACCTGCACCTGCCGGTGCAGTCGGGCTCGACGCGGGTGCTGCAGGCGATGCGCCGCCGTTACTCGCGCGAGAGTTACCTCGAGCTGGTGGCGCGCATCCGCGAGGCGGTGCCGGGCATCGCGCTGTCGACCGATATGATCGTCGGGTTCCCGGGAGAGTCCGTGGCGGACTTCGAGCAGACGCTGTCGCTGACCGAGGCGGTCGGCTACCACAGCATGTTCTCGTTCAAGTACTCGGTGCGCCCCCGGACGCTGGCCAGCCGGCGGATGCCGGACGACGTCCCGGAAGCGGAGAAGACCCGCCGGATCGTGGAACTGCAGGCGCGGCAGCGGGACATCCAGTCGGCGCTGCACGCCCGGATGGTCGGGCAGGTGGTCGACGTCCTGGTGGACGCGGTGAGCCGGCGGCGGCCGGAGGACCTCTCGGGGCGGACGAGCGGGAATACGGTGGTGAACCTCACCGGGCCGGCCGCCTGGATCGGGCGGACGCTGCCGGTGCGGATCCGGCGGGCCGGGCCCAACAGCCTGTCGGGCGAGGCGCTGCCGGCGGCGGCGGCCGCCCGGCCTTCCGGCGCGGCGGCCGTCGGCTTGACAGGCTCCGGGGCGGCGCCTAGGTTGTAGGCATCATGCAGATCGAGATGACCATCAAGGGGCTCATGGTCGACCCCGTCACGAACATGCCGATCGTCATCCTGCGGGACC
>JAGWRA010000060.1 GCA_028876655.1 Acidobacteriota bacterium | reverse complement strand
TGTTGATGCAGTCGTCGATTGGGTGAGCACGAAGACTTCGACAGCCAAGGGCAAATCGGCCAAGGCCGGGCCATACCCAGTTGAATGGGAGAGCGAAGATGCTGAGGCGCGGCGAGCCATCATCGACGCGCTTCAACTCTCAGGCGAGGCATCGACTCGCGTCGGCTGTGCCGATCTCGCCGCTGACGCTCGGCTTAAAGGCCTCCGCGAAATTGAGGACTGGGCCAAGCGCCAGGTGTTTGTTCGAGGGTTCGAGACAGTCACCGTTGCCGATATCATAGACGAGATCGGGCAGATTGTGCGCCGTCAACGCGCGTTTGGGCCGAACCGATCCTGGTATCGGCGAGCGATGACCATTCACCAAGCAAAGAATCGAGAGTTCGAGTCGGTGATCGTTCTGTGGCCCTTGAGACTCGGAGGTCATCAAGAACAGAAGCGCCGGCTCCTCTATAACGCCGTGACGCGCGCTCGTGGGCGAGCGGTTGTCATTGTGGAAGATCCGAAGAAGGCCGTAATGGCGGGCCCCCTCTTCACGGGAGGCAAGTGAGCCTCTGCAGAAGTGCTCATCGTGCAGTAGCCGTGACGGCCAGCGGTCAATAGCGGGCAAGGCGCCCCGGCAACGCACATGCGCGTCTTCGCACTTCCAACTGTTGTCGGCCGCCGGAAAAATAATCATCGGCTCTTCGCCGATCTCATACGGGAGCGCTCCGATAGCTTCGAGCGTCAGCTCGTTGATCGGCGCGATGTCTTCAACGAGCTCGAAAGCCGGCCCACTATCGCGGCGACCGGAGGGGGTTGGCTTCGGTCGATCGACCATTGACCGCACCGGCTAGGCGAGTACACTGGAGGCATGGAACTGCACCTTTCGCCCGAACTGGAAGGAAAGCTGGCACTTGCAGCGGATCGTCGCGGCGTGTCGATTGAGGTGCTGGCCCGCGAAGCGCTCGAGCGGGCGGTGGACTACGATGACTGGTTCATTCACGAGGTCGAAACCGGCCTGGCCCAGATTGACGCTGGGCAGACTCTGACCCACGATGCGGTCGGGATGCGACTCGCGAGAAAGCTCGCCGATCACGACGACCATCGCTGATGCAACTCCGCTGGGCGGACGCCGCGGTGGTCGATCTGGAACGCATCGCCGATTACCTGTTCAGCAACGCGCCAGATCGCGCACCGGATCTGGCCAGGTCGATCTACGAGGTGCCGGAGAAGCTGCTGTCGTTTCCACATCGCGGGCGGCCAGGGAAGAAGGCTGGAACACGCGAACTGGTGCTTTCGCCCCTGCCGTGGATCTTGGTCTACACGGTGCGTGACGATGTCGTCCAGGTCGTTCGCATCCTGCACGGAGCGCAGCGATGGCCGTGAGCGGTAGCCCTTGATTGTCGGCGCTTGCTATGTTGTCGCGGGCAATAGCGGGCAAGGTGCCTCGGCAAGGATGGCAGCGACGGCAAGGGCGGCAACGTGGATCCTGTAAGTTGCAGATTCTTCGAACGCTGGCAGCGTTCGAATCCCACCCTCTCCGCCAGACTTCACTCATGATCGCGTGCGAAGGCCCGAAGGCCCGAAGGCTTGGACTTCACCCCGAGCGTTTTAACCTCTTGATGCGCCTGCCTTGCGGCCATGCAGGGAAGTGGCTATCCTCAAGGACTTCCCGACGCTGAGCGCGTCAGACGTCATGGCTGAGAGCCGGTCTTTGCGCCGTTCCGCTGCCGCGCCCTGGTATCGCCACGCCGATCCGCTGCAGTCGGCCGTCGAGCACCTCGCCGCCTCGTCGCCGCGCTTCAACTGGGTCGGCATCTACGTGCTGAACGGCGACGTGCTCGAGCTCGGCCCGTTCATCGGCGCGCCGACCGAGCACACGCGGATCGCGGTCGGACGCGGCGTGTGCGGGACAGCGGTCGCGCGGAACGCGGACATGAACGTCCCCGACGTCCACGACTCGGACAACTACCTCGCGTGCAGCCTCGAAACCCGGTCGGAGCTGGTGGTCCTGATCCACGACCCGTCCGGGGCGACCGTCGGCCAGATCGACATCGACAGTCATACGCGGGCCGCGTTCGGGCCGCAGGAAGAGGCACTCGTCCGCGACGTCGCGCGCGTCCTCGGCGAGCGGTGGGCAGACCACGCAAGCCAGGGGACCGCACTTACCAGCTGATTCCAGCTCCTGAGAGCGGCGATCTGTCGAAGGTCTCGACAGGTGGTGGATGATATGTCGATAAATATTGATTTTGTCGACATGTCATGCGACCATGTCGCTGTCTTCGACATGTCCCCCAAAACCCCGAGGCCGGACGCGCCCTTCAACACGCTGGCTGGACTCCCGCCGAGGCTCGAGCTCGAGACGGCGGCCGTGCTCAAGGCCTGCATTCCGGCCAGAGCGGCCCTGGCCGAGCTGAATGCCGCCACCGACTTCATTCCGAACCCCACGATCCTCATCAACACGATTCCGATTCTCGAGGCGCGGGCGAGCTCCGAAGTCGAGAACATCGTCACCACCACCGACCGCCTGTTTCGGTACGCGGTGGACGAGGAGTCAGCGGCCGATCCGGCGACCAAGGAGACCCTGCGGTATCGAACGGCTCTCCGACGTGGCCATGACCGGCTGGAGAAGCGCCCCATCAACACGAACCTCGCCATTGAAGTGTGCACGGTCCTCCGTGGCATTCAGACGGACGTTCGCCGGATTCCAGGGACCACGTTGCGCAACCTGGCGACCGGCGAGGCCGTCTACACACCGCCTGACGGCGAGGAACGACTACGCGGTCTGCTGGCGAACTGGGAGGGCTTCCTGCACGCAAACGCAGGCCTCGACCCGCTCGTCAGGATGGCCGTGGGGCACTACCAGTTCGAGGCCATCCATCCGTTCGAGGACGGCAACGGCCGGACCGGGCGGATTCTGAACCTGTTGTACCTGGTGGAGCAGGGCCTGTTGCGCCAGCCGATTCTCTACATGAGTGGCGCCATCATCAGGACGAAAGCCGAATACTATCGTCGGCTGTTCGAGGTGACGTCGAAGGGGGCCTGGGAGCCGTGGGTGCTCTACATGGTCAAGGTCGTCGAGGAGACGTCACGCTGGACGACCGCCAAGCTGCGAGCGATGCGCGCGCTGCTCTCGACGGCGACAGAATTCGTGCGCGCCAAGGCGCCGAAGATCTACAGTCGGGAGCTGGTCGATGTCATCTTCGAGCAGCCGTACTGTCGGATCGCCAACGTGGTGCAGGCCGGCATTGCCAAACGGCAGACCGCCGCGACCTATCTGGAGAAGCTTGCCGAGTTGGGCGTGCTGGAGCCGCTCCAGGCCGGGCGAGAGAAGCTCTTCATCCACCGAGCGCTGCTGAGCCTGCTGACGTCAGACTCCAATGAGGTGCAGGCGTACATCCAGCGGGCAACCCGTTGAGCTCGGGAAGTCGAGGGTCGACTGCCCGTCAGCGACACTCGCGAGATGCCAGTTCGGCATCCCGCCGGTGGCCTGCCAGCCGCTGAAGATCGTTGTAGCGATCGCCGCCCTCAGGACCCCTGCCGGGTGAAGTCGCCAATCCAGTTCGGCTCCCAGCTCCGGCCGCCGTCGGCCGAGAACGACTGGACGAAGTGGAAGGACGTCTGCGTGATGTCCGAGAAGACGAACCGGACGAAGATGGCGCGGCCGTTGAACGGCTCCTGGTCGTAGAACTCGCCCCGGCCTCCCGCGAACCCTCCAATCATCGGCGTCCCCAGACCGCCCCCCTTGCTGTCGGCGAAGTAGATGCTCCACTGGTGCGACTGCGGGTCGTACAGGCGAAGGCTCAGCCCCTCGATGTGCGCGTGGGTGGCCGCGCTGGTGATCTCCAGCTCGGCCATGTTCGCCTTGCCGCCCCAGATCTTCCGGACGGTCGTCGTCCCCTCGTAGTCGATCCAGGTGTGCGAGCCGCTCAGCGGATGCTGGAGGATCTTCAGGACGGCGTGCCAGCGTCCGAACGCGAAGTCGAAGTCGTGCGCACCGTCGTGCGCGGCCGGTGCCGTGGTGGCCTGGCCCGCGGCGCCCGGCCCCGGGCTCGACGCTGCGATCACGACCGCGAGACCGATCGCTGCCAGCCTCATGCCGTCCTCCGGCGCGCACTCACGACCGGCACCATCCAGACCGCGTAGCCGGCGGGATCGAGGATGTTCGCGATCATCCGGTTGAAGAACGCGACGGACTCAGCCGCCGTGAAGCGCGCCGCCTCGGCCACCGGCTCGGCGTAGCCGTCCCGCCACGCTTCGATGATGGCGGCGAACGTCTCGCGCGGCACGCGCAGCGTGTCCACGATGACGTAGTCGATGGTGAGGTCGGCGAGACCGAGGTCGCGCAGGAGCGTGTAGCTGTTCCGCCCGATGAAGAGGTCGGTGCCGGTCGCCCGCCCGAACGCCGGCGGACCGGCGTCCCAGAACTCGCGCGGATCGGGCGTGCCGTGCTGGAAGTGCAGCATGCCGTAGTCCTCCATGATCAGGTGCAGCCGTCCCTCCGGGCGGGTCACCCTGACGAGCTCGCCCAGCGCCCGTTCGGCGTGCGGCAGCGCGTGAAGCACGTGGCGGCACACGGTCAGGTCGAACGACGCGTCCGGCGCGTCGAGCCCGAAGACGCTCTGGCGGGCGAACGAGACGCGATCGGCGACGTCGCGGCAGCGCGAGCGGGCCGTGTCGAGGTGCGCGTCGAGGACGTCAACGCCGAGCACGCGCGCCTGCGGGAACAGCTCCGCCAGACGGCGCGAACATTCCCCGGTGCCGCATCCGGCGTCCAGGATGTCGATGGCGCCCGGCAGCGCGTACTGCCGGATCAGCTCCGCTTCCTGCGGCCAGATGACGGCCGCCTGAGCCGCGAGCGTTCGGACCATCGACTCGGCGGCCATCTGTTTTGCCTGCGGGTTCAGGTCCACGGTCATGTCTGCCACCTCGATTGCACGGCCGGCGCCAGATGCGCCGACCATATCCCCATCGTCTGGCGCAATCGGACCTCTGAAAAGTTCCAGAACATAGAAATTGACTAGTCCAGTTCGGGCCGGGGCGGGATATAACGGAGCATGGCCCGATGGGAGGTGTCGTTCGCGCTCGAGCGCCGCGCCGGCGTGCCGCTCTTCCAGCAGATTGCGCGGGCGATCACCGCGGATATCCGCCGCGGCCGCCTGCGGCCGGGCGATGCCCTGCCGGGGACGCGCACGCTCGCACGGGCGCTGGGCGTCCAGCGACTGACGGTGGTGGCGGCCTTCGACGACCTAGTGGCCGAAGGCTGGATTGTCACCGAGCGCGCGCGCGGCGCTTTCGTCTCGACCGACCTGCCCGATCCGGCACCGCGCCGATTCGCGTCGGGCGGCCGATCGGCGGCGGTCGCCGAGCGGCCGGGCTTCGATCTGCTGCCGGCGCCGGCGCCCGAGCTGCCCTACGACGTGCCGCCGGGCGCGCTGCTCTTCGCCCCGAGCCGCCCGGACGTGCGGCTGGCGCCGGCCGCCCTTATCGGACGCGCGTTCCGACGCGCGATCGCCCGTCGCCCGGGAGCGCTCCTCGCCTACGGGTCGCCCGAAGGGCACCCGCGCCTGCGCGAGGCGGTCGCGCGGATGCTGGCGTCCACGCGCGGGATCGCGGCCGGCGCCGCGAACGTCTGCGTGACCCGTGGCAGCCAGATGGCCGTCTCGCTGCTCGCCCGCGCGCTGCTCCGGCCCGGCGACGTCGTCGCCGTCGAACAACTGGGTTATCGATCAGCCTGGGAATCGTTCCGCCTGGCGGGCGCGCGGGTGGTGGGGGTGCCGGTCGACGCGGATGGGCTCCGCGTGGACGTGCTGGAGCGCCTCATCGCCACGCAGCCGGTTCGTGCCGTCTACGTGACGCCGCACCACCAGTTCCCGACCACGGTGACGATGACGGCGGGCCGGCGGCTGAAGCTGCTCGAACTCGCCCGCGTCCACCGGATTGCGATCATCGAAGACGACTACGACTACGAGTTCCATTACGACGGCCGTCCCGTGCTGCCGCTGGCCAGCGCCGACCCCGCCGGCGTGGTCGCCTACGTCGGGACGTTCTCGAAGGTGCTCGCGCCCGCGCTGCGGCTCGGCTACGTGGTGGGGACGGCGCCGCTCATCGGGCGCATCGCGGCGCACCGCTCGCACGTGGACATCCAGGGCGATCGGGTGCTCGAGTACGCGGTCGGGGAACTGCTCGACGAGGGCGAGATCCAGCGCCACATCCGCCGCGTCCGGCGCGAGTATCGGGCGCGCCGGGACGCGCTCGCCTCCGCGCTCGTCGATCGACTCGGGGACCGCGTCACGTTCACGGTGCCGGCCGGCGGCATCGCGCTGTGGGTGGGTGCGCGATCGCTCGACGTCGAGGCGTGGGCCGCCGCGGCGCGAAGCCGCGGGGCGGTGGTGATTACCGCCGCCAGCTTCGCCCTCGACGGACGCCCGCGGCCGTACCTGCGTCTCGGGTTCGCCTCGCTCGACGTCACCGAGCTGCACGAAGGGGTCCGTCGGCTGGCGGCTGCGTCCCCCGCGGAGAATCGCGCCAGGTCCTGACCGCCTTCGGTCAGTAGCCAGCCTGTTCGCCTGCTCGCAAGACAGCACCCACCGGCGCGACTGCCCTGGGCCGAAGGCGGCGATTACGAATCTGTACCTCTCCTGAAATCCCCTTGCGACGCGTGGGGCGGATGTAGAATACGGCTGAGCTGTGCGGCGGCCCGCATTGGGACGGCACGCCAGGCTCCGGGTCGTTTCCGCGATCGGGATGGGTGTCAGGCGGGTCTCCCGATGCCTGTCGAACCTGGTCTCGAACTACCGTCGTCCACGCGACCAGTCCCGCGCCGCGGTCGCGATGCCGCCCGTCCGCTCAATCCGCGTACACCAGGGAATCCTTCGCCCCCCTCCACGGGTCCTCAGCCGGTATCCCACGACCGTTCACCAGGAACCAGCGACATCTGAGCCGTCGCGGCCGGACCAGTCCGCTCGCGCGGCGTTGTCTCTCAGAGAGGGATACGCACATGCCCGGACCATCTCAACCGGACGTCAGCGACCTGCAGTCCGAGCTCAAGGACGCGCAGAAGCAGATCAAGGATCTCAAGGACAAGTTGGACAAGGAACCGAGCTCGAATGACAAGGGGCTGCTCGACGCGTTCCTGTCGTCGAAGCTCGGATTCATCAGCAAGTGCATGACGGGCGTCGGGGCGCTCACGATCACGACGCAGGAGCTGAAAGACTTCCGCGAGAAGATGAAGGCCAACTACGCCAATCTGAAGGAGAAGCTGAAGGTGCTGGGAGGCATCGTCCTCGATCTGGCCGAAGAGCTCGTGGATCTTCTCGGTGACATCGGCAAGACGATCGTCGACGTCTTCGAGAAGATCGAAGAGGGGGTCGGGAAGATCAGGAGGCTGACGGCGACCACCGCCCAGCTGCAGGGGGAGACGAAGTCGCTGCGTCTGTCGTTCGGTCCGCGGTTCCAGCGCGCCGGGCTGCCGGCTTCACTGGGACCCTTCGCGGGCACCTGGACGGCCACGGTGGAACAGACCGGCACGGACATGCAGGGGAACGGGCTGTACCGCATCACCGAGTACGAGTGCACGGCCGATGCCGTCGCGCTCGGAGCGGTGCCGCTCCGATCGCTCCGGCAAGCGCTCGACGTCGAGCGCGTCTCGACGTTCACGCTGGCGCCGGACGGCACCGTCACGGGCGTCCTGCACTCCCGCTGGACGAGCGCAAGCTGGCCCGCCGACGACTCGCCGGTGCTCGGTACGACGACGTTCACCGGCCGCGTGACGGGTGACACCTTCATGTACCAGAGCCAGGGTGAGGATTACGTCTTCCTCACGCACCTCTTTCCGGAGCTGGCGCTGCAGGCGGCGCCGAAGGTCGTCAACTCCGCCGGTGCGGTCTCGACGTTCGATCCGAAGAAGTTCGCCGGCACGCTGGCCCTGGATCACAACGCCGACGCGTCGGCGGCGCGACTGCTCACCGACGCCGTGTCGGCCGGCCTGCCGAAGTACACGCCGGTCACGACCGATCAGCTGCGACAGGTCACCGAACTGATCCACACCAACCCGTATGCGGCGCCCGCGGCGGCGATCCTGGCCGGCAAGGGATAAACGAAAGGGGCAGCACGCCGCGCCCTTCGTCCGGGCGCGGCGGCTGCCTTCGGCGCTCGACACTCGCTCTCGCCCGATCCGGCGGACGAAAGCCGTTCCTACCTGCCCCCTCCCGGCAGCTCCTTCAGGTTCGCGGCCTTCAGCAGTCCGTTCACGCGGGCCAGATCGCCGGCCTGAAGCGCGTGCCACTTCTGCTGCGTCGCCGTCAGCGTGGCGTCCGCCTTCCGGAAACCGGTCCTGATCTGTGCCGACGGCAGGTGCTCGCCGCTCGTCGCGCCGCGCTCGAGGCCGTTGAGCGTTCCACGCAGGGCGAGGAACGTATCGGGCGCCGGGCCGCCGTCGCCCACGCCCGCCGAGTCGGGGTTCGGCACCGCCGTATGACCCAGCAGATCGTGCGCCTTCGCGTCGAGCGCCGAGAGCGCTTCGGTCAGTGACGCGTTCCCCTTCGCGTCGGTGGTCGCCGACGCGATCGCCTTGCGCAGGGCGTTCAGCTGTCCGACTGCCGCGCCCGCCTTCTGCGCGGCCGCGTGGATCGTCCGCGCCAGCGTCAACTGCGCCGTGTAGCTCGCGGCCGGCGCCATCGAGCGTGGATCGGCCACGACGACGAGCGGCTGCGTGAGAGTCTTGCCGCCCGCCGTGAGCCGCACGGTGTAGGTTCCCGGCGGCGCCCACGGCCCGCCGCCGCCAAAGAATCCACCGCCCCCACCGCCGTTGCCGCCCGGCAGCGCCCAGTGCAGATCCCACGTCCACCGGTGCATGCCGGCGGCGGCGCTCAGCACCTCGGGCGTCGCCGCCCAGGCGGCCGGAATGTCCATCGTCTCCGGGTTCTGGCGGCGCGGCTGCTCGGTGCTCGTGTAGTGGCGCACCACCGCCCCCTTCGCGTCGAGCACGTCGAGCGACACCGGGCCGCTGTCGGTCGCGAGGTAGTAATCGATGACGGCGCCGGCCGGCGGGTTTTCGCCTGCGGCGAAGTCGACCGGATCCATGTACGGCTCGACGGCCGGCGACGGCGACCTCCGGAACCCCTGGATGAGCACGGCCTTGTCGGGCTTGAAGAGCCAGGCGTTGGAGGCCGCGACGGTGGCGTTGAGCTGACGCAGCGACGTGATGTCGTCGAGCACCCAGAACGCCCGGCCGTGGGTGGCCACGATCAGATCGTTGTCGCGCTCGGCGAAGTCCCGGGTCGACGTCACCGGCAGGTTCTGCTGCAGCGACTGCCAGTGATCGCCATCGTCGAACGAGACGTAGACGCCAAGCTCGGTGCCGGCAAAGAGCAGCCCCGGCCGGACGTGGTCCTCGCGGACCGCGTGGACGTAGCCCCCGTCCGGGAGGCCGCTGTCGATCGCCTGCCAGCTCTTCCCGCCGTCCTTCGTCCGGTAAATGTGCGGGTTGAAGTCGTCGAGCTGATGGGAATCGATCGCCGCGTACGCTTCCTGCGGGTTCGTGCGTGACGCCTCGATCATCGACACCATGCTCCAGGGCTTCAGGTCGGGCGGCGTCACGTTCTTCCAGGTCACGCATCCGTCGGTGGTGACCCAGATCAGCCCGTCGTCCGTCCCCGCCCACACCCGCTTCGCGTCGAGCGGAGACGGCGCGATCGTGTACACCACACCCCAGTGATCGCTCGCGCGCTCGAGGGCCGTGGTGTCCTTCGCGGTCGCCGGATCCAGGTTCGGCGGTGCCCCCGGGTTCTTCCGCGTGAGGATCGGGCTCGCCTTCACCCAGCTCTGGCCGCCGTTCGTGGTCCGCCAGACGTAATCGTTGCCGAAGTAGAGCGCGTGCGAGCCGGCCTCGGAGAAGACCACCGGCATGGTCCACACGTTCTGGAACTGGTCGGCCGGGTACGCGGCGGTGGGGGAGACATCCCAGCGGACGCCGGTCTCCTGGTTGCAGCGGGTCACCGACCCGTCGTACGACGTGCCGTAGAGCGTCCGCCAGTTCGCGGGATCGACGGCGATGTAGCCACTCTCGCCGCCCGCGCACGCGTTGTCCCAGTCGCGGTAGGAGATGGCGCCGGCGCCGCTGCGGCTGACGACCACGCGGGCGCCGCTGTCCTGCTGGGCGCCGTAGACGCGGTACGGGAAGCGGTTGTCGGTCGCGACGTGGTAGAACTGGCCGGTCGGCTGGTTGTTCCACGAACTCCAGCTCCCGCCGCCGTCGACCGAGACGATCGTCCCCTGATCGCTCGCCAGGATCATCCGCCGGTCGTCGTTCGGGTTGATCCAGATCTGGTGGTAGTCGTCGCCGCCCGGCGCCCCCTTGAAGCCCGCCCACGTCCTGCCGCCGTCCGTTGACTTGTAGACGGACGTGTTCATCACATAGAGGATGTCCGCATTGCGCGGATCGACGGTGACGCTTCCGAAGTACCAGCCGCGGTGCCAGATGCGATCCTGGTTCGACGTCAGCGTCCAGCTCTGGCCGCCGTCGTCGGAGCGATACACGCCACCCTTCTCCGCATCGACCTGGGCGTAGATCCGCTGGGGATCCGAAGGAGCGACGGCGATGCCGATCCGGCCGACGCCGGGACCGCCGGGAATCCCGCCGGCGAGCTCGTGCCACGTACTGCCACCGTCGGTGCTCTTGTAGACCGCGCCGTAGCCGTTCGACGGCGGATAGACGTTCCACGGCGGACGCCGGGTGGCCCAGAGCGCGGCGTAGATCGTGTTCGCGTTCGACGGGTCGAGCGCGAGGTCGATCGCGCCGGTGTTCTCGTCGCGATACAGGACCTTCTGCCAGGTCCGTCCGCCGTCGGTGGTGCGGAAGACGCCCCGCTCGTCGTTCGGGCCGAAGGCGTGACCGAGCGCGGCCACCCACACGCGATCCGGATTTGCGGGATCGATCACGACCCGGCCGATGCGCCGCGTGTCGTCGAGGCCGAGGTGCCGCCACGTCCGGCCGCCATCGTCGGAGCGGTAGACGCCGTTGCCGTAGGAGATGTCCGTGCGGGGGTCGGCTTCGCCCGTCCCGACGTAGACGATCTTCGCATTCGAGGGAGCCACGGCGATCGCCCCGATGGAAGCGATGGCTTCCTTGTCGAAGATCGGGTGCCACGACGTGCCCGAGTTGAAGGTCTCCCAGACGCCGCCCGCGACCGCGCCGAAATAATAGTGGCCGGGTTCGCCCGGCACGCCGGCGACGGCGACCGAGCGGCCGGCGCGGAACGGCCCCAGCAGACGATACTGCAGGCCGCTGAAGAGCGCGGGGGCATAGGTCTGGGCGCGCAGGACGGCCGGAGCGGCGACCACGGTCAGCAGGAGCGCGCACCAGGCGAGGAACGCAGCAGCGGTCGGCCGGCGGCCGCGCAGGGGGCGGCTGGCTTCGAAGTCGGGTCGTGGCACGGTCATCTCCAGTCTCTGGGAACCGCGGCATTGTAGATCGGGCGGCACGCGGGCGCCGAGCAATCCGCGGCAACGACGCGGGCCCGGGGCCCCGGCCGGCGCCGGCGTCCGCCGGGCCCAAGCCCGGCTATAATCGCCCGTCGGGCGTTTCCCGTTCCCTCTCTTCCCTGGAGCTCATATGGCCGCCCCATTCCGCCGGGCCCGCGCGGCGCTGCTGGTTGCAGTGCTGCTCCTGCTGGCGCCGCTCGCGACGGCGCAGACCAAGAAGATCACGACGCCGATGGAGCAGTTCGGCCACAACATCGGTGACGACTACTTCCTGGCCAACTACACCCAGCTGACCGCCTACTGGCAGAAGCTCGCGAAAGAGTCGGATCGGATGAAGCTGGTCTCGATCGGCAAGACGGCCGAGGGGCGCGACCAGCTGATGGCGATCATCTCGGCCCCCGAGAACATCAAGAAGCTCGAGTACTACCGGGGCATCGTCAAGAAGCTCGCGCTCGCGAAGGGGCTGACCGACGAAGAGGCGCACCAGCTCGCCGCCGGCGGCAAGGCCGTCGTCTGGATCGACGGCGGGCTGCACGCCAGCGAGGTGCTCGGGGCCCAGCAGCTGATGGAGACGGTCTACCAGCTGGTCTCGCGCAACGACCCGGAGACGCTCCGCATCCTCCACGACGACATCATCCTGTGCGTCCACGTCAACCCGGACGGCATGGAGCTGGTCTCGAACTGGTACATGCGGAATCCGGATCCGAAGGAGCGCTCCACCAGCTTCGTGCCGATCCTCTGGGAGAAGTACGCGGGTCACGACGACAACCGCGACTTCTACATGTCGAACCTGCCCGAGACCACCAACGACAACAAGGTGCTGTTCCGCGAGTGGTTCCCGCAGATCGTCTACAACCACCACCAGACGGGCCCGATCGGCACGGTGATGTTCTCGCCGCCGTTCCGCGATCCGTTCAACTACGTCTACGATCCGATCGTCATCAACGAGCTCGACCAGGTGGGCGCGGCGATGCACAGCCGCTTCGCCGCGGAAGGCAAGCCCGGTGTCACCGACCGTTCGGGCTCGAACTACTCCACGTGGTGGAACGGCGGCCTCCGGACGACGCCGTACTTCCACAACGAGATCGGGCTGCTCACCGAGACGATCGGCAATCCGACGCCGATCACCATCCCGTTCGCGCCCGATCGCCTCGTGCCGCACAACGATCTGCCGCTGCCGGTGACGCCCCAGGTGTGGCACTTCCGGCAGTCGATCGACTACTCGTTGACGGCGAACTGGGCGGTGCTCGACTTCGCGTCGCGCTACCGCGAGCACCTGCTCTACAACTTCTACCTGATGGGCCGCGACAGCATCCGCCGCGGCAGCACCGATACCTGGACGATGTATCCGTCGCGCATCGCGAAGGTGAAGGCGGAGCTCGAGAAGCAGGGCGCGCAGGGGACCGAACAGCAGTTCGGCGAGCGCGTCCAGACGTTTCCCGAGAAGGACTTCTCGCTGCTGCAGAACCCGGACTGGCGCGACCCGCGCGGGTACATCCTGCCGTCCGATCAGGCGGACTTCCTGACGGCCGAGAAATTCGCGAACACGCTGATCAAGAACGGCATCGAGGTGGAGCGGGCGACGGCGGCCTTCACCGTCGAAGGCAAGCAGTACCCGGCCGGCTCGCTCGTCGTCAAGACCGACCAGGCGTTCCGGCCGTTCATCCTCGACATGTTCGAGCCGCAGGATCACCCGAACGACTTCGAGTACCCGGGTGGGCCGCCGATTCCGCCGTACGACATGGCCGGCTGGACGCTCGCGTACCAGATGGGGGTGAAGTTCGATCGGATCCTCGACGGCTTCGACGGTCCGTTCCAGGTGGTGCCCGACGTCATCACGCCGGCCGCCGGCCAGATCACCGAGACGGCGGGTGCGACCGGGTACGTCATCAGCCAGCACGTCAACGACGCGGTCATCGCGGTGAACCGCCTGCTGAAAGCGGGCGAGGACGTCTACTGGGTCCGGGACCGCCACTGGCACAGCGCCGACGGCACGGGCGTTATCTACATCGCGGCGAAGCCGACGACGCTGCCGATTCTGAAGAAGGCGGCCGAGGACGTGGGCGTGAGCTTCACGGCGGTGACCGACAAGCCGGCGGGCGGGATGCTGAAGCTGCGGCCGGTGCGCATCGCGCTGTGGGATCAGTACGGCGGCTCGATGCCGTCCGGCTGGGTCCGGTACGTGTTCGAGAAGTTCGAGTTCCCCTACACGCTGATCTTCCCGCAGGAGCTCGACGCCGGGAACCTGCGCGCGAAGTACGACGTGATCGTCTTCCCGGACGGTGCGATCCGCGAGGGCGGACGCGGTGGGTTCTTCGGCCGCCAGCCGAAGGCCGACGAGATTCCGGCCGAGTGGCGGAACCGGCTCGGCACGATCACGCCCGGCAAGACGTTCCCGCAGCTGAAGCAGTTCGTCCAGGACGGCGGGACGATCATCGCGTGGGGCAGCTCGGCCACGCTCGGCCATCTGCTGGGGCTGCCGATCGACAACCACCT
>JAGWRA010000059.1 GCA_028876655.1 Acidobacteriota bacterium | reverse complement strand
TTCGGCGGCCTGAAGCTCGACACCGTCGTCATCGGGGGCGTGAACGACACGGAGATCGTGCCGCTGCTCGAATACGCGAAGACGGTGGGCGCCGAGATCCGCTTCATCGAGTACATGGACGTCGGCGGGGCCACGCAGTGGTCGATGGAGGCGGTGGTCTCCCGCGACGCCATCCTCCAGATCCTGGCCCGGCGCTACGGGTCGGCCACGCCGCTGCCGGCCGACGGCCACGACCGATCGGCCCCGGCCGACCGCTTCCAGCTGCCCGACGGCACCACCTTCGGCATCATCTCGTCGACGACGGCCCCCTTCTGCGCCGACTGCGACCGCAGCCGGCTGACGGCCGACGGCATGTGGCTGCGCTGCCTCTACGCGACGCACGGCACCGACCTGCGCGCCCCGCTGCGCCGCGGCGCGTCAGCCGAGGCGTTGCGGGCGCTGTTGAGCGAGGGCTGGCAGGCGCGGACGGATCGCGGGGCCGAGCAACGGCTGGCGCTGCGGACCCGCAGCACGCTGATTCCCCTGGCCGAACTGAAGCGGAACCCTCACCTGGAGATGCATACCAGAGGCGGATAGTCATCAGTTCTGAGTTATCAGTTCTGAGTTATCAGTTCTGAGTTATCAGTTCTGAGTTGTCAGTGCGGAGTGGGAGTGCCTGGTGTGACCGGACTGAGAGGGAAGCGCGCGCTCGCGGGGGTGGGGCCCCGCGAGCACTGATTTGATTAAGGTCGACGCGAGCGACGACGTCAGGCCGACGCGGCCTGCGTCTCGCCGCAGTGCTTCTCGAACGCGGCGACGAGCTCGCGGGCGATGTCGTGGGCGGACTGGTTCTCGATCTGACGGCGCTCCATCATGTAGACGAGCTTGCCGTCACGCAGCAGCGCCACCGACGGCGACGAGGGCGGATAGCCCGTGAAGTAGGCGCGGGCCCGTTCGGTCGCCTCCACGTCGGCGCCGGCAAACACGGTCCCGGCAAACTGCGGCCGCGTCTCGTTCTGCATCGCCAGTGCGATGCCCGGGCGGGCCTTGCCGGCCGCGCACCCGCAGACAGAGTTCACGATGATCATCACGGTCCCCTGGGTCTCGCGAACCGCGCGGTCCACGGCCTCCGGGGTCCGCAGCTCCTGCACACCCAAGCGGGTCAGCTCCTCACGCATCGGCGCCACGAAGAATTCGGGATACGGCAAATCCGAGCTCCTTTCCTTGATTGATCCAGCGTAGCACAGGCAGCCGGTCCCGTGCCCCGGCCGAGGTACCGACCGGGCCTGTCGGTTTGCCGACAGGGGTCCGGGGCCTCGAGACCGCTGATTGCACGGCGGTTTGCATCTCTGCACACCCGATCGGTCCGGCATCCGGCTTGCTCACTGCACCCCTCTCAGAATGTCCAGCGCGCCGACACTTCGCGCCGACCTGGTTCGCTGAACGCCGCGGGCTGGAACCATTGCATGCCCCTCGAGGCGTCACGTCACCGCTCCGCCGACGGTCGCGCCCTCAGGCGTGGCCACGGCCGGCGTCCGTTCCGGCGCCTGCTCGCGCGCCTCTCCGCCGCCGCGCTGGCGCTGCTGACCCTGGCCGCCCCGACGGCCGCCTCTCCGCGCACGGGCGCGGCACCCGCCGTCGCGACGTCGCCCGAGGCACACCCGCTGGTCTTCGGCGGCAGCGCCGACTTCCCTCCTTTTGAATACCTGGACGCCCACGGCCAGCCGGCCGGCTTCAACGTCGCGCTGATCCGGGAACTGGCGTCGCGGGCCCATCGGCCGATCGTTGTCCATCTGGGCCCCTGGTCTGACATCCTGGAGGGGCTCGAGCGCGGTCAGATCGATGTCGTCGCGATGCCGGAGTCGGACGCGCGGCCCGATCAGTACGCGCTGCTCGCGCGCATCTGGACGCTGCAGGAAGGGCTGCTCTTCTTCCACGACCGGACGCCGCACGTCGAGCGGGTCGACCAGCTCGACGGCCGCCGCATCGTCGTGGTGCGCGGCGCGCCGCCCTCCTCGCTGCAGGGTCTCTTCAGCCCGTCGCAACGCCGCCTGCTGCACACGATCGACACGCCGCTCGAAGCCCTGAACCTGGCCCGGCGGGAGCCGGCCCTCACCATCGTCGGGGACACACTGCCGTTCCGCTACGCGGCCGCCGCGCACGGGCTCCCCTCGCCGATCGTGCTGCCGCTCACGCTGCAGTCCTACCGGCTCGCGGTCCGGCAGGGACGGCAGGGCGAGTTCGCCTGGGTGGACGAGGCCCTCACCGCGCTGCGGCAGGACGGCACGTTCAACCGGCTCGTGGAACGCTACCTCTCGCTGCCGGCGCCGCCGGCCGGCTTCGACCACCCGTCGCTGCGGGATCTGCTGCTGCTCGCCGGCCTGCTGGCGCTGTTCGCCGCGATTGCGCTGGCGGGGACGACGTCGATGCGGCGCCAGATCAACGCCCACCACACGCGGCTGGCGCTGACCGTCGAAGAGAAGGTCCGGCTGAGCGAGGCGCTGCAGACGAGCCACGACCGCTACCGGCTGCTCGTCGAGAGCGTCCAGGACTACGCGATCTTCATGCTGACGCCGGAGGGCTGCGTCACCAGCTGGAACGCCGGTGCGCAGCGCGTGCTCCAGTACCAGCAGGACGAGGCGCTGGGCCTGCCGCTGGCCCGGTTCTACACGCCGGACGAGGCGGCCGGCGGCGAACCGGATCGCGCCCTCACCCTGGCCGGCCTGCACGGCCGGTTCGACTGCGAGGGCTGGCGGGTCCGCCGCGACGGCTCGCGCTTCTGGGCGACGATGGTGCTGACGCCGCTCAGCGACGAGCGGGGCACCATCCGCGGCTTCTCGTGCATCACCCGCGACGTCACCGAGCGCCGCCGGGCCGAATTCCAGCTGAAGTTCCAGGCACGGGTCCTCTCGCAGGTGCACGAGCCGATCGTCGGCATCGATGCCGAGGGCCGGGTCACCTACTGGAACTCGGGCGCGGAACGGCTGTACGGCGTGCTGGGCGCCGACGCGCTCGGCAAGCGGCTGTCGGACCTCTACACGCTGCGCTGGATCCGGCCCGAGGACGAGGAGCGCGCCAAGGCGACCTTTGCGGCCACCGGCTCGTGGGTTGGGGAGCAGATCCACCGGCTGCGCTCGGGCGAGGAGATCTACGTCGAATCGTTCATCAGCCTGCTGACCGACGACCACGGCCATCCGATCGGCTCGCTGGCCGCGGCGCGGGACGTCACCGAGCGGCGGCGGGCCCGCGAGTCGCTGCAGGCCCGCGCGCGCCAGCAGGCGGCCGTGGCGGGCCTCAGCCAGCAGGCGCTGGCCGAGGCCGACTTCACGGCCCTGCTCGACGCGGCGGTCGAGACGGTCGTCCGGACGCTCGAGGTCGACTGCGCGAAGATCCTGGAGCTGCTGCCCGGCGCGGAGACGCTCGTCGTCCGCAGCGGCCGCGGCTGGCGCCCGGGGATCGTGGGCCAGCTGGAGCTCCCCGCCCTCGGGCCCTCGCAGGCGGCCTACACCCTGCGGGTGGACGAGCCGGTCATCGTGCTCGACCTGCCGTCGGACCATCGCTTCGTCGACGCGGATCTGCTGGCCGACCACGGCCTCGTCAGCGGCCTGAGCGTGATCATCCGGACGCCCGAGCGCCCCTACGGCGTGCTGAGCGCGCACAGCCGCCGCCACCGGGCCTTCACGACCGACGACGTCCACTTCCTCGAAGCGGTGGCCAACGTGCTCGGCGTGTCGCTGCAGCGCATCCGGGCCGAATCGGCGATGCGCGAGAGCGAGACGAACTACCGGCTGCTGATGGAGCGGGCCTCGGACGGCATCATCATCAGCGACGCGACGGGGCACATCGTCAGCGCGAACTCGCGGGCCTGCGAGATGCTGGGCTGCACCGGCGTCGAGCTGCAGGTGCTGGGCCTGACCGACGTGCTGGCGCCCGATGGCGCCGGCAGCGCCTCGCTGCGGCTCACGGATCTGACCACGGGCCAGGCCTCGCTGAGCGAGCAGCACCTGCGGCGTCCCGACGGCACGACGCTCCCGGTGGAGATCAGCGCGAAGCGGCTCGAGGACGGCCGTCTGCAGGCGATCGTCCGCGACATCACCGAGCGCAAGCGGGCCGGCGAGGAGATCATGCGGGCGCTGTCGCTGCTGAGCGCCACGCTCGAGGCCACGACGGACGGCATCCTGACGGTCGACAGCCAGTCGCGGATCACGAGCTTCAACCGCCGTTTCGTCGAGATGTGGGACGTCCCCGACGATCTGGCGGCCGCGCACGACGCCGGGCTGGTCATCCAGCACGCCGCCACGCGGCTGAAGACCCCGGACACGCTGCTGGCGCAGGTCGACAGCCTGGGAGCGCATCCCGAAGCCGAATCGAGCGCCCTGCTCGAGCTGCGCGACGGGCGGACCTTCGAGGTCTCGTCGCGGCCGCAGCGGCTCGGATCGACCTGGGTCGGCCGCGTCTGGAGCTTCCGGAACGTCACCGAGCGGCTGCGCCTCGAGGCCCAGGTGCAGCACGCGCAGAAGCTCGAGAGCCTGGGCGTCCTGGCCGGGGGCATCGCGCACGACTTCAACAACCTGCTGCTCGGCGTGCTGGGGCACGCCGGGCTGGCGCGGATGGAGCTGGCCGACGACTCGCCGGTGCAGGCGCGGCTCTCGCAGATCGAGCTGACGGCGCAGCGGGCGGCCGAGCTGACCAACCAGATGCTCGCCTACTCGGGCAAGGGACGCTTCGTCGTCCAGCCGCTCGACCTGTCGAACCTCGTGCAGGAGATGACGCACCTGCTCCACAGCGCGATTTCCAAGAAGGCCGAGCTGCGGTTCGACTTCGGCGACGCCCTGCCGGCCGTGCACGCCGACGTCTCGCAGGTCCGCCAGATCGTGATGAACCTGATCACGAACGCCTCCGACGCGCTCGGCGACCGGAACGGCGTCATCACCATCCGCACGGGCCTCGTCCGGGTCGACGCCCAGTACCTGTCCGATACCTACGTCAACGAGGCCCTCCCCGACGGGCCCTACGTGTTCGTCGAGGTCTCCGACACCGGCTGCGGCATGGACGCGGCGACCCGCGCGCGCATCTTCGACCCGTTCTTCACCACCAAGTTCACCGGCCGCGGCCTCGGCCTGGCCGCGGTCCTGGGGATCGTCCGCGGGCACCACGGCGCCATCAAGGTCTACAGCGAGCCCGGCATGGGCACGACCTTCAAAGTGCTGCTGCCGGCCGCGGCGGAGGCGGCGCACGAACTGGCGGCGCCGGCACCGGTCCGCGAGGAGTGGCACAGCGACGGCCTCGTTCTGGTGGTCGACGACGAGGAAGGGGTGCGGACCGTGGCCCAGGGGGTGCTCGAGCGCTGCGGCTTCGACGTGCTGGAGGCGGGCGACGGCCGCGAGGGGGTCGACGTCTTCCGGGCGCACGCCGGCGAGATCCGGGCGGTGCTGCTCGACATGACGATGCCGCGGATGAGCGGCGTCGAGGCGCTGCGGGAGATCCGTCAGATCCGGCGGGACGTGCCGGTCATCCTGTCGAGCGGCTACAGCGAGGCGGACGCCGTGGACCACTTCCGCTTCGGCGGCGACGAACTGGCCGGCTTCATCCAGAAGCCGTATGCCGCCGCCGGCCTGGTCGACAAGCTGCGCCAGGTCCTCGAGAGCCGCGAATCAGTCTGAGGCACCGCCCACTCGCACGCCACCCAGAGACGCCCGGCCGTCGCGTTTCCAGACAGTTCGGGGTCTCCGCTTGCATTGAGAATTGACGCAGGACAGTTCGCCCGTTGCGACAGCTTCTGTCCCACAAAACTCATCCGTTCTGGCATTGCGATTGCTGTCTGCGTTCGCTTTCCGTGGTACCCGTCCTCGTTCTGACCGAGAGGGCCACGCCAATCGACCCATGCCACCAGATTACGATCCCGCTGCCACAGCCGACGACGGCCATTGGCCAGATATCGCGCGCGACGTCGTGACGGTCGTGAACGCCGACGGCATCATCGTCTTCCAGAGTCCTTCGGTCACCGGGCTGCTCGGATACGAGCCGCACGAGATGGTCGGCCAGCGCGGCGCGACCTTCGTCCATCCCGACGATGCCGGGCCAATCGAACGCAGCATGGCGCGTGTAGTCGCTGCGGGCGGGCTGACGGCGCCGGTCTCCTTCCGGATGCGCCATCGCGACGGGCATTGGGTCCCGATCGCGAGCCAGGGCTACTTCTTCGCGGACGGCGCCTGTGGCGTGCGCGGCGTCTTCCATTCGCGCGGGGTGTCGCCGTCGGCGTCGACGGCGCCACCAGTTGACGGCTCCCCGACCATTTCGCTGGCTGCGCTCGTCCGGATGAACCGGTCCCTCGCCCACGACCTCCGCAACGTCCTGACGGCGGTCCGCGGGAACGTCGGCCTGGCGCTCGATCCCGACGTGCACCAGCCGATCCAGCTCCTGCACGAAGCGATCCTCGCCGTCGAATACGGCCTCGTCCTCACCGAGCGGCTGCGGGCGTCCGGGACGCCGGGCGCCCGTCAGGCGATCGACCTGAATCGGACGGTCGACGGGCTCCTGCCCCTGCTGCGTCGTCTGGCCGGACCCTCGCTGAGGATCGATCTGCGGCCGGCTCCCGTGGGGCCGGCGGTGCTGGTCGAGGCAGGGCTCATCGAGCAGATTCTGGTCAACCTGGTCCTGAACGCGCGCGACGCCATGCCCGATGGCGGCCTGCTGACGATCAGAACCGAAGGCCCCCTTGCCCCTTCGCAGCCGCCGGATCCCACCGGCAGCAGCGCCCGGGAGGCCGGCCTGGCCCTTCTCGAAGTCTCCGACACGGGCCCCGGCATGACGCCGGAGGTCGCCGCGCGCGTCTTCGATCGCTTCTTCAGTACCAGCGCGGGCCGTGGCCGCGGGCTGGGTCTCGCGTCGGTGGCGCGCAGCGTCAGGGCCAATGGCGGTGAGATCCGGCTGATGACCAGCCCCGGACAGGGAGCGGTCTTCCAGACCTCGCTACCCGTCGTGTCTCCCGCCGTCACGACGGCCCCTGCGGAGCGCCCGTCTGCGCCGCCGGCCTCGTCGTCTCGGACACAGCCGACGGCCGCGACAACGCCGCGTGAATGAGCGACGGCATCGCCCAGAGCGTGGCGACCTGGCTGGCGCCACCGCGGGCGATCGCCTCCTTGGGCATGCCGAACACGACGCACGACTGCTCGTCTTCCGCGATCGTTTCCACCCCGGCCTTCCGCAGCGCCACCATTCCGTCGGCGCCGTCGGCCCCCATGCCGGTCAGCAGCAGCGCCACCATCGGCGCCCCGTGCAGCCGCGCGGCCGAATGGAACAGGACGTCCACCGCGGGCCGCTGATACTGCACGAGCGGGCCGTTCTTCAGCGCCGTCCGGACGCGCAGGCCCGCCCCTTCCAGCACCATGTGCCGATCGCCCGGCGCGATGTACGCCACCCCGCGTTCCAGCCACTCCCCGCCCTGCGCCTCGCGCACGGTCATCGGACAGCTGCCGTTCAGCCGATCGGCGAACGCCCGGGTGAACGCCGCAGGCATGTGCTGCACGATGGCGATTGGAGGCGTGTCGGCGGGCAGACGCGTCAGCAGCCCCTCGATCGCCTGGGTGCCGCCGGTCGAGGCCCCGACCAGGATGAGGCCGTTCAGCTTCCGCCACGATCCGGCGGCCGCCGGTGCCCTGCCGGCGCCCGCCGGCCGTTCCGCCGCCGCCCGCGTGAGCCGCATCGGCGTTGCGCGCAGGCCGCGGATCCGCTGGATCAACCGCTCGGTGACCTGGCCGACCGAATACGGCCCTCCGGGCTTGGGAATGACGTCCACGGCTCCCAGCCGCAGAGCCTCGATGCTCGCCGCCGAGCCGGACTGCGTCAGCGAGCTGACGATGATGACCGGCACGGGATGGTGTTCCATGAGGCGCCCGAGGAACGTCAGTCCATCCATGCGCGGCATCTCGACGTCCAGCGTGACGACGTCCGGCTCGTGGCGCAGGATGAGGTCCCGCGCCATGAAGGGATCGGACGCCGCGCCGACGACCTCGATGTCGGGCTGCCCCCGCAACGCGTCGGTCAGCAGCTTGCGGACGATCGCCGAATCGTCGACCACCAGGACCCGGGTCGGTTTCACGGTCGCCGCCGGCGTCACCCCTGCCATGGCACGAAGACGAGCCCGACGGCCAGGGGCCGGTCGTTCAGGCAGAGCAGTTCCTGGCCGCCCTCGGCGCCCGTCGTCACGACGGGCGGGGGGACGCGGCGCACCTCGGGCCGGTGGAGCGCGAAGCGGCGGCGCTCGGCGGTCCGGGTCAGCCAGGTGCCGCAGATCATGTTGCCGAACTCCCCGACCAGGTCGAAGACGAGCGTCTCGTTGCGGGCCGACTCGTCGGCCTGGCCGAGGAAGCTGTCGAAGAGCTCGGCGGCAAGCGGTTCGGGCAGGGTGCACGAGAACAGGCCGGCGAAAGCCCCCTGGAAGCCGACCGACACCCGGAGCCAGTTGTCCACGCCGGCCGCCCGCTCCTCGAACGAGGCGGCGTCGCACGGATCGACGCAGGCGAAGAAGCTCTGCTCGGCGACGTCGGCGAGCGCCGCCATCAGCGGGCCGTAGTGCTCAGCGGGGGTCGGCGTCTGCCGACAGTTCACAGAGGACGTCACGCATCACCTCCGGGCGAAATGGTTTCTCGACGTAGCAGCGGACGTGCAGGTGGTCGACCTCCTCGCGGCGGGCCTGCGACCCGTCGGTCGAGACGATCACCCGGATCAGATCGGGCCACGCCCCGCGTTCCTCGATCACGCGCAGGAGTTCGGTCCCGGTCATGACCGGCATGTTGATGTCCGTGAACAGCGCGGCGATCGGCTCCCGCTCCAGAATCGCCAGGGCCTCGGCGCCGTTGGCCGCTTCGAAGACCCGGCCGATCGGCACGTCCGCCAGCGCGGCGACCCGCCGGATCATCGCGCGCATCATCGCCGAGTCGTCGACGATCAGGATATTGCGGTCCGGCGCCGCCTCAGTGGTCTCACTCATCTTCGTCCTCGCGTCCTTGCCAGCCAACCTCACAGCTCGTTGACGACCGCACCGCCCGACGTGACGCGCACGCGCCCGTCGGCCATCGCCAGACTCACGGTCCGCGCCTGCGAACCGCCCACGTCCTCGCCCGTCACCATGATGCCCGCACGCCACAGCAGGCCGCGGGCGGCGACGATGTTCCGCTTGCCGATGTTCAGCGTGCCGGTGCCGCCGCCCGCGCGTCCGACCGCCTCGGCCCCGCCGATCAGCCGGACCTGCGCCCGCGTCTTCCTCCAGCCCCGGGCCGTGACGGCCTCGAGGAGCCGGGGGATGCCGAGGTCGGCGAAGGTCGCCGGCTGCGCGGCCGCCCGCGCGCCGTTGATGCGCGAATCGGGCAGCAGGAAGTGCAGCAGCCCGCCCACCTGCGACGCCGGATCCCACAGGCAGACGGCGATGCAGCTGCCGAGCGCGTGCGTCACGATCACGTCGCCGGGGCTGTCCGAGACGGCCAGTTCGCCAATTCCGACGACCAGCCGGCGCCCGCCGGTCGCCCGCTCCGCCGCGGGCGGAACCCCCATTGCGCCCGTCCGCACGGGCACCGCTCCTGATTTCTCCCAGCCGATCACGTGAGCCTCCGCCGATAGACTGCCGGCGCCACCCACTGCAGACCGTGGGTCACGCCGTTGAGCCCTTCCGAGTGTGAGATGAACAGGTAGCCGCCGGGCGCGAGGTGCCGCTCCAGCGCCGCCACGACCCGCTGCTGCACCGCGCGATCGAAGTAGATCATCACGTTGCGGCAGAAGATGACGTCGAAGGGGCGGCCCATCGCGCCGATCTCGAGCAGGTTCCGCTGCTCGAAGGTGACCCGCTCGCGCAGGGCCGGCCGGACCCGCGCCAGCCCCTCCTGCTCGCCCAGGCCGCGCTCGAAATGGCGCCGCAGAATCGCCGGCGGCAGGTCCTGCACCCGGTCCAGCCGGTAGACGCCGGCGCGGGCCGTCGCGAGCGCCTTGGTCGACAAATCAGAGGCCAGCAGCCGGACCCGGCCGGCGTCGGCCGCCGGCAACGCGTCGAGCAGCGTCATCAGGATCGTGTACGGCTCCTCCCCCGTCGAACAGGCGGCGCTCCACAGTTCGATCGGTCCCCGGTCGGGACGGCCCAGCCACTCGGGCACGATCTGCTCCCGCAGGAAGTCGAAGTGCTGCGGCTCGCGGAAGAAGCTCGTGTGGTTCGTGGCGATGGCATCGAGCAGCTGCACCAGTTCCTGGCCCGAGGCGTCCTGCTCGACGAAGCGCAGGTAGGCCGCGAACGACCGGAAGCCCCCCGCCTTGAGCCGCTTCTGCAGCCGGGCCGTGATGAGCGCCCGCTTGCCGTCGTGGAGCGTGATGCCGCTGCGCTGGTAGACCAGCTGCACCACGGCGTTCAGCTCGCGATCGCTCAGCGCCGGCGCGGCCTCCTCGAAGACGACGCTCATGCGGCCACCGCGGCGTCCAGGCCGAGAATCCGGTCGAGATCCAGGAGGATCTTGACCGCGCCCTTCACCTTCGCCACGCCCCGCATGTAGGCCGTGTCGAGCCGCTCGCCGAACTCCGGCGTCGGTTCGGTCTCCTCGGCGGTGATGTTGAGCACCTCCGACACCGAGTCGACCACGATGCCCATCAGCGCCCGGCCGGCCTGCGCCATCACCTCGATGACGATGATGCAGGTCCGCTCGGTGTAGTCCTGCGGCAGGAAGCCGAACTTCAGCCGCAGGTCGACGACCGGAATCACCTTGCCACGCAGGTTGATGACCCCCTTGACGTGCGTCGGCACGCGGGGCACCTGGGTGATGGTCATCATCTTGATGATCTCGCGCACGGTGAGCACGGGCAGCCCGTACTCCTCGTCCCCGAGACAGAAGGTCAGATACTTCCCCGACTGCTGCGTCTCCATGCCTGTTGTCTCCCTCCAGCGGCCCGCCTAGGCGGCCCGCGCCGGCTCCCGCCGCACGAACTCGAAGATGCCACCGGCATCCACGATCAGCCCGACCTGCCCGTCGCCCAGGATCGCGCCGCCGGCAATCCCCGGCGCGTCGCCCAGTCCCTGTCCGATCGACTTGATCACGACTTCCTGCTTGCCGAGCAGCTGATCCACCTGCAGGCCCATCCGCCGGCCGTCGTCTTCGATGATCACCATCGTCGCGTCCCACGGATCGCCGATGGCGCCGTCGACCCCGAAGACGTCCGCCAGCCGGACGAACGGCAGCAGCCGCTCGCGGACCTGCACCATGCAGGGCCGGCCCTCGATCGAGTGGACGTGGTCCCGCGCCGGCCGGAACGACTCCTGCACGGCGAAGGTCGGCACCACGTAGCGCTGCGTGCCGACCCGCGCCAGCACGCCGTCCACGATCGCCAGGGTGAGCGGCAGCTTGATGTAAAAGGTCGTCCCCTGCCCCGGCGTCGACTGGATGTCGATCCGGCCGCGCAGGGCCTCGATGTTCCGGCGGACGACGTCCATGCCGACGCCGCGCCCCGAGATCTCCGTCACCTTCTCGGCCGTCGAGAACCCCGGATGGAAGATGAGCTCGTAGATCTCCGACGGCGGCAGCGACGCGCCCGGGGCCACCAGCCCCTGCGCGATCGCCTTCGCCAGGATCCGGTCGGCGTTCAGGCCGCCGCCATCGTCCGCCACCGCGATGACGATGCTGCCGCCCTGGTGGTAGGCGCTGAGCGACAGCGTCCCGGCCGGCCGCTTGCCGGCCGCCGCCCGCACGCCGGCCGGCTCGATGCCGTGATCGATGCTGTTGCGCACCATGTGCATCAGCGGGTCGTTGATCTCCTCGACCACCTTGCGATCCAGCTCCGTGTCCTCGCCGGAGAGCACGAGATCGATCGCCTTGCCGGATTTCCGGCTCAGGTCGCGGACGAGGCGCGCCATCTTCTGGAAGGTCGGGCGGATCGGCACCAGCCGCAGCGACATCGCGGTCCGCTGGAGGTCGCTCGTGATCCGCTTCATCTGCGCCAGGTGGCGCGTCATCCGCTCGTCGGCCACGTGAGCGAGCGCCGGGTGCTCCTGGATGATGGCCTGCACGACGACCAGCTCGCCGACCATGTCCACCAGGTTGTCCAGCTTCTGCGTGTCGACCTTCACGGCCCCCTGTCCGCCGGCGTCGGCGCCCCCGCGCGTCGGCGCGGCCGTCGCGGGTGCCGATTCGGGCGGCGGCCCGCCAGCGGGCGCCGGG
>JAGWRA010000058.1 GCA_028876655.1 Acidobacteriota bacterium | reverse complement strand
CTGACCGATACGAGCCACACCCGAAGTCTGGCCGATTTGCGGAGCCTGCAGGACTGGTTCCTCCGCTATCAGCTCGAAACCGTGCCGGGCGTCGCCGAAGTCGCGTCGATCGGCGGTTTCGTCCGCCAGTACCAGGTGAAGCTCGATCCCGACAAGCTGCGCGCGTACGGCATTCCGCTGTCCACCGTCATCAATCGCGTGCGCGACAGTACGAACGAAGTGGGGGGGCGGCTGCTGGAGCTCGGGGGCGCCGAGTCCATGGTGCGCGGGCTCGGCTACTTCAAGTCGCTCGACGACCTAGCGACCATCCCCGTGGCGACGGTCAGGGGCACGCCGGTCCTGGTGCGCGACCTCGGCACGGTGGCGTTCGGGCCCGACATCCGCCGGGGGGTGGCCGAGTGGAACGGCGAGGGCGAAACGGTCGGCGGCATCGTGGTCATGCGGTACGGCATGAACGCCCTGAACGTCATTGCCGGCGTCAAGCAGAAGCTGGCGGAGATCGCGCCGTCGCTCCCGCCCGGGGTGAAGGTCGTGCCGGCCTACGATCGCTCGACGCTGATCCGGGAGAGCGTGGGGACGCTGCAGCGTGATCTCCTCGAGGAAGCCGCCATCGTCAGTCTGGTGATCATCGTCTTTCTCTTCCACTTCCGCTCGGCCCTGATTCCGATCATCAGCCTGCCCATCGCGGTGCTCGCCTCGTTCATTCCGATGTACTTCCTGGGGATCAGCGCCAACATCATGTCGCTGGGCGGCCTGGCGCTCGCCATCGGCGTTCTCGTCGACGCCGCCATCGTCATCGTCGAGAACGGGTACCGGCAGCTCTCGGAACGGCAGGAGGCCGCCGCTCGATCTCCCGAACTTGAGGAGACGTCCGGCAGCGAGGACGGACCGCGCCGGAAGCCGCCGCCGATCACCGGACGCGAGCGGCGGGCTATTCTGATCCAGGCGGCGATGCAGGTCGGGCCGGCGATCTTCGTCTCGCTCGTCATCATCGTCGTGTCGTTCCTGCCGGTCTTCCTGCTCGAAGCCCAGGAGGGACGCATGTTCCGGCCTCTCGCCTGGACCAAGACCCTGGCCATCGGCTTCTCGTCGGTGCTCGCGATCACGCTGGTGCCGATCCTGATGCTGTGGTTCGTCCGCGGACGCCTGCGGCCGGAACATCGCAATCCGGTATCCCGAGCGTTGAGAGCGCTCTACCTGCCGGTACTGCGGCTCTGCCTCCGGTTCCCGAAAACGATTCTCGTCCTGAATCTGGCGTTTCTGGCGCTGACCATCCCCCTGGTCGGGCAGATCGGCAGCCAGTTCATGCCGCCCTTGTTCGAAGGGTCGGCGCTGTACATGCCGACCGCGCTACCGGGGATCTCCATTACGCAGGCGTCGGCGCTGCTGCAGGAACAGGACCGGATCATCCGTGGGTTTCCCGAGGTCGCCTCCGTCTTCGGGACGATTGGGCGCTCGGACAGCGCCACCGACAACGCCCCGCTCGGCATGTACGACACGACGATCACGTTGAAACCGAAGGACCAGTGGCGACCGGGGATGACCTATGCCCGGCTCGTGCAGGAGATGGACGCCAAACTGCAGTTTCCGGGCCTCACCAACACCTGGACGATGCCGATCCAGAACCGGCTGGACATGGAGCTGACCGGGATCAAGACCCCGGTCGGCCTGAAGATCCAGGGGCCCACCCTCGACGGCATCCAGCAGGTCGGGTCGCAGGTCGAACGGATCCTGACGAAGCTGTCCGGGGTGCGGTCGGTGTTCGCCGAACGGGTGGCCCAGGGGTTCTACGTCAACGTGGACGTGAACCGCGAGGAGGCCGCGCGGTACGGCCTCACGGTGGGAGACGTTCAGCGGGCGGTGACGTCCGGTATCGGCGGGGCGAACATCGCCGAGAACATCGAGGGGCGGGAGCGCTATCCGGTCAACGTCCGCTATAACCGCGACTTCCGCGGCGACATCGCCCAGTTGCGGCGCGTCATGCTGGCCACGCCGACCGGAGCCCAGATTCCGATTGGCGAAGTGGCGCGGATCTCCTTCTCGCGCGGGCCGGCGATGATCCGGGACGAGGATGCCGCGCTGACCGGCTACGTCTTCGTCGACCTCGCCACGACCGACTACGGCGGCTTCGTCGCGACCGCCACGAACGCCCTGCAGCGGCAGCTGCACCTGCCGGTCGGGTACACGTACCAGTGGTCCGGCGAATACGCATTCCAGCAACGCGCCGAGCGGCGGCTGACGATCATCATGCCGATCGTCTTCCTCGTGATCTTCACGCTGCTCTATCTGCTCTTCCACTCCGTGGCGGAAGCGGCGATCCTGATCCTGCCGACCCTGTACGCGCTCACGGGCGGCCTGCTCCTGCAGTGGTGGCTCGGCTACGACTTCAGCGTGGCGGTGTGGGTTGGCTACATCGCGCTGTTCGGGATCGCTGTCGAAACGGGCGTCGTCATGATGGTCTACCTGCGCGAGGCGCTCGAGATGCGCCTCCAGACCGGCCAGCCGCTCGATCCCGACGCCGTGCGGCACGCGACGATGGACGGTGCCGTGCTCCGGCTGCGCCCGGTGCTGATGACCGTGGTGGCCGTGCTGGCGAGCCTCATCCCGATCCTCTGGGAGACGGGCGTCGGATCGGACGTCATGAAGCCGATCGCCGCGCCGATTGTCGGCGGCATGCTCACCTCGACGGTCAACGTGCTCATTCTGGTACCGATCCTGTTCGTCATGCTCAAGGAACGGGCCCGGCGCCGCGGGACGCTGCAGTCGGCGGACGAAGAAGAAGGCGCCTGAGTCCCTCGGCGGGAGACGGGGCGCGGCGTCGAGCCGGACACGGGGCGCGCCCTCGATTCTGAACCCGGCTTGAATCTCGCTGCGGCCTTCAGGAAACCGCGAACACAGCCGAACTCACTGAACTCGCGCGAAGCGCGAGTACTGGAACGCCTGCGAGCTGCCCCAAGGCGTCCGGTGGATATGACGCCGCGACTCCATCAGGACGAACTCGGCCCCGAGCGTCGCGGCCAGAGACTCAGCGGAGTACCGTGCCACCCGAAGTCCCCTACAGCTCTCCGGCCCGTCGAGCGCGAAGGTGGCGATAATGGCCGTGCCATTCACTTTCAGTACCTGATGCAGGTGCGAGAGGTAGCGCGCGCGGTCCTCCGCGTCGGTGAGGAAGTGGAACACGGCGCGGTCGTGCCACACGTCCATCGGCTTCAGGGTCCATTCGCCGGTCACGTCGGCTTCGATCCAGACGGGCACGCTCGCCGCGTCCCCGAGTCGGGTTCGGGCTCGGTGCAGCGCAGCGCCGGAGACGTCCAGCACCGCCAGGCAGTCCATCCCACGAGCGGCGAGGTCATCAATCAGTCGTGAATCGCCGCCGCCCACGTCGAGCACGCACGATTCCCGCGTCACACCGGCGGCCGCCAGCATCTCCAACGACACGTCCGGCCTCGCCTCGAACCAACTGACCTCGCGCTCGCCCTTGGTCCCGTACACGCCCTCCCAATGAGCTTTCAGATCCTGCATGGCTGCCTCTTTGGCATCAGAGTTCGACTGAGACGAAGGTTCCTCCATCACGCAATTGCCGTCAAGAGCCCCAATCGGGGGCCCGACCGTAAAGGCATTTCCGAGCCACGAAACAGCAAGCGAGAGCGTCTCGGGCTGCGAGCCGTCGATCGGTGCGCTCACGTGTTCCCGGGCGGACGCCGTCTTCGATCATCGGCTGAATCTGGTAGGCTGACGGAGATGTCCCATCCTGCGCAGCCCGCTCTGCCTGAACGCGCCGCCCGTCGCGCCGACGTGAATCGAGCCCTGCGGCTGGAGTGGCTGACCCTGGCCTGGATGACGGTCGAAGCGTCGGTGGCGCTTGCGGCCGGCCTCATCGCAGGCAGCGTGGTGCTCGAAGCGTTCGGCATCGACAGTCTCATCGAGCTGACCTCCGCTGGCGTGCTGATCTGGCGGCTCGTCGTCGAGCTGCGGCGAGGCGGCGAGTTTCCCGAAGCGATTGAGCGCCGTGCCTCGCGGATTTGTGCCCTGCTGCTGTTCGCGCTGACCACGTACGTGATCGTGAGCGGCGGCGTCGCGCTCTGGCGCCATCAGGCACAACAGGCCTCCATCGCTGGTCTACTGCTGACGGGCGCCGCGATTCCGCTGATGTCCCTGCTGGCTCGCGCCAAGCTGCGCCTCGCGTCGACGCTCGGCAGCGCGGCGCTCCGCAGCGATGCCGTCGAGTCCCTCACGTGCGGCTATCTGTCCACGGTCGTCTTCGTGTCGCTGGTCGCGCAGTGGCTGCTGGGCGCCTGGTGGGTCTCCGGCGCGAGCGCGCTCGCCCTGGCCCCGTTCCTCTTCCGCGAGGCACGCGAAGCCTGGAGCGCCGACACGTGCTGCCACTGCGGATAGACACGCTCGACGGACGGTTCGTGGTGATTGCGAGCGGCCAGAAGCCGGCGCTGTTGCAGATCCCGGGTGAAGATCTACTGATTCGTCTGCGCCGTCGACCCCCTTGCCGCGCATGCGGCGCACGTGATCGACCGCTTCGGCCGCCCCGACCAGAATCTTCTTCGGATCGCATCCGCGCAGCGCGCAGGTTCCGCCGAATGGCCGCGAATCGACCACCGCCACCTGCCAGCCCTTCCGGCGGCACGCGTGTGCCACGGTCGACGCAGCCGAACCGGTGCCGACGACCACGAGATCGAACGAGTGTGTCATCTGAACCCCTCCTGCGCATGGCTTGTGCGGCCCGAGGCCTGTCGAATCGGCGGCCAGTACATCACAAACATTCCTCTTGACTCTGGAGTGCACTCCAGGGGCGACAATGGGGGCAGGATGGTCGACCGATGAAGCCTGCATCCCGCAGAGCGCCGCGGAAGAACCGCCGGATCCAGCCGGAACCCGACATGACACGTGCGCAGCGGTCAGGGGCAACCGCCCCGCATACCGGGGAACGGCCCGTGTCGCAGCGGCCCCTGCAGATCGGCCAACTGGCCGCGCGGGTGGGCGTCACAGTGGATACCCTCCGCTATTACGAGCGCGTCGGCCTGCTGCGACGGCCGGCGCGCAGCGCCGGCGGCTTCCGGACCTACAGCACGGCCGCCCTCGAGCGTCTGCAACTCATCCGGCAGGCCAAGGCCCAGGGGTTGACGCTGGCCGAGATCCGCCGACTCGTCAGCTATCTCGACCACAGCGGCACCCAGGAACACTGTCGACAGGTCCGCGCGCTACTGGCGTCGAAGCTGAACGAGATCGAGCGGAAGCGCGCCGAGCTCGAGGCGTTCCGCCAGACACTCCTGGACCATTTGCGCGCGTGCGACGCGGCGCTGGCGAAAACGCCGGATCCCGCCTGTCCGGTGGCGGAAGAGTTCAGGAGAACGTGATGAAGACCACGATCGGCGCGGTCGTCGCGGCGCTGGCCGCCTCGGCCTGCTGCGTCGGTCCACTGGTGGCCGTGATGCTGGGGGCGGGCACCCTGGGGGCCGTCGCCCTGACGTTCGAGCCCTACCGCCCGTGGCTGCTGGGACTCTCGGGCCTGTTGCTGGCGGTCGGTTATTACGTGACGTATCGGCCGGTGCCGGCGACCGCCGGCGCCGGAGGCGAGGCCTGCACGACCTGCGCGCCCTCGTCGAAGCGGGTCGCGCGATGGGGGCTGTGGGTGGCGACCGTGCTGATCGTGCTGCTGGCGGCCTTCCCCTATTACGTCCGCTTCCTGCTGTAAGACGACGCCGGCGGCGGGGTCGGCCCCGGCTGCGCCGGGTCACGGGACGCCATCATCATCATCCAGACGAGAAGACGGCAGGAGAGGCACGAGCGACATGACGCCAGAGACGAACGACACGTTGGCCCTGCGCATCGACGGCATGACCTGCGAGCATTGCGCGATCACGATCCAGCGGGCGCTCGCGCAGGTGGGCGGCGTCCAGCGGGCCGCCGTCAGTTATCCCGAGGCGCGCGCCGACGTCGAGCTGGCGCCGGGTGGTCCCGCCACGACGGCCGTGCTGGTCGCGGCCGTCGAGCGGGCGGGCTATCGCGCCACGCCGGTCGCCGGCACCCCCGTCGCACCCGCGCGCGGCGCGCAACCAGCCGGTCCCGCGGTCCGGTCCGGCGGGCCGCGCCCCGATGTCGTCGTCCTGGGCGGTGGGTCGGCTGGCTTCGCGGCCTCCATCCATGCCGCCGACCTCGGCGCCCGGGTGACACTCATCGAAGGGGGGACGCTCGGCGGCACCTGTGTGAACGTCGGCTGCGTCCCGTCGAAGACGCTGATCCGGGCGGTCGAGGTGCAGCATCGCGCCGCGCACCATCCGTTCGCCGGCATCCACACCGCGGCGCAGCCGCCGGACCTGCCGGCGATGATCGCCCAGAAGGACGCCCTGGTCGCGACGTTGCGGCAGGAGAAGTACTGGGATGTGCTCGCCGCCTATCCGAACATCACATTGCGGCAGGACCGTGGTCGGGTGAACCGCGACGGCTCGCTGGCGGTGGGCGACGACGTGCTGAAGCCGGGGCGCCTCATCGTCACGACCGGCTCGTCGCCCTGGGCGCCGCCGATTACCGGCCTGGCCGAGGCCGGCTACCTGACCAGCACCGAGGCGCTGGCGCTGACGACCCGGCCCGCGTCGCTGGTGGTCGTCGGCAGCGGGAGTGTCGGCATCGAGATCGCGCAGATCTTCGCCCGTCTGGGGACACAGGTGACGGTCTTCGAGGCGCTGCCGACGCTGGTACCGGCGGAGGCTCCGGACGCGGGGGCGGCCCTGGCCGGTTATCTGCAGGAGGAAGGGCTGACGATCCGGACCGGCGCGTCGGTCGACCGCGTGAGCCGCGATCGGACCGGCTACCTGGTGGAGGCCACCGTCGACGGACAGCGGGAGACCATGCGCGCCGAGCAGCTCCTCGTGGCCACCGGCCGCCGGGCGAACACGCGCGGCTTCGGCCTGGACGAAGCCGGTGTCCGTCTCGGTCGCAAGGGTGAGATCGCGGTGAACGAGTACCTGGAAACGTCGCGCCCGGGCGTCTACGCGGCCGGCGACGTGATCGGCGACCCGATGTTCGTCTACGTCGCGGCCTACGGCGGCAACCTGGCCGCCGAGAACGCCCTCGACGGCCCCATGCGCCGCTACGACCTGTCGGCGCTGCCGCGCGTCACCTTCACCGATCCGCAGGTCGCCTCGGTCGGCCTGAGCGAGCAGGAGGCGCGGGCGCAGGGGCTGGATGTCGCGGTCTCGACCCTGCCCCTGGCCTACGTGCCGCGCGCGCTCGCGGCGCGCGATACGCGTGGCTTCATCACGCTGGTGGCCGATCGGCAGACGAACCGGCTGGTCGGGGCGCTCATCGTCTCGGCGGAAGCCGGGGAGATGATCCAGGAGCCGACGCTCGCGATCCGGCACGGCATCAGCGTGACGGATCTGGCCGCGACGTTCCACCCGTACCTGACGCTGGCGGAGGGGATCAAGCTCGCCGCGCAGACGTTCACGAAGGACGTGAAGAAGCTGTCGTGCTGTGCCGCCTGACCGGTGGCCCGGCGGCCGTGACACCTCGTGTGTCCGGTCACGTGAATCGGACGACCCAGCAGCAATCAAGGAGTGTTCCCATGAAGACCCTGAAGACCATGAAGACCCGGATGCCTTTCGTCGGACTCGCCGCCATCCCGCTCGTCGCCGTCGGCCTGGGTCTGCTGGTCTGTTGCGCGCCGACTGGCTCATCGGCCCGCGCCGCCGCGGCCACGACCGCCGCGGCCACGACGGCCACGACGCCGACGGCCGCCACGGTCTCGCACGTGACACTCAAGCTGAGCAACCTGGATTGCGCCGCCTGCGCGGTCAGCATCAAGAGCGTGCTCAGTGAGATGAACGGCGTCCGCCGCGTCACACTGAACTACGACGCAGGGAAGGCCGACGTAGACTACGATGCCGCCCGCGTGCAGCCGCAGCAGATGGTGGCCGCCATCGATCGGATCGGATTCAAGGCGAGCCTGTGACGTCTGCGCCCCTTTAGCCCGCTGACGGTTACGTTCCCGGTGCGACGGCTTCACTGGCTGCCCGCCTGGACGGTGCCTCCTCCTGATCCCGCGTCAGCTGAACCACGCGACCGCCGCGCAACGCGCCGCCTTTCGCGAGCAACTCGCCATGCCGCGGCACCCGAGAGTCGCGGATGAGCTCCGCTGGCATGTCCGCGTTCGCCGACGGGCTCCAAAGGGGGCCCACGAGCGGTTCGATCAGGCGATCAAAGCCTTCAGTGCGCCGCGGTTCCGTGCCCTGTATCGGGCCTGGCTCGAGCGGGGCGATCCGGCGCTGGATGCCACGTTGTCGCCGACGCTGGCGGATGCGATCGAGCGTGGCACCGGGAGGCTGGAATTGAGCGTGCTGCCCCACCAGTATCTGCACCTGCTGGCGTTGGTGGGGGCGGCCTGAACCTGGCAGGAGGGGGAAGAGAGAGGGGAAGAGACCCACAAGTCATTCTTCCCCCCACCGTCGGCCGGACGCGGACGGGAGAAAGGCCTCACTGACGGCCGCCTCGGAGCACCGGCACGGCGTCCTAACTCCAACGGCTGCGCCGCCTTGTGGATGGCAGCACCCAGGGCTGGCCGCGTGCATGGGGCGGCGTTCTCTGCCGCCCCGGATAGCCGCTGGGTACGCGTACCGGGACGTGAGCGACCCCGCCTTCCGCCCGCGATCGTGGCCCCGAGGCTGGTCCGCGGGGTCGCTCACGTCCCGGCTGGTCGTCCGTCTTGTGGCCATCCGGTGGCCAGCGAGCCGCCCAGATCGTGGCCACGACGTGGCCATGAAGCTGGCCAGCAGGTGGCCAGACGTCTGGCCCGCACGGAGCCGTGGCCAGGGCGCGAGGCACGCCCGTGAACTGAAGAGAGGAGCACACGCACCTCGTCTGCAGTCACAACGTCTATGTCGCTCTTGTCCCGGCACGGATTCCAGATGCCGCGGTCGAGTTGCTATTCAGTCACCTGGAATTGATCGCGCCCACGATGGCGACGGCGACGGCCGGCGTGCTGATTCTGGTGGCGTCTCGCCGTGAGACGCATCGCCGCTTGTCGGCGGCGGGCGG
>JAGWRA010000057.1 GCA_028876655.1 Acidobacteriota bacterium | reverse complement strand
CGCCGTCGATGCGGTACTTCACGACGACCGCGTCGTCCTGGGTCTCGATATGGATGTCGCTCGCCCGCCGCTGCAGGGCCGTGAAGATGGTGGAGTCCACGAGCCGGATGACCGGGCTGATGTCGCTGGTCAGCCGCTCGACGGTGAGGCTCTCCTCGCCGCTCTCGTCCTCCTTGAGCAGCTGGAGCTGGAACCCCTCGGTCGCCTCCTCGAGCACGCGCTGCGAGCTCTCGCTCTTCTTCAGAATCGACTGGATCGCGGAGGCGGCGCCGACGGTCACCTTGATGGGGGTCTGGAGGATCAGCGACAGCTCGTCGATCATCGGCAGGTCGGTCGGATCCGACACGACGATCACCAGCGTCCGCCCCTCGCGGCGGTACGGCACGAAGCCGTAGCGCAGCATCAGGTCGGCCGGGATCGAGCGGAACAGCTCCTGGTCGATCCGGAACTGCTCCATGTCGACGAACTCGAGGTGGTAGCGCTCCGCCAGCCGGCGCGCGCGCGCCAGCTCCGCCTGCCGCTCCTCGGCCGGCAGCTCGGCCGGATCGTGTACCGGGACCGCCGCGGGCAGCGTCTGGGCGGGATCCGGGATCTCCACGCGATTCTCCCTAATGGCCCAGCACGGAGCTGAGCTGGAACAGCGGCATGTAGAGCGCGAGCAGCAGCCCGGCGATCACGATGCCCATCGCCACCAGCAGGACCGGCTCCACCAGCGTGATGAAGCGCTCCATGTTCGTGTCGATCTCCTCGTCGAAGAAGTCGGCGACGTTGTTCAGCATGTCCTGCAGCGCGCCGGTCGACTCCCCCACTTCCGCCATCTTCACCGACACTTCCGGGAACACCTTGCGGGCCTCGAGCGCCGCGGCGAACGACTGCCCCTCGCGCACCTGCTGCCCCACCACGTCGAGCTGCTGCGCGACGTACCGGTTCCCGATCGACCGCGCCGAGATCTCGAGCGCATTCACCAGCGGCAGCCCGCCGCCGAGCAGCGTCGCCAGCGTCCGCGCCAGCTGCGAGGTGGCGAACTTGGCCGCAATCGGCCCGAGCACCGGTACCCGCAGCAGCAGGTGGTCGAGCTGCGCCTTCCGGCCGGGCCGCTTCAGCCAGACCAGGCAGGCGACGACCGCCGCGACCAGCCCGCCGACGAGCAGCAGGAACTCGCGGCGGATGATGTCCGAGACACGGACGATGACGCGCGTGGCCAGCGGCAGCTGCGATCCGAACGACGCGTAGAACTCCGAGAAGGCCGGCACCACCTTCAGCACGATGATCCCGACCAGCACGATCGACAGCGAGACCAGGATCATCGGGTAGACCAGCGCCGACAGCGTCTTGCGCCGGATGGTGGCGATGATCTTCGTGTACGACACGTAGCGCCGCAGCACCGAGTCGAGGTTGCCGCTGCGCTCGCCGGCCAGCAGCGACGCCGTGTACACGCTCGGGAACAGCTCGCTGTGCACCTCGAACGCCTCCGACAGCGAGGTCCCCGCCTTCACCTTCTCGTACACGTCGTCGAGCACGCCGCGGAACACCGGGTTCAGCACCCGCAGCCGCAGCAGGTCGAGCGACTGCACCAGCGGCATGCCGGCCTTCAGCAGCGTCGCCAGTTCCTGGTTGAACACCAGGAACTCGCGCGTCGCGATCGTCCGCCGCCGCGGCAGCGCCAGCGACAACCCGCCGAGCCCGAGCGCCCCCTTGGGATGCAGCTCGAGCACGAACAGCCCCTTCTCCTCCAGGTCGTGCCGGAGACGGGACTCGTTGTCGGCGACGTACACCCCCTCGATGACCTCGCCGGCCGCCGTGCCGAGCCTACACCGGAATTCCATCGCAACAGCTTGTCACACAGGACATTATCGGCATCCGGATTATAGCAGCATTGCGCGGCGGCCGACCCTCTCCCGGGGAAATCGGCGCGCGGCGCGAGGCCCCCACCGGCCTGCACACAATGACGCTCGACGGCACACCACGGCCGGGCTGCCGTCCCGGCGCCGTCTCCGTCGATCCGTTTCAGCGCTGCGCGCGGGCGAGCACCCGCGTGACGTAGTCCCGGGTTTCGGGATAGGGGGGGATGCCGCCGAACCGCGCGACGGCGGCCTCGCCGGCGTTGTACGCCGCCAGGGCGAGGCGCAGCGAGTAGCGCGTCAACAGCGCCTTGAGGTGCCGGACGCCGGCCTCGATGTTGGCCCGGGGGTCGTAGGGGTTCGCGAGGTGATACTGGCGGGCCGTCTCGGGCATCAGCTGCATCAGCCCCATCGCCCCTTTCGGCGACGTGGCCCCCGGCTGCCAGTCGGACTCGACGGCAATCATCGCCCGCACGAGGCCCGCATCCACCCCCTGGCGCGCCGCAACCTGCTGCACGATGGTGTCGTAGGGCGCGGGTCCGGCGGCGGCGGAGAGCGCCGGGACGGGAGCCGGGGCCGGGGCCGGCTGTCCCGGGTCGGGCATCTCGTCGGGCGCAATCCGCGCAATCGCGGCCCGGTCGCACGTCACCTCCCCGCCGTCGCGCAGCACCAGAACGATGGCGGTGCCGTCGATCCGGTGTGCCTGGACCGAGAGCGTCCGGCCCGAGGTGAAGAAGACGAGCTCGGCCGACGCGCGCGCCGTCCCCGCGGCCGTCACCAGCAGGGTGAGCAGCAGCAGACGGCCGGCGCGCATCGGTCGGACGTGCGGCATGGCTACCTGGGGAGCACGAAGGCGTGGAAGACGCGCACGCCGAGCTCGCGGGGATCCGCGTTGTGCAGGGCCGGGATCTGGGCCGGCACGAACGTCTTGTCGACGTCCAGTCCGATGGTGGCGGTGTCGCCCGTTCCCAGCTGCGCAGCGGAGATCGGAATCAGCTTGAGCTCGCGCTGGTTGGCGGCGAGTGTCAACTGCGTGACCGGTTGCCCCGCCGCGGTGACAGTCACCTGCTGCGAGTCGAATACGGCACCCGTGTCGAGATCCAGATAGAACGTGATGTCCCGCTTCGGGTTCGGGAAGGTGATGACGGCGTTCTTCTTCGTCCAGCGCCACTGATTGGCGGGCGTCCCCTGCGCCGTCTCCAGGTCGTTCCAGCCGCTCTGGTAGTCGAGCGGGACGCTGGCGGTCTGCGGCAGGATCTCGAGCCGCGCGACCTGATACGCCTTCTGTCCGATGTCGGTCCCCGACAGCGTCAGCCGCTGCTTGGTCGTCGGCGAGTAGAGGCCCACCTGGACCGTGGCCTGGCCGACGTACGGATACACCGGCAGGAACAGGGTCCGCGTGTAGTCGATCTCCTGACCCGGCTTCCACTGCGTCGTCGGGACGGGCGGCTGGTGATCGTCGGTCCACATGAGCTCTTCATCGGCATTCACGAAGTGGACCATGACCCAGTAGTTCTGGTCGAATTTCGCGTCCTTGGCCACCGTGAAGTGATAGTGGAGCTCGATCGGGCTGCCGAGGGCGGCCGAGGTCCGGTCGATGGTCAGCGACGGCGTTGCCACCGGCGGGGTGACCGACTGGCGATGACAGGCGGTGGTCGTGAGGGCCGCGAGGGCAAGTGCCGCCAGCAGGCGGGGCGTGCGGAGCGTAGCGCTCATGGATGTCGGACCGCGTCCGGCCCGGACCACGAGGCCACACGGCGCGGCGACCGGGGCCGGAGAGACGGTCGTCGCGACGTCAGGATTGTCACGCGACGGCATGATAGTGCAGTTGCCGCATCTTCTGCAATCTGTTAGAGTTCTGGCGACACGAGCCGGCTCGGGCGCACGGGCGCCGGACCGGCCGGGCGTGCCCGCGCTGCCGCGGGCCGGAGGAACGGCATGTCGCTCGAAGCGCTGGGGCTGGTCGAGACGCGGGGCCTCATCGGGTCGGTGGAAGCGGCCGACGCGATGGTCAAGGCCGCCAACGTCGTCCTGGTCGGCAAGGAATACATCGGCGCCGGGTACGTCACGGTGATGGTGCGCGGTGACGTGGGCGCCGTGAAGGCGGCCACCGACGCTGGGGCCGCGGCCGCGCGGCGTGTCGGCGAGCTCGTGTCGGTCCACGTCATCCCCCGGCCGCACGCCGAGGTCGAGAAGATTCTTCCGAAAGTCGTCTAGGTACGCCCGCCGGCCCGCTGACGACCCGCGGGCCCGGTTCGCCCCGGCACGGCGCGCTTCCCTATGGCAGTCGACCCGCACACCCCTCCCAGCGACCGCGACCTGGCGTCCATCCAGGAGGCCCGCCGGCTGGCCCGTCGCGCGAAAGTGGCACAGGCGGAGCTCGCCGAGTTCTCCCAGGAGCAGATCGACGCGCTCGTCGATGCCGTCGCGGCCGCCGCGACGCCGCAGGCCGAGGCGTTCGCCCGCCTCGCGGTGGACGAGACCGGCTACGGGCTGGTGGCTGACAAGATCCAGAAGAACCTGTTCGCGTCGGAGACCGTGTACCGCTTCATCCGCCCGATGCGGACCGTGGGGGTCGTCCGGCGCGACCAGGAGCGACGCGTCGTGGAGATCGCGGAGCCCTTCGGCGTCGTCGCGGCGATCGTGCCCTCGACCAACCCGACGTCGACGACGATCTACAAGGTGCTGATCGCGCTGAAGGCGCGCTGCGCGATCGTGCTCAGCCCGCACCCGTCGGCCGTCGGCTGCATCAGCCGCGTGGCCGAGGTCCTCGGCGACGCCGCGCGGCGCGCCGGCGCCCCCGACGGGGCCGTGTCGTGGATGACGACCGTCACGCTCGAGGGGACGCAGGAGCTGATGCGGCAGCGCGAGGTGGCCGTGATCCTCGCCACGGGCGGCATGGGGCTGGTGCGGGCCGCCTACAGCGCGGGCAAACCGGCCTACGGCGTCGGTCCCGGCAACGCCCCGGCCTACATCGAGTCCACGGCCGACGTGAAGAAGGCCGTCCGGGACATCATCACCGGCAAGACGTTCGACAATGGCGTCCTCTGCTCGTCCGAGAACTCCGTGGTGGTGGACGAGGCCGTCGCGGGCGAGGTCCGTCGCGAGTTCGTGCAGCAGGGCGGCTACTTCCTGTCGAGCCCCGAGATGGACCTGCTGGCGAAGCAGCTCGTCACGCCGCAGCGGCTGCCGAACCCGGCACTCGTCGGCAAGACCGCGCGGTACATCGCGGAGCAGGTCGGCCTGACGGTCCCCCCCGACACGCGGGTGCTCATCGCGCCGCTCGAGGGGGTGGGCCGCGACTACCCGCTGTCGATCGAGAAACTCTGCCCCGTGCTCTCCTTCTACGTGGTGAAGGACTGGCGCGAGGGTTGCGCGCGCTGCAAGGCGATCCTGCGCTACGGGGGAATGGGCCACACGATGTCCATCCACTCGCGCAATGAAGCGATTATCCTCGAGTTCGGCCTGAAGAAGCCGGCCTTCCGGATCTGCGTGAACACCCCGACCACGCTCGGCTCCATCGGCCTGACCACGGGGCTGGCGCCGGCGATGACGCTCGGCTGCGGCGGCTACGGCGGGAACATCACGTCGGACAACATCACACCCCAGCACCTGCTGAACATCAAGCGGCTCGCCTACGAGCTGCGCCCGGCGCCCGCGCGCCCTGAGGCGGGAACCGCCGCACCTTCCCGGCCGGTCCCGGCGGCCTCGACGGCGCCCGCCCTGCCGCAGGCGCCGCTGCGCGACGAGCCCCGCGGGCTCGGTGCGGCACCGCTGATGCAGCGTATCGATCAGTTCCTGAAGTCCCGGGGCATTGCCAGTGCCGCGCCCGCCCCGGCCGTTGCGCCGGCGCCCGCACCGGCGGCGGCCCCCGTCTCGACACCCGCGCCGGTCCCGCCACCGCCGGCCGAGGCCGCCCGGCCCGAGGAGTTCATCTGCGAGGACGACGTCCGGCAGGCCGTTCGGAAGGGGCGCAAGCTGGTCGTCGGCGAGCGGACCATCGTGACCCCGGCGGCGCGCGACCTGGGCGAGCAGCACCACGTGTTCGTCCAGGCCGAGCTTCCCCGTCCGTCCTGATCCCCTCTACTGTCGAGCAGAGAAGTACTTACACGTTGACCGCCCTCCGGCGGGCATGTTACGTTTCGGATGCATTTCTGTCGGCTGCAGGCCCTCCCGCGGCCGCTATGCGGCGTGCTTCCCAGCGCGCGTCAGTAACCAGGAGCCCCCCAGGGGGACGACTTACGACGCCGGCCCTCCCGCCAGGGGCGGGTCGGCTTCGCGGAGCGCCCGAATGGTTCGAAGGTCCTGGCTGCCGCTCGCGGCAGTCGCAAGCGCAGCTCTAGTTGCGGGTGGATGCGCCGCCGGCGTCGCCTCCCGCGCGCCCAGTCTCCTCCCCGCTCAGCCGCCGGCGGTCACGAGCGTGCCGGCGACGCCGGTGCCGACGCCCGACGATCCCGTCACGGCCGTGCTGGCTGCCTCGGATGGGCACTTCCAGCAGGGGCAGGCCGCGCTGAAGCTTGGCCATCTGGACGAGGCCCGGGCCGAGTTCAACCAGGCGGTCGATGTCCTGCTGAAGTGGCCCGGCGGCGTGAATGCCGACATCCGCCTGCGGCGCCGGTTCGACGATCTGGTCGACCGGATCAGCACTGAGGAACTCACGGCCCTGGCGGAAGGCGACGGGTTCACCGAGAAGAAGTACGAACCGGCGAGTATCGACCAGCTGCTGGCGCTGTCGACGTTCGGCAAGGCGACCCCGCCGCCCGACTGGCAGAAGCTGGAGCAGACGGTTTCGAGCGACCTCCAGCAGCCCGGCCACGATCTCTCGATCCCGCTCAACGATCAGGTGCTCTCCTACGTCGAGCTCTTCTCCGGAAAGCTCCACGACTGGTTCCAGGCCTCGCTCGACCGCGGCAGCCCGTATCTGCCGATGATCCGCCGGGTGTTCCGAGCCGACGGTCTGCCGCAGGACCTCGCGTACGTGCCGATCGTCGAGAGCGCCTTCAAGTCGGACGCTCTGTCGCGCGCCAGCGCGAAGGGGGTCTGGCAGTTCATGCGGACGACGGCCGTCGAGAACGGCCTGAAGCACGACTGGTACGTCGACGAGCGGTCGGATCCCCGGAAGGCGACGCTGGCGGCGGCCAAGTACCTGCAGACGCTCGAGCAGACGTTCGACGGGAACTGGCCGCTCGCGCTCGCCTCCTACAACGGCGGGCCCGGCCGGGTCCAGGGGGCGATCCGCCGGGCGCACGGCGTCACCGATTTCTGGGCGCTGGCGGCGAAGCCGCGACTGCTGCCGCGCGAGACCCGCGAGTACGTCCCGATGATCCTGGCGGCCATCATCGTGGCGCGGAACCCGACGAAGTACGGGTTCACCGTGCCCCACGTGCAGCCGGTCATCTGCGACACGGTGAAGCTGCCGCAGCCGGTCGACCTGCGGCGGGTCGCCGAGTGGACCGGCACGTCGGTCGAGCAGATCCAGGCCCTGAACCCCGAGTTGCGCCGCTGGACGACGCCCGTGCGGGCGAAGGACTACGAGTTGAAGGTGCCGCAGGGGACGGGCGACCTGGTGCGGGCCCGGCTGCAGGATGCCGAAGGCAGCGACGTCGACCTGGCCTCGCTGCGCTGGTATACCGTCCGTCGGGGCGAGTCGCTGCTCGGGATTGCGCGGCGACTGCGGGTCCGCCGCAGCGACCTGGCCGAGGCGAACTACCTGTCGATCCGCGCCCGGCTCCGGGCCGGCCAGAAGCTGATCGTGCCGCGCGAGCCGGGGGTCATCCTGTCGGCGCGCGCGGGCGACGACTCCTCCGCGCAGGTCGTAGCGGCATCGCGCGAGGAAGAGCGCCGCGTCCGGATCACGTACCGCGTGCGGCGGGGCGACACGCTCTACCGCATCGCGCGCCAGTTCGACACGTCGGTCGAGCGTCTCAAGCGCTGGAACCACCTGCGCGGCACGCGGCTGTCGATTGGCGCTCGGCTGACGGTCTATACGCTGGAGTCGCTGGCGGACGCCGGACAGGAATGAAGGTGCTGGCGCCTGGAACGTAGGACGAGGAACGGAGAACGAAGAACGGGCCGGCAAGCGCGGAAGCGTCTGCCGGCCCGTGGTCTGTACGGAGGTGCGCGCGGGCGGCGTCAGGCCATCCGCTTCGCCTCCTCGGCCCGCGCCGTCTTCGTGCGCAGCTGCTTGATGCTCTGCTCGATCCGCTCGGCCAGCTCGCGCTCGTGCTGGAGCGCCCGGACCGTGTTGCGGGCCTCCTGCAGCGCGAAGTCGAGCTGGGCGACCTTCTCGGAGACGTGGTCCACGACGGCCTTCTGCTCGCCGAGGGTCTCGAGGTTGACGCGGATGTCGTCCAGGACGTGGACGATCGCGTTGGTCTTGTGCTGGACCTCGTCGACCACCTTCCGGCGCCCGTCGATGGCGACCATCCGCTCGTCGGTCTCGCTGATGCGCCCCAGCAGTTCGTCGACCTTCGCCTTGAGGGCGTCGAGCTCGGCGCGGTGCTCGGCCACGTGGTCGAGATCCGACTTGCTGCGCGCGCTGATCTCGTAGATCGACTCGACCTCCTTCTTGACGGCCGCGACGAGCGCCTCGCGCTGCGAGATCGCCTGGATCTTCTTGTCGAACTCGTCGGTGCTCTGCTTGAGCTCGGCGATGCGCGCCTCGAAGGCCGTCATCTTCTTCTCGGCGAACGCCAGCTGGGTGCGGCGCTGGTCGAGCTGCTTGAACAGCCGCTCGGTCCGCTTCAGCTGATCCTCGGTCGCCTCGAGATGCGTGGCCACCTCGCGCTGCCGCTCCTGCACCCGGCCGAGGTCGGCCATCAGCTCGTCGCGGACCGTCGAGGACCGCGACAGCTCCTCCGAGAGCGTCTGCATCTGCCGGACGCGCTCGGTCACCTCGGTCGAGACGCCGCGGCTCGCCGCCAGCAGTTCGGCGAACCGCTTCTCCTGCTCGGCCACGTCGGCGTCCGTCCGCTGCACCTCGGTCATCCGGGCCTGCGCCCGGTCGATCTCGGTCTGCAGCGCGCCGACCCGGTCCGTCATCGGGAGCAGCTTCGTCTGCAGCGTCGAGACCGCCTCGAGCTTGTGCTGGGCGTCGACCATCTGCGCCGCCAGGCCGTCGCACGAGGTCTTGAGGGTGTCGAGCTCGCGCTGGCGCGCCAGCTGCTCGGCGAACTTGCGGTCGACCTCGGCGCTGAGCTCGTTCAGGCCGTTCAGCCGGCTCTCGAGCTTCTCGACGAACTGGAGGCGTGCGGCCACCCGGTTCAGCTGGGCGTCGAGGGCGCTGACCGACTCGCCGAGGCGCGTGGCCTTCTGCGTCCCCTCCTCGACCAGCGCCATCTTGCCCATGATGGCTTCCAGCCGGGCCTCCAGCTCGGGCGCCCGCGTGCTGAACGCCGTCATCTGGTCGGAGAAGGCCTGGAACGACAGCCGGTCGGCCGCCAGCTTGTCGCGCAGCTGCGCGACGTCGGCGTGCATCTTGTAGAAGTCCTGGATCTCTTTGCGGATCCGCTCGAGATCGCGGCTGCTCTGGCGCAGCGCCTCCATGTGGCTGAGGTTCCGCTTCGCCAGTTCGTCGGCCTGCCCGAGCTGCTCGTTGAGGCCGTCGAGCGCGATCTGCTTCTTCGAGAGCTCCTCCGACTGCGTGAACAGCTCCTCGAAGCGCTTGGAGAGGCCGTCGACCTTCTGCGTCAGCGCCACCAGGTGCTTGTCGCGCGCGGCCAGCGTCTCCAGCCGGCTCTCGGCCTCCGTGACCGTGGTCTGCAGCGTGTGCAGCCGCTGGTCGAAGGCCTCGAACTCCTTCTTCTCGAGGGCCAGCCGCTCCAGCTGGTGCCGGATCGCGTCGAGCAGCGTCGTCGCCTCCCGCTCGAGCTTCGTCGTCTCCCGCTCGGCGTCCTGGCGCGACTGGTTCGCGGCGTCGAGCTGGGCGCTGGTCTCCTGGGCGAGCTTCTCGATCCGGGCGATCGTCTCCTCGGCCTTGGCCGCCTGCTTCAGCCCGTCGGTCAGCTTGGCGATCTGGACGTCCATGTTCCAGACCATCTCGCCCAGCCGGTTGGCCTGCACGACGGCGTGCTCGACCGTCTGCTGCTGGTTCTCGAGCGCCTTGGCCTTGTGGGTGACGTGCTCGGCCAGCGCGTTGAGCGCCGTGAGCCGCTCTTCGGTCCGCTCGCTCATCTCGTGGAGCGCGGCCAGCGGCCCGAGCTTCTTCTCGACGTCCTTGATGGTCGACATCGCGGCCGTCGTGTCCTCGCGCGCCTCGCGCGAGGTCTCGCGGACCCGTGCGTAGTCCTGCGCCAGCTGTGTGGCGAGGGCGCGGACCTGGTCGATCTCGGCCTTGACCGAGGAGGCCTGCCCGCCGGCCTGCTTCACTTCGGCCAGCGTCTGCTTCAGCTCGGTGCGCAGCTCCTCGAGCGCTGCCCGCTCCTTCTTGAGCGTGTCGATGCTCGCCTGGGTCTGCAGCGCCTGCTGCGAGAGCTGCTGCACCGCCTCGCGGTGCTTGCGCAGTTCGCCGTCGGGGCCGAGCGCACGCTCGGTGGTCTGCTCCGCCTGCACGGCCGAGTCCTTCAGGGTCTGGATCCGCTTGTCCAGCTCGGCCAGTTCCTGGGCGTGGGTGTCGATGGCCGCCAGCCGACGGCTCAGGTCCTCGACCTGCGAGGAGGTCGAGGTCGCGCGATCCGCCACCTGCTCCAGGGTCTTCTGGATCGGGGCCAGCTTCGCGCTACGCGAGGCGAGCGCCGTGAGCATCGCCCCGATGGCGCCCCGCTCCTCGCGGGCGCTGGCAATCAGCGCTTCGAGCTCGTCGACCTGCTTCTGCGCCGTCTTGCCCTTCCCGCCGGCCATGTTCTTGATGGCGTCTAGCATGATCCGTCTCCCTGTTCGTCCTCGTGATGCCCGCCTGGGGCGCCGCCGGTCTGCGGGTCCGGCCGGACGGCCGGAGCAGACTGTGCCGCGAGCCCAAGAATAGTGCCCGGCGCGGGGAAACTCAAGGCGGGCAGCCCCTTGGCTGCCCGCCCCCCGTTTGGCGACACTGGCCGGCTTATCGGTCGGTCCCGGCCGGAACTGAAGCCAGGGCGGCCCGCCATTGCCCGGAACTGCGCGCGGCGGCCGGGGCGGGGGAAGGCCAGCCCACAGGGACAAGAGGCGAGGGGCAGGGCCGGGGGAAGCAATGAGCAATGGGCAACGAGCAATGGGTATCGCCCCAGGATGAAGCGGATTGGGCCACCTCGACCGGCCGGCCGCATGGCAGAACCAGCCACCCCGGCGCGGCCAATGGCTGACTGGCCGGACTTCTCCGCTGCCCCGCCGTTTGCACAGGCCGTCCGGGTGCTGGCGACCCTGCGGAGCGCCACGGTCTTCGGCGTCGAGGCCTGTGCCGTGCAGGTCGAGGTCGACGTGTCCTTCGGCCTGCCCGGCTTCACCATGGTCGGCCTGCCCGACGCCTCGGTACGGGAGAGCCGCGATCGGGTCCGGAGCGCCATCCGGAACTCCGGGTTCGAGTTCCCGCCCCACCGCATCACGGTGAACCTGGCGCCGGCCGACGTCCGGAAGGCCGGCGCCGCCTTCGACCTGCCGATCGCCCTTGGTATCCTTGCCGCCTCGGGCATCCTCCAACGGCGCCAGATCGACGACGTGGTCGTTGTCGGCGAGCTGTCGCTCGATGGCGCCATCCAGCCGGCTCGCGGAGTCTTGCCGATCGCCCTCGCCGCGCGGCGGGCGGGCCAGCCGACGCTCGTCCTGCCGGCCGCCAATGCCAGCGAGGCGGCTATCGTCGGCGACCTCCGGATCCTGCCCGTCGGCCTGCTCACCGACGCGGTGCAGGCCGTGGACGCACCCGACCGGGTCGCGCCGGCAGCCCTTCCGGCGGTCCGCCCGGAGTCGTCCGGCTGGGCCCTGGGGCCCGGAGGCGACTTCGCCGACGTGCGCGGTCAGGTGGCGGCCCGGCGCGCGCTCGAAGTCGCGGCCGCCGGCGGCCACAACGTCCTGCTCGTGGGGCCGCCCGGGTCGGGCAAGACGATGATGGCGAGCCGGCTGGCGGGTGTCCTTCCTCCGCTGTCGCTCGACGAAGCGCTCGAAGTGACCTCCATCCACTCGGTCGCTGGCCTGCTGCCCCCGGGCGCCGGCCTGGTGACGGGCCGCCCGTTCCGCGCACCTCACCACACGATTTCCGATGCGGCGCTGATCGGCGGCGGCACGCTTCCCCGTCCGGGCGAAGTCAGTCTGGCGCACCACGGTGTGCTGTTCCTCGACGAGATGCCCGAGTTCGACCGGCGCGTCCTGGAAGTGCTCCGGCAGCCCCTCGAGGATGGCCGGGTCACGATTGCCCGGGTCGCACGGCGGGCCGTCTTCCCCGCCCGCTTCACGCTGGTCGCCGCCATGAACCCCTGCCCCTGCGGGTACCTTGGCGACCGGCAGCGCGCCTGCCGCTGCACGCCTCTGCAGGTGGCGAAGTACCGCAGCCGGATCTCGGGGCCGCTGCGCGACCGCCTCGACCTCGTCGTCGAGGTGCCCGCCGTGCCCCCGCCGACGCTCATGGACGGGGCGCCCGGCGAGTCGAGCGCCGCCATCCGGACGCGGGTGCTGGATGCCCGCCAGCGGCAGTTGCGCCGGTTCGGGGACAGCGAGCCGTCGGTGAACGCCCAGTTGCGGGGACGGCCCATGCGCCAGGCCTGCCGACTCGACCCGGCCGGCCAGCGACTGCTCGAGGCGGCCACCGAGCGTCTGCACCTCAGCGCCCGGGCGTACGACCGGGTCCTCCGGGTCGCCCGCACGATTGCCGACCTGGCCGGGGCGGAGACGATCGAGGCGCCTCACCTGGCCGAAGCCGTTCAGTACCGCGAGGTCGAGTGAGCGGCCCGGGTGGCTCGATCGTGAAACGGGAATTTGAATCGTGCCTCGGCAGCGCAGCCGGCCTCCGAGCGATCGGCCGCCGGTCACCGCGGAGGCCGCACGACCGACCCCCACATCGAACAGGCCACGATGACGTCGACGGCGAGGTCGCACCGCAGGACAGCCGCACGGCCCTGCTGTCGGTCACGCGGCCCGGGACCCACCGGATATCGTGGCGTTATCGATTGACATTAGTTTTGTCTTCGTATAGTGTTTTGCAGGACTGCGAAAACCGGGAGGCTGACGTCCATGCGGCGGCTGTTGTCGATTGCGGAGGTCGCAGACCTCGTCTCACACGTCGAGCAGCAACCCTGCTCGACGCGGCAGGTGCGGTACCTCCTGGTCACGGCAGGGCTGGGAACGGACCCCGGCCGGCGCCGCAACGGACAGACGAGGCTCTACGATTTGTTGGATGTCGCCATGGTGCGCATGGCCGTCCGGCTGCGGCAGGAGGGTGTCTCGCCGTGGGTCATCCGGGTCGTCCTCACCTACCTCCGCAACGACCTCATCAAGGCGTGGCGCACCGGCGCGCTCGTCGGACTCGCCATCAGCGGCATCCAGGGGACGCTAGAACCGGCGCTCAAGGGCCGCCCGGCCCGGGCCATCGCCTGGGTACCGCTGAGGGACATCTGGCACGGTCTGGACGCTGAGCTGCGACGGGTCTCCGAGACGCGGGACACGCTCTGGATGTGGCGCGAAGTCCCGGTCAAGAACATCCCCAACCCGTACGTCTGATCCCCGCCGCGCCCTCTCGCGCACCCCGACTCTGTCCCCAGGACCGCCAGCGGCCGGTAAACAGAAGAGGTTCGATCTGCGGTAACCCCTTCAGCGGCTGTCTCCCAGGACGGGAGCGCGCCCGGCCCTGGCCCCGGGATTCGGCCACGGCGGCGGATGAGGGAATCCCCGGGGTCGGGAGAGTTCGGCATGGCCACGTTCGCAGCGGAGTCGGGTCTGGGTGTCTCGATGGTGCCGGGTCGGACCCTGTCCGGGGCGGAGCCTCCGGCGCCCGCGCCGGAACGCGAGGGGCTTCCGCCAGCGGGGGGCGCCCGCACGGACTGGTGGCTGACCGTCCTCATCGTGGCGGGCGTGCTGGTGGTGGGCTACGAGGTGTTCCATCAGCAGGCGTTCGACCCGGTGCTGCTGGCGCTCGACGAGCACCAGTGGATGAAGTTCATCGTCCGGCCGAGCATGCTGTGGGCCGTGATGGGGACCATCCTGCTGGCCTTCCGGACCGTGGTCTGGATGCGCTATCGCCCCTTCCCCTCCGCGTCCTTCGAAGAGGCCCCGTCGCTCACCGTCATCATTCCGGCGTACAACGAGGGAGCGATGGTGCGCCAGTCGATCCGATCGGCGGCCACCGCCCGCTATCCGCAGGGGCGGCTCGAGGTCATCGTGGTCGACGATGGGAGCCGGGATGACACCTGGCAGCACATCGAGGCGGCGGCTGCCGAGTTCCCCGGTATCGTCACGCCGATCCGGTTCGACCGGAACCGGGGGAAGCGGGACGCCCTGGCCGAGGGGTTCACCCGCGCCCGCGGGGAGATCGTGGTCACGGTCGACTCGGACAGCGTCATCGAGGCCGGGGCCCTGCTGGCGCTGGCCGGGCCATTTCGCGATCCCTCCATTGGCGCCGTGGCCGGCAAGGTGCTGGTCTACAACCGGCGGGCCGGCGTCATCCCCCGGATGCTGCACGTCCGGTACGTGCTGTCGTTCGACCTCCTGCGCGCCGTGGAGTCGTCCTATCGCACGGTCTACTGCTGCCCCGGGGCGCTCACGGCCTACCGGATCGCAGTCGTGCGGCAGGTGCTGCCGCAGTGGTCGACCCAGCGCTTCCTCGGCGTCGCCTGCACCTACGGCGAGGATCGGGCGCTCACCAACTCCATCCTTCACGCCGGGTTCCACACGGTGTACCAGAACTCGGCGGTGGTGCACACCGTGGCACCCGAGTCCTACACCCGCCTGTGCAAGATGTTCCTCCGGTGGGACCGCAGCTACATCCGCGAGGAAATCCGCTTCCAGAAGATCGTCTGGAAGCGGCCGCCCCTGGCCCGCGCCATCGCCCTCTGCGAGCGGCTGATCACCGATCTGCGCTATCCCGTGAACTATGCGGTGCTGTTCCTGCTGGTCTACGTGGGGCTGAAGGAGCCGCTCGTCTGGCTGCGGCTGATGGCCGTCATCGGCGTAATGTCGTTCTTCAATACCCTCTACTTCCTGCGCAGCGAGCGTTCGATCGACTTCCTCTACGGCATCGCGTACGCGTACTTCTCGTTCTTCACGTTGTTCTGGATCTTCCCCTACGCCCTCGTGACCGTCCGCGCCCGCTCCTGGCTGACACGATGAAGGCCGTCTCCCCCGCCGTGCGCCGCGCGCGGCGGGGGGCATCCGGCCGCCGCTCAGGCGGCCACCTGCTCCTGCTGCCCGGCCGACAGCCACTTCATCAGCGGGATCATCGCCGCCGACACGACCGTGCCGACGACGGCCACTTCCCCGAGGCCCAGGAAGAGGTGCGTGTAGAGCGGCAGGGTCTGGACGGGCGAGGTCACGTTCTGCGGCACGCTGGCGTAGTTGGCGACGAACCCGCCGAGGTACTGCGCGATACCGGTGGCCAGGAACCAGACCCCCATGATGAAGCCGCGCAGCCGGGGACCGACGTAGCGCGAGACCATGGCCAGGCCCAGGCCGCTGATGAGCAGCTCGCTCAGCGACTGGAAGCCGAAGCCCGTGATCATCCACCAGAGGCTCACCTTGCCGTCGACGGCAAACCGGCCGCTGGTGCCGTAGATGAAGAAGCCGAGGCTGAGGATCGCAAAGCCCATGGCGAACTTCGTTGCGATGTGGAAGTCGCCCTTGCCCTTGCTGAGGCGGTTGTAGAACCAGGCCAGCGCCGGGCTGAGCAGGAAGATCCAGATCGGGTTGAGCGCCTGCACCTGGCCGGCCGGCACCTGGTAGCCGAAGAAATCCAGGTTGACGTTCCGCAGAGAGAAGAGCGTCAGCGACGTCATCATCTGCTCGTAGAAGATGAAGAACAGCATCGTCTGGGCCGTGAGCAGGAGCACGGCGACGAGGCCCTTGCGCTCCCCCCGGCTCCCCTTCGCGATCATGACGGCGAAGATGACGAGCATGGCCAGGCCGGCGAGCCAGACGACGTCGCGCGCAATTTCGCGGTTCTGCAGGATGAAGGTGATGAGGACGACGGCCACGGCCGAGCCCGCGAGGACGAGCAGCAGGCGGCCAAGGCCGAGCGGCTGGTGGTCGGGGTCCGACCCGATGTGTCCGAGGTAGCGGCGCATGAACGCGTAGTTCAGCAGGCCGACCACCAGGCCGCCGGCACAGACGGCGAACGCCACGTGCCAGCCGATCCAGACCGCGATGAGCGGCGTGGCGATCTGCGACAGGGTCGCGCCGAGATTGACGGCCATGTAGTACATCGTGAACGCGCTGTCGATCTGGGCCGAGTCCCCTTCGTAGAGCTTCGAGATCAGGTTCGCGGGGTTGGCCTTGAACACGCCGCCACCGACGGCGACGACGGCCAGCGCGACGAACATCAGCTTCGAGCTCGGGATGGCGAGCAGCGTGTAGCCGCAGGCGAGGACGATCGCCCCGAGCACCGTCGTCCGGCGGCTGCCGAGCACGCGGTCGCCGATCCACCCGCCGACGGCCGGAATGGCGTACGCCATCGCGGAGAAGGCGCCGAAGGTCAGGTTCGCGCGATCGTCGGCGTAGCCGAGCTGCTGCACCATGAACAGCACGACGACGGCCGTCATGCCGTAGTAGCCGAACCGCTCCCACATCTCGATCAGGAACAGCGTGACGAAGCCCAGCGTCCGTGACGGCGTGCTCGACGAGTTCGAGGTGGTCATGAATGGTCCGCCTGTCTGCGTTGAGGAGGCCGGCGCGCGCCGGCTGGCGCGGAGCCCGACGGGGCCCGCCGTCCGGGGAGCCCGGACGGCGGGATTCTACCGGCTGCCCTGCCGTGTGAACAGCCGTTTCGCGCGAGACGGGCTATTGCCCGCCGGCGCGGGGCATGATCAGCTCGTCCAGGTAGTCCGGCTTGCCGGGAATCCGCTCGAGGCTCGGGTAGCGTTCCCCGCCGTGGTAGTCGACGTTGCAGGTCGTGAAGTAGTCGTTG
>JAGWRA010000004.1 GCA_028876655.1 Acidobacteriota bacterium | reverse complement strand
GGCATCGCCTTCAGCGCCCCGGCGAAGAACAGGTTCAGGAGCAGCGTCTCGATGAAGTCGTCGGCGTGATGCCCGAGGGCGATCTTCGTGGCGCCGACTTCCCGCGCGATCCGGTAGAGCACGCCGCGGCGCAGGCGGGCGCAGAGCGAGCAGGGCGTCGCATTGGCGGCGAGCAGATCGTCCATCACCTCGCCGATCTGGGTGTGCTCGATCCGGTACTCCCACCCCCTGGCCTCGCAGGTGCTGGCGATCAGGCCGTGCTTGTAGTCCTTCCACCCGGAATCGACGTTCACGGCGACGACCGAGAACCGCACCGGCGCCCGCTGCCGCAGCACGTCGAGCACCTGCAGCAGCGCCCAGCTGTCCTTGCCGCCCGAGAGGCCGACCATGATGCGGTCGCCATCCTCGATCAGGTTGAAGTCGGTGATCCCGCGGGTGGTCTTCTTCGCGATGCGGGTCTCGAGATCGCTGCGGTAGGCCATGAATCGTCCGCTGTCCCAGACAGTTTACACGAGCAGGAGCGTCCCGATCGCGCGTTCCCACGTGAGATCCGCGACCCGCGCCGCCGCGCCCGCGCCGAGACGCTCGGCCGTGGCCCGGTCGCCGGCGAGCGTCCCCAGCGCCGCCGCCAGCTTCGCCGGCGCCGGCTCGCAGACGAAGCCGCTCCGCCCGTCCTCCACCAGCTCGGCCGGTCCTCCGCTGTCGCGACAGGTCACGACGGCCTTGCGCGCGGCGAACGCCTCGACGGTGACGAAGCCGTAGTCCTCGTCGAGCGGCGGGAAGCAGACCGCGCGGCATCGCGCCAGGTGGTCGAGCATCGCCGCATCGTCGATCCGGCCGATGAGCTGCACCCGGTCGCCCAGGCCGAGCTCGCCGATGAGCGCCTGCAGCCGGGGCGCCTCCTCCCCGTCACCCGCAATCACGCAGCGGACGCCGGCGGCGGCCGGCTCGGCCAGCGCCCGCACGAGCAGGTCGAACCGCTTCAGCCGGGTCAGCCGCGAGACGGCGAAGAGATAGTCTCCATAGCCGTCGCAGCGATACGGCCGGGGGGGCGGCGGCGGGTACAGCACCTCCGAGGGGACGTGCAGCCAGCGGTCGACGCGCTGCCGGATCGTCTCGGACTGGACGAACAGCCGCGTGACGTGGCGGCGCAGCAGATGGCCGTCGGCGGCGTGAATCAGCCGTCGCCGCACCTGCTCCTTCACGCCGGCCTTCCACGACAGCGTCGCGCGGAAGCGCGGCCACTGATCGTAGTACTCGCGCATCGTGTGGTTCAGCCAGCACACGTGCCGCGGATGCCGCACGGCGTAGCTCGGATAGCGCAGGCTGATGACCTGATCGATTGGACCGTCAGGGGACTGGCCGACGTCGGTCAGCCAGGTCGCCACGTAGGCCGCCGCCTGGCGTCCGAACCGGTTCTGCGGCGTCACCACCACGCCGGCCTGGTGCCCCGCCGCCCGCAGCGCCTCGACCAGCGCCCGCGCGATCACCAGGTGCCCGCCCTCGACGAACGGCGGGCTCGACGTGACGACGGCGATCCGGCTCATGAAGCCGGCGCGTCCTTCCGTTCCCCGCGCCGGCCGACGATCCGGGCCGGGACACCGGCCGCAATCGCCCGCTCGGGCACCGCCTGGCGGACGACGGCCCCCGCCCCGACGATGGCGTGATCGCCGATCACCGTGCCGTCGAGGATCTTCACACCGGCGCCCGTCCAGACGCCGGCGCCGACCGTCACGCCGGCCGAGTGCCGTGTTTGCGACAGGACCGAGGCGTCGGGATCCGAGAAGTCGTGATCGCCGCCGACGACGTACGTGTAGGCCGCCAGCAGCGTGTCCGGGCCGATCGACACGCGGCTCGCCGAGAAGACCTCGCAGTTGAAGCCCAGGTTCGCGCCCGCGCCGATTTCGATGTCGCCGTTCTTGCAGGACAGGATCGTGTTGCGCCCGACGAAGACGCCGTCGCCGATGGTGATGCCCTGGTTGTCGTCGCCCTTGGCGTCGATGAGGCAGTTGTCGTCGATGACGACGTTGCTGCCGATGCGGATCTTCCCGGGATGGCGCAGGACGACGTTCTGGCCGAAGATGACGTTCCGCCCGCAGGCGCCGAGCAACCCCCGGTACAGCCGCTTGCGCAGCACGAGGCCGAGCGCCCCCGGCGTGGCCTGGCTCACGAGCATCGCCAACTCGTAGCGGAGGATCGCGCGCCAGCGGCTGTCGCCCACGACGAGCCGCGCGTACTTCGCCCGCATCGACTGTCCGGCGTCGAACAGCTGCTCCTGCGCCTTGGGAATCTCGCGATCGGCCATCGTCTACAGCCAGCCTGCCTGCCGGTACCAGTCGAGGGTCTGCCGGACGCCGGTGCGGAGATCGACGGCCGGCGCGTACCCGAGTTCGGCCCGCGCACGGCTGATGTCGAAGGCCCGGCTCTTCGTGAAGAAGTCGACACGCCGGCGGTAGATCGGCGGCTCGATCCGCAGCGGGACGCAGACCGCCTCGCAGGCGGCGCCGAGCAGCCAGAACGGCCAGACCGGCAGGTGCAGCCGCGGCGGCCGGACGCCGGCTTCCTCGGCGATCAGCCGCACCAGCTCGTTGAGCGTCGTCACTTCCCCGCCCGCGAGGATGTAGGTCCGGCCGGCCACGCCCGGGGCCTCGCCACAGAGCCGGAACCCCTCGACCAGGTCGGCGATGTAGGTCAGATGGTAGTAGATCTCGCCGCGCCCGAGCGTCACGAACCGCCGGCGCGCCACGCCGCGGAACAACTTCAGCAGCCGGCGGTCGCCGGGGCCGTAGATCCCGGTCGGCCGCGCGATCACCAGTTCGATCCCCGTGCGGGCCGCGACGTCGCGGGCCAGCCGCTCGCCGGCGAGCTTGGTCTCCTGATAGACGTCGCCAGGCCGGAACGGCGCCTCCTCGTTGGCCGGCGGCCGCTCGATGTCGCCGTGGACACCCACGGTGCTGCAATGGACGAACCGCGGGACGCCGGCGTCCGCCGCCGCGGTCATCAGCGCGCCGACGGCCTCGGTGTTCACGGCCCGGTAGGTTCCCGGCGGAATGCCCGCCTGCCGGTAGACCGCGGCCAGATGGTAGATGACGTCGCAGTCGGCCACGGCGCGCCGCAGCGCGGCCGGGTCGGCGAAGTCCCCGGCGACGGTCTCCACGCCGGCCGCGACCAGATCCTCGGCGCGTGCGGGCTGCCGCACGAGCGCTCGCACGCGATAGCCCCGGCTCGCCAGCGTCCGGGCGAGATGCCCCCCCGTGAACCCGGTGGCGCCGGTGATCAGGACCTGCATCGCTCTGCCACCACCGTGACGGGCGACCCGAAGAGCCGCAACAGCCCCGCCGCCGCCAGTCCCGCTTCGAGTCCCTCCGTGAACCGCCGGGACCCGAACACCTTGTGCAGCGCGATCGGCAGCACGAACTGCCGGTGGACCCGGCGCACGGCGAAGCCGTGCCGCGCCAGCTCCTGCACGAGCGCCCGATGGCGGAAGACGCGGTACGCCTCGACGCGCCGCCCGAACCGGGCGCCCACCCGCCGGCCGATCGACTGCAGCAGCGCGACGCTGGCCAGCGCCGGATAGTCGAAGACGACGCGGTCGCGGGCCACGCGGCAGAGTTCCCCCAGGCAGACGCGCCAGCCGGGGGTGTGCATCAGGACCCGCAGGCTGATCGCCGCATCGAAGGAGGCGTCGGGAAAGGCGAGCGCGTGCGCGTCCCCCTCCTGAAACGTGATCGACAACCCGTCCGCCCGGGCCCGCGCTCCGGCGACGCGCAGCATTTCACGCGAGGCGTCGACGCCGGTGACCGTCGCGCCTGCGCGCGCCAGCGTGAGGGCGGCGCGGCCGGTGCCGGTCCCGACGTCGAGCACCGTGCGGCCGTGCAGGTCGCCAAGGAAGTCGAGCAGCACCCGCTCCTGGGTTTCGAGCAGCAGCCCGCCAATCGGACCGCCGAAGCGGATGCGGTCGAAGCTCTCGGCCATCTGCGGGTCGGCATAGGCCGTGTAGCTGTAGTGGCCGGTGTGGTCCGGCCCGGCCGTGCCGGCCGGGGCCTGCGGAGGGATGGCGGCGCTCACACAGAGTCCTTGGCCAGCTCGGATGCCCCGGGACGCGCGAGCCGCGCGAAGGCCTCGCGCGTCCGGGCCAGATAGGCGGCGTAGGTATATTTCGTGTCGGCCAGTTCCTGCGCGCGCTGTCCCAGCGCCCGCGCCCGGCCAGGATCGTCGAGCAGGGTGAGGATGCCGCGCGCGTAGTCGTCGGGCGTCGGCTCGGTCAACATCGCGACGGCATCATTCAGCACCTGGGTGTGGGTCAGCAGCCGCGTGGCGACAATCGGCCGGCCGGACCGCAGGTACTGGTAGATCTTCAGCGGCGTGTTCGTCCCGCGCGAGCGCGGTGACACCAGCAGGTCGGCGGCCTCGAGGAACGCCGGGATCTCCTGCGCCGGACGCTGCCCCGCCAGCAGCAGCACGTCGTCCACGCCAGCCGCGCGCGCTTCGTCCCGGAGCCGTGCCACCTGATCCGGCTTGCCCCCGGCCAGCAGGAACCGGACGTCGGGCCGGACCGCCCGCACCTGACGCGCCGCCGCGAGCAGCAACTCCAGCCCCTGGTAGGCCTCGAGCGTCCCGGTGTAGAGCACCACCGGGGTCGCCGCTGCCAGCCCGAACTCGCGCCGGACCCCGGCCACGGCTTCCGCCGTCGGCGGCTCGTCGGTGGGCCCCGGCGCATTCTCGATGAGGACCGCCTGCGCGCCGGGCTCGATCTCGTGCACCGTCTCGGCCAGGTGCGGGCAGATCACGATGATCACGCGCGAGGCCCGGATGAGCAGCCGCTCGAAGGCGACGAAGACCCGGCGCAGCAGCCGCGATCGGCTGAACTTGAAGTTCGAGAGCTGCTGCGGCAGGCTCGAGTGCATGTCGTAGAGGTGCGGGATCCGCAGCACCCCCGCCAGCGCCACCCCGATCAGTGCCCCTTCCTCGTGCGAATGAATCACGTCGTAGCGCGTCGTCAGCGCCCGCCGCAGGGCCGTGAACGTCAGCAGGAAGTCGAGCGGCAGCTTCGCGAACGAGGGGCCGATCTTCGCATGCCGGACGAACGGCGGCCGCAGGCAGCGGAACACGCGCATCCCGGGGATTTCGACGTCCTGCCCGAACGGATAGGTGACCAGGTCGACGGTATGGCCGAGGTCGGTGAGCGCCCGGATGCGATGGTACTCGCTGAACGGCGTCCCCCTGGGCTCGAAGAACGGCTCGGGGGCGATCATCAGAATGTGCATGCCGGAGTGTGCCCGCCAGCGGGCTGCGTCCACGAAGGATGAGCCGAATCGGACGGCGGAATTATATGGGACCGATGGCGAAAGATCAACGTAACTGACAGGTTTTCGAGGGACTTGCGGCGTCGCCCCGCGAGTTCGGCGCGAGTTGTCCACCCGGACGGACCCTCTGTCGGCGCTCCGACCGGCGCAATCGCGCCATTTCCGTGAAAGCGGTGTGCCCATCCCGGTTCAGCGGCCGGGCACGGGCTTTGCGAAATGGGATGGTGCCGGCGGTCGCCACGGGCGATCCCGGAGACTCTCGTGTGGGCGACAGACGTGCGGACCGGGCGGAGAAACGGCCCGCACGCGGCGGGACGGGATCCCGCGACGGTTGCAAGGAGGATTGATGTCCACGGTGGCCTCGCAGGTCGGCAGCAACAGCAGCGTGCAGCTGCTCGCGCAGAACGTCCTGCAGCAGTTCGATCTCAACGGGGACGGGCAGCTCTCGGTCGACGAGTTCGGCCAGTTCCTGAACAAGCTCATCGACAGCCTGTCGAGCAACTCGGTGTCGTCGGCCACGAGCACCACGTCGACGACCCCGCCCAAGTCGACGGCGGCCGCGACGGCCGCGCTCGCGGCGGCGACGTCGACCGATGGCGGCTACACGTTCTACGGCTTCGACGCGTCGCGGGCGCAGTCGGCGGCGGGCTCGCTGAAGTACGACGCCTATAACGTGCTGAAGAAGTACAACCCGGCGGATCCGACCTCGATGCAGAAGGCGTATCAGGAACTGAACGCCATGCACCCCGGGCAGTACCAGCTCGACTCGTCGAACAACCTGATGCTGACGGGGACCGCCGACGGCTACATCGGCGCGCGGCCCGACGACCGGAATTCCGACTGGTCGAACTACAACCAGCCGTGGAACTGGTCCTGGTTCGCCTACAACAGCGCGCATCCCGGTCCCAACGGGGAGACCTCCTAGCCTTCCGCACCCATCCTGCAGGACCATCGGGAGGTCCGAGATCCGGACCTCCCGGTGGACTCCCTCCGATCGTCGTGGTACACTCCGTCACGCCATCTTGAGTGTCCAGCCACGCATGACGCCCGGAGGCCGCCCCGTCGGGCGCCGGCCGCTTCGTCAAGCTTCCACCACCCGTCATGGATCGTTCTGACCTGTCGACCGCCGAGACGGGTGCGCCGCCACCCGGGGGACGCCCGGCGCGATCCTGGGTGACGGCGGTCATCAAGATCGTCGTCAGCCTCGGCCTGCTGGCGTTGCTGCTGGCACGCACCAACATCGGAGATCTCTGGCAGCAGATCCACAGCGCGTCGATGGTCTGGCTCGCCGCGGCCCTGCTGGTGTACTTCGGCATGACCCTCGTCGGCGTCTGGCGCTGGGGCCTGCTGCTGTCGGCACAACAGGTCCCCGTGGGCCGTCCGGCCCTGTTCGCCTCCTACGTGGTCGCGCTGTTCTTCAACAATTTCCTGCCGAGCAACATCGGCGGTGACGTCTTCCGGATCGCCGACACCGCCCGGCCGGCAGGGTCCAAGACGCTCGCGGCCACGGTCGTCCTGGTCGACCGGGCGATGGGTCTGCTGGGACTGACCATGGTTGCCGCCGTCGGCTCGACGCTGGCCGCCGGGGCCTTCGTCCAGACCCTCCCGATCAGGCCCCGCTGGCTGTGGACTGCCTTCGCCCTGGCGACCGGCGCCACTGCCGCGGCCGTCATGGCGCCGAACGGCTTCGGTCGGTTGCTCCGCCCGCTGGCGGTCTTTCACGCCGAATGGGTCGGGACGCGCATTGCCCAGATCACCGAGGCGTTGCATCGGTTTCGAGCGAGAGTGGAGGCTCTGGTCGGCTGCCTCGCCGCGGCCATCGTCGTCCAGTCGGCCTTCGTGGTCTACTACGCCTCTGTCTCGCACGCGCTGCACGTCCCCATCCCGTTTGCCGCGCTGGCCGTGATCACCCCTGTCTCGTTCCTGCTGCAGATGATTCCCGTCTCGATCAACGGCTTCGGCGTGCGCGAGGCGGCCTTCTCCTACTTCTTCACGCGCCTCGGGCTCTCGCTGTCCTCGGCGCTGGCCGTCTCGCTGGTGGGGGCAGGGCTGATGATGCTCTTCTCGCTGTCCGGGGCGCTGGCCTACATGCTCCGGCGGTCACCCGTGGGGGCCACGACGCCGACCGGCCGCCCGTCCTGAGACGCCGCCGGCTCCGGCCGGGCGACCGCGTGCGGTCAGGCGCGCAGGCTACTTCAGCGTGACGGTCAACGTGACGAAGACACCCAGATAGCGCGTGTCGGTCGAGGTGGGATCGCTCATTGCGGGGACGAAGCCGTTGGCCGTGGAGACGCGCAGCAGATAGCTGTAGCTGTGATGGGCGTACACGCCGTCCGGCGTGAAGGTCAGCGAGGCCGGCACGCCCGCCCGCATCACCGCCTGTGCGGACTCTCCGTCGACTGACACCTTCACGGTGTCGGCGATCGGCGCCCTGAGACCGACGACCACGTGGTCCACCGGCCGGTCCGTGCGGAAGATGATGTCGCTGCGCGACTTCCCCGCCACCCAGATGCCGCCCACTTCGGGCGGCCAGGCGTTCTGGTCCAGCAGGTACAAGAGGATCGTCGGATCCTGGCTGTAGAAGAGGTGCGACCGGGTCCGATCCAGGTTGATGGGCAGGTCGCTGACCATGGTCAGTTCGACGGGCAGCTCGCGCACGAGCCCGTGCTCCGTCATCTGCCAGACGTCCTTCGACGCAACGAACGGGTTCAGCAGCATCGGCGCCACGAACGCGGCGCCGCCGAGCCAGGCCACCAGCGGCGCCGCCACGGACGTGATCGGCGGCATCAGGAAGAACAGCGCCGGGTAGAGGCTCAGGAAGTACCGGTTCCCCGGCGGCCCGCCGCCCCCGCCCCACGTGTACGGCAGGAAGATCAGCAGGATGACGACCGACGCCACGACGGCGAGCAGCGTATAGGCCTGCCACCACGGCCGCTTCCGGATCCCGGCCAGCCACAGCAGCACGACGACCGCGCCCGGGAAGTAGTACGGCACGAAGCCGGCGTCGCGGCCGAACAGGAAGTAGCCGGCGTTGTCGGCCAGCTGGGGCCAGAAGTGGGGCGTGTCGATGACGTTCTCGGTGTCGGCATCGTTGGTCACCATCGAGATGCCCGAGTTGTCGAACGTCACCGTCGGCTTCTCGTCCGGGAAGGTCCCGTAGAAGGTCTTCCGGTCGCCGCCCATGTAATTGAACTCGCCGGTGACCAGGGCGTTCACGCCGAAGCACCCGCTCGTAACCGCCACGAACACCACGCCGACGACCAGGCCCCACCAGAAGCGCCGCCGCGTCCACAGCCAGAGGACGGCCGGCCCGGCGAGCAGGGCGTTGGTCGGCTTCGAGTAGGTCGCCAGGCCGAGCAGGACCGCGGCCACGATGTCACTGCCGCGGCCGTACAGCAGGCGGTCCCACCAGGTGGCCGCGCGCGGCGGGGCCACGTCCTTGTAGAACCAGAAGAAGTACGCCAGGAAGACCGCCGCGAAGTTGAAGATCTCGGGCGTGAGCCACACCGCGTAGATCGGCGCAATCGACGCGCCGACGAACCCCAGCGCGAACACCAGCGCCACCGCCCGTGGCGCCTGGGCGGCCGCGAACGCGTAGCCGGCCGCGCAGACCGCGGCGAGCAGCAGGATGTGGAACAGCAGCATCCCGTTCAGGCCGAACACCCAGACGAACGGGGCGACGATCAGCGGGTAGATGAACGCCTTGCCGAAGTAGATCCGGTTGAGCGGATCGGGCTCCGTGACCAGATGGACGAACGGCCAGCTCCCATCCACGTGCAGCCGCATCTGGCTGCCCCGCTTCAGGAAGATCCCTTCCGGGCCGATGCGATAGATCCGGTAGAAACGTTCGAGGTCCCGGCGGTCGTACGAGAAATCGTGATCGCGCGCCAGACTGAGGGCCATCGCGACGTAGGTCGCCTCGTCACCCTTCGGACTGTAGGTGGTCTGGACGACGTTGATCGACAGGGCCGCGGCGCAGGTCAGGACCAGCAGGATGAGGGCGACGAGGACACCGGGACGTCCGGCGGGACGGCGGCCGGGGGGCGGCGGATCGAGGATTTCGACAGGTGCGCGCTCCGGCGGCATTCGCACATAATACGATACAGTCTCATGCTGGTGTGTGCAGGGGCATCCCGATGAGCGGACGCACGACGCGGGTGCCGTTCAACGAGCGGGGCGGCCCGGTGCGTGGGCTGATCGATCTGCTGTCCGGGCGGTATCCGGCGTTCCTGTTCGGGGCGTCGCCGGCCGGGTTCCTGCCCGTGTTCCATTTTCACGAGGTGACGCCGGCCGAGCTCGAGCCGAAGCTGCAGTTCCTCGCAGAGAACGGCTACACGACCGTCGACTCGGAGGCGATCGCCCGGCTGGTCGTCGACGGCGTCCATCCCGGTCCGTTCCACGTTGCGCTCGGCTTCGACGACGCCTGGGCCAGCCTCTGGACGGTCGCCGGCCCGCTGCTGCGGAGGTATGGCTTCCGCGCCATCACCTACGCCATCCCCGAACGGGTGACGGAGGCGGACGGACTGCGGCCGACCATCGACGATGGCCTCGAGACGCCGGGCGCGCTCGACCGGTCCGACACGCCGTTTGCGACCTGGCCCGAGCTGAAGGCGCTGCACGACAGCGGCGTCGTCGACGTACAGTCGCACACGCTCTCCCACGCGATGATCTTCACCGCCGACCGCCTGATGGACTTCGTCACGCCCGCGTACGCCGCGGGCTACCGGCTGAGCCGGCCTCTCGTCGAGGCAGCCCCCCGCTGGCGCTATCAGGCGCCGGAGGAACTCGGCGCCCCGCTCTTCCTGCAGCGGTCGCGCATGTCCGACGGCCTCCGCTTCCTCGTCCCCGACGAGGCGCGACAGCGCCCGATGGCCCATGTCGCCGCCAACGGAGGCCCGGCGTTCTTCGAACGTCCGGGCTGGCGCCGAGAACTGGCCGCCCTCGTCCGGCCGGCGCTGCAAGCCTCGTACGAGACGGCCGACGAGCAGCAGCGCGCCATCATCGACCAGCTCGGACGCAGCCGCGAAATCCTGAACGCGCGCCTCGGCACGCGACACGTCCGCCACATCTGCCTGCCCTGGGGGGTGGGGGGCGAGGTGACGCTCCGCGCGCTCCGCGCGACGGGTTACCAGACGGCCTTCTCGAACCGGATCCGGGGAGCGCTGGCGGTGCGGGCCGGCGATCCGGTGTACCGGCTGAAGCGCCTCCCCAACAAACATCTCTACCGGCTCCCGCGCCGCGGCCGCTCGTGGTCCATTCCTGCCCGCACCCGATGATGACCTCCGCCGCCCAGCTCCCCTTCCCGGACGACGTGGCGGTGGCCATCGTCGCGCACAACTCCCGCGAGCGGCTGGTGACGGCGCTCGACTCGCTGCAGGCGGCCGGCTGCCCGGCGGCCCGGATCATGGTCGTCGACGTCGCCAGCACCGACGGCACCGGGGACTGGCTGGCGCGGGAGTGGCCCGAGATCCGGCAGCACCGTCTCGATCGGAACGATGGACCCAGCCCGGGCCGCAATGTCGGCATCCGCGAGGCCCCGCTGCCGTACGTGTTCCTGATGGACGCGGACGTCGTGCTCCGGCCCGATACCGTCCAGCGGCTGCGGGAGGCCATGCGGGCCCATCCGCGCGCGAAGGTCGGCAGTCCGATCGTGGTGCACCAGAGCCGTCCCGACGTCATTCAGTACGCCGGAGGCAGTCTCCACTACATCTGCGAGGCGGTGAACCCCTGGCTGGATCGGCCGCTCGCCGACCACCCGCATCAGCTCGCCGATATCGGCGCCGCGCCGACCTGCGGCCTGCTGCTCGACCGCCAGGCGGCCATCGAGGTCGGCCTGTTCGACGAGCGGTACTTCATCGGCAAGGAGGACGGCGACTTCTCGCACCGGATCAAGCTCGCGGGATACGAGATCCTGGAGGTGCCAGACTCGGTCCTGCTGCACTACAGCCGTCCGCGCGGCACGTGGCTCTTCTACTATCAGATCCGCAACCGGTGGCACTTCATGCTGAAGAACTACCAGGTGCGGACGCTCCTCGCCATCCTGCCCGCGCTGCTCGTTCACGAGCCCCTGCAGTTCGCCATGCTCGTCGTGAAGGGTCATGGGAAGACGTACTTCCGCGCCGTTGGCGGCCTGATCGCCATGCTCCCGGCGCTGCCGGCCGACCGGGCCCTCACCCGGCGCATTCGCGTGCGCCAGGACGCGGAACTGCTGTGCGCCGATCCGCTCGTGATCCGCGACGACCTGGCCGGCAACGTCCTCATCCGCTGGGGCAAGCAGAGCTACGAGCGCGCGCTCGCGGCCTACTGGTGGCTGCTGACCCACACGGTCCTGCCGCGATGAGCCGCCCGCGCATCCTGCTGCTGACGACTTACTACCACCCCGTGCTCGGGGGCGTCGAAACCAACGCCCGGCGTCTCGCCGCCTTCCTCCATCGGCAGGGCTTCGACGTGCTGGTCGTCACCAAGCGGGTCCGGCCGGGGGCACCGCACGAAGAGGTGATCGACGGCGTCCCGGTCGTGCGGGTGCCGCCGGCCGGCGAGCGCTCGCCGGGTGGCAAGTGGCGGATGCTCCCCTTCGCCTTTCTCGCGCTGCTGCGGCTCCGCGCGCGGTACGACCTCATCTGCTGCATCGACTACCGCGGTATCGGCCTGGCCGCTCTCGCCGCGGGCCGGCTCCTCGGCCGCCCGGTGATCGTGCAGGCGGGGACAACCGGTGTGCTGTCGTGCGCCAACTGGAATCCCGCCCTCGTCCGCTGCCGCATCGCACCGGCTGGCCGGCTGGCGCGCTGGCTGAAGCGCCCCCTGTCGGCCGCCTACCGATCGGCGACCGCCTTCCTCTGCATCTCGCGCGAGATCGAACGCGAGGCGCTCGAGAGTGGCGTGCCGCCCGCGCGGGTCCACTACATGCCGCACTCGATCGACGTCGCGGAGTTCCGGCCCCCTCTTCCCGGAGAGCGCGACCGGATCCGGGCGGAGGAGGGCTGGCCGGCGGGCCGCCCCATCTGTCTCTTCCTGGGACGGCTGAGCCTGGAGAAGGGAGTGCTCGACCTGGTGCAGGCGTGGAACCTCGTCGACCGACCGGAGGCGACCCTGGTGGTCGTCGGTCCGGACATGCCCGGCCATGCCTGGGACGCCGGACCGCGCGCGCGTGACTTCGTCGCCTCGCACCAGCTGGAGGATCGCGTTATCTTCACGGGACCGCGCCAGGACACGGCCCGCCTGCTGCGCGCCGCCGACATCTTCGTCCAGCCGTCTCACTTCGAAGCCTTCGGGATCTCCGTCATCGAAGCGATGGCCACCGGGCTCGCCGTGGTGGCCTCGCGCGTCGGCGGCATGCGCGACTACCTCTCGGACGAGGACAACGCGCTGTTCGCCCCGCCAGAGGATCCCGCCGGGCTGGCGGCACCGCTCCGCCGCCTGATCGACGACGCCGGTCTGCGCGGCCGGCTGGCGGCGGCCGCGCGAGCCACGGTCGAGCGCTCGTTCGACGAAGCCGTCGTCTTCGGCCGTACGGCGGATCTCTTCGTCGCGCTGGCCGCCGGAGGCGGACGATGACGGCGGCCGCAGACCGCGACTGGCGGACGTTCGCCTGGAACCTGTTCTATTCCGGGCTCACGAACGGCAGCGCGGCGCTCCTGCTGATCCTGATCATCGTCGCCGGCCGCACGCTCGGTGATGCGGAGTACGGCAAGTTCGCCTACGCGCTCGCCCTGGCCACGATCTTCGAAACGTTGATGGACTTCGGCCTGAACCAGGTGACGGTCCGGGCCGTCGCGCGGGACCGCACCCGCGCCGGCTCCGTGCTGGCGAACGCCTTCGGGCTGAAGCTGATCTGGGCCGGGCTGGCGCTGGTCGTGCTCGCCACGATCGCCACGCTGCTGCGATCCGAGCCCGACGTGCGGCTGGCGTGCTACCTGCTCGGCGGGTCGTCCGTCCTCCGGTCCTACCTGCTGACGGTCCGCGGGGTGTTCCAGGGGCTCGAGCGCTTCGGCTGGGAGAGTCTCGTCGTCGGCCTCGACCGGCTGCTGTTGGTGGCCCTGGGCTGCACGGCGCTGGCGGCCGGCGCCGGCCTGCGAGGGCTGGCGCTCACCTTCCTCGGTTCGCGGGTGATCGCCCTGCTGCTCACGGCTGCCTTCGTCCGCGCGAAGATGGGCTCGGTCGGCCTGGCGTTCGATCGCGCCATCTGGTCGGAACTGCAGCGAACGGCCATCCCCTTCGGCGTCTTCATGATCATCCTGAACCTGTACTCGTACATCGATACGGTACTGCTCGGGATCCTGCGGACCAACGCCGAGACCGGCTGGTACAGCGCGGCCTATCGCATCTACGAGGGGCTCACGTACGCTCCGGCGCTCCTGGCCGGCGTGCTGACGCCGCGGCTGTCACGCCTGTTCATCACGGACCTGCGGGGCCACCGGACGCTCGCCTGGCGCGCGGTGGCCGCCTCGGTGGCGCTGTCCGTCGTCATCGGCGGTGTCACCTGGTTCGTCGCCGCGCCGCTCCTGCGGCTGCTGTTCGGGGCCGACTACCTTCCCGCGGCCAGCGCGCTGCGGATCCTCGCCGCCGGCGCCATCTTCGTCTTCGCGATCTGGATCCTGCACGCCATCGCGATTTCAGCCAACCGCGAGCGGCTCCTGCTGAAGACGGGCATCGTCGGCCTGGCGGTCAACGTCGGCTTCAACCTGTACCTGATCCCCAGGCTCGGGATCGACGGGGCGGCGTGGGCCACGGTCATCGGCGAGGCCGTCAGCGTGGCCATCCTGCTGTGGGGGCTGACGCTGGGGGCGCCGGCCACAGAGGCGCCGCCCTCGTAGGCGCACCACACGGCACTGACACGGTCTGGAAACGGCAACGGGCCGGCACCAGGGCCGGCCCGTTGTCTGAACCGATTGCGCGCGCGCCGGCCGCCTTACGGTTCCTGCCAGAGGAACGGCGGATAGCTCGTGCTGACGCCGTTGGCCGGGAAGCCGACGAGGACCACACCCGACCGCTCGTGCACCGGCGCGTTGTTGTCGGCCCGGGTCGACCCGTCGGTGACCATGAAGCCGACCACCTCGCCCGGGGCCGGCACGTACCCGGTCATCGGCGCCCACTGTCCCGAGTAGAACCAGCCGGTGGCGATGTCCGACGGGTTCGTCAGATCCTTGCTGGTCTGGCACGGCCGCAGGCGCTCACCGCCCGTGCCGTACCACTGCCCGCCGATCTTCTCGAAGATCCAGATCGTCGCCTCCTGCAGCGTTCCGCCGCCGATGTCGGCCGACGGCCACTGGCAGTTCTTCGTGTAGTTGATATTGATCGACCCGTTCGAGAACGAGAGCGACGTGATCTGCGCCGTGACCTGCCAGCTCCGGATATCGGGGCTGCCGCCGACGATCTGGACGCTGTTCAGATCGAAGCCGCCGGGCACGCTGCTCCCTCCGCCGCTGCCGCCCCCGCCAGTGCCCCCGCCCCCGCCGCCGGTCGTGGGCGCGGCGGGCGTCACGAAGCTCTCCGTCTGCGACCAGCCGCCCGTATGCGACGGGTCGGCGGCCCGCGCGCGCCAGTAGAAGGTCGTCGAGTAGGCCAGGGCCGACGCCGGGGTGAACTGCGTCTGGCTCGTCCCTTCCGCCACCGTCCCGGACACCAGCCCCGTGCTGAACGCCTGATCCTGCGCAATCTGGAAGGTGTAGGTCAGCGCCCCGGCCGGTCCGGTGTGCGTGGCGTTGGTGACGACCAGCGCCGGTGTCGTCGAGGTGACCGTCGTGCCGCCAGTGGGCGAAACAGGCGTGGGTGCGTTGATGACGACCGGCGTGTAGACCGTGAAGCTCGTGCTCGCCATGTAGGGCCCGGTGTTGGCCCCGTCGAGCGCCTGTGCCCGCCAGTAATAGGTCTGCTCGGCTCCCAGGGTGTCCGACAGCGTCACCGACGTATCCCCGCCGGTCCCCGGCTTCACGTTGCCGGTCGAAAAGACCACGTGACTGAAGGCCGAGTCGCTCGCCACGTCGAAGCTGTAGTACAGCGGCCGGACGCCATTGGTCGTCGCGTTCTGCACCTTCAGGGTGATCGGCTGATCCGAGACGGCGATCTCGGCGCCCGAAGAGGGCGACACGACCTTCGGGGCCGTGATGGACACGCCGGGAATCGGGCCCGCCACGGACGGGCTCAGCGGGTTCGCACTCTTGGCGGTCGTACACGCCGCCACCGTGGCCACGACAGCCACCGGCACGAGCAGCCGGAAATACCTGGTCATCGTTCTCCCTCGTCTTGCATCTTCGGGCGGCGCTCCGGCCCGCCCGCCCCTCTGCGGCGGCAGGGACCGGAAGGCCTGTGCAATACCGCGTATCGGTCCGAAATCGCGCGAAGTTTAGGCCCGGCCGTGATGTAGGATAGGCGCCTGATGCGCCTCGTCCTGGTCCTGGCCGCCTGCCTCGCTGCGGCTTTCAGCCTCTGGGTCTCGGGCGGCACCATGGCCGTCACCCAGGCCGGTCCGGATGCGGCCCGCCTGGGCCTGCTTCCCTCCCTGGCGCTCCTCGCCGCACTGTTCACCCTGGCGATCGTCGCGGCTGCCGTCTGCTGGCGCCGGAACGCCGTCTCCCGCACGCTCCCGCTGCTGGCGTCCGTGATCGTCCTGCTCCCCTGGTGGCCGTGGCGGATCCCGGCGGTCTTCTTCGTCTGGGCCGGTCCGGCACGATTCTGGGTGTGGGGGGCCGTCGCGCTCGGCCTCTGGCTGGCCCGCCCGCCGGCGCCTGCCGCCCCCCGGCCCGCGTGGCGCGCCTGGCTGACAACGCCGGCGCGCGCCTCACTCGTGGCCGCGCTGCTGGCCGGCATCCTGTCGGGCGTCGCCTCACACACGATCGCGCGCCAATTACCAAGTGGTGACGAGCCGCACTATCTCGTCATCACGCAGAGCCTGCTCATCGACCACACCCTGCAGATCGACAACGTTCATCGCCGCGGTGACTACCGCGCGTACTGGCCCACCGTGCTCAAGCCGGACTACCTGCATCGCGGGCTGAACGGACACATCTATTCAATTCACGCGCCAGGGCTGCCCGTCCTGGTGCTTCCGGCCTTTGCGCTCTTCGGTTATCCGGGCGTGAAGATCTTTCTCGTTCTGCTGGCCGCTCTGGGATCCATTGCCATCTGGCGCGCCGCTTACGCCCTGACCGGCGACGCGGTGGCCGCCTGGTTCGGATGGGCGGCCGTCGCGCTCTCCATCCCGTACTTCTTCCTCACCTTCACGATCTTCCCCGACGGCCCCGGTGCGCTCATCGTGCTGGTCGGGGTGTTACCGCTCATCGAGTCGGTGGCGGATCCAGCGGCCGCCGTCGGCCTCGGCCGCGCCTGGTCGCTCGACGGATGGCCCGACACGTGGCGCTGGGCGCTGCGCGGGTTGCTGCTGGCCGCCCTGCCGTGGCTGCACTCGCGCTTCGCCATCATCGCGGGCTGCCTGGCGCTGTGCCTGCTGCTCGAAATCGCCCGGCGACCGGGGGCGCTCCGCCGCGCCGCGGCCTTCCTGGCGATTCCGGTCATCAGCGCGATCGCCTGGTTCTCGTTCTTCTACGTCATCTACGGCACGCCCAGTCCGACCGCGCCCTACGCCGGCGCGACGCAGTCGTCGATCGCGAACATGGCCCGGGGCATCCCCGGGTTGTTGTTCGACCAGCAGTTCGGCCTGCTCCCGAACGCGCCGATCTATCTCTTCGCCGCCGCTGGCCTCTGGGTGCTCTGGCGCCGCTCGCGCCGGCTGACGCTGGAGCTGCTCGTCGTCCAGATCCCCTACAGCCTGGTCGTCGCCGCCTATCAGATGTGGTGGGGCGGCACGAGCGCGCCCGTCCGATTCCTCGTCCCCGTCCTGCTGCCGATGGCCGTCCCTGCGGCGCTCCTGTTCGCCCGCGCCCGCCACCTGACGACGCGCGCGCTGGGGCTGCTCGCGCTCTGGTTCAGCCTGGGACTGACGGCGGCCTTCGCGCTCGTCGACGGCGGCAGTCTCGTCTACAACTTCCGCGACAGCTTCGCGCACTGGCTCCTCTGGATGAGCCCGCTCGTCAACCTGCCGCGTGCCCTGCCCAGCCTGTTCGTGACCGATCCGCCGGTCCTCCATGATGTCCTGCTGCAGGCTGCCGTCTGGCTCGGGGCGATCCTGCTGACGGGTGTCGCGCTCACCCTCGCCGAGCGGCGCGCTGGCCGCGTCGGTGTGGCCACGGCGCTCCCGGTGGCGGCCGCGGTGGCCGGCATGCTGGGCGTCACGATCGTCTGGCCAATGAACCACGATCGGACGATGACTCCGGCCGCCGGCCAGATCGCGCTGCTGCGCGCCTACGAGCCGGGGACGCACGACATCGCGCTCGAGTACCGGCCCCTGCACCGCATCCCGGTAGAGGCCCTGCCCGCGCAACTGCGCCTCGGACCGGTGCTTCCCGACGTTCCTGCTGGAGATCAGCCGCTGGTCGCGATGTATTCACCGCCCGCGGGTGTCTACCGGCTCGATGTCGGCGTCTGGCGACCCGGCACGGGGACCGTGGCCTTCGCCATCGACAGCCAGTTGCCGCCGATCCTGACGGTCGACCTCGCGTCGCTCGGCGCAGGGGCGGACCTGCGGCGTGAAGTCCGCCTGCCGGTGACGCCGCGCGGCCTCATCATCGACGCCGACGCGGCTGCCCGGCAGAGCCTGTCGCACGTCTGGCTGCAGCCGCTCAGCAAGCGGCCGCCCAGCGACCCGCTGGCCACGCAGGTTCCCCGCCGCTCCGTCCGATCCGGCCCCGGGCTGCTTTTCCTCATGGGCGGACAGGCCTATGTCGAAGCAGGAGGCGCCTGGGTGGCGGGGGGCGGTTCCGCGGAGTTCGTGCTCGCGCCGGACAACGATGCCCCGGCGCAGCTCCTGATCCGCAATGCGCCCGTCCCCAACGACGTCCGGTTGCAGAGCGGCGCCTGGAGCCTCGATCTCCACCTCACTCCCGGTGAGCAGCGGTCGATCGAAATCCCGCGTCTCCCCGGGACGCTTGGGACCGACATCGCCATCTCGACCTCCGCCGGATTCCAGCCCTATCTTGTCGATCCGCGCAGCACCGACCATCGCAGGCTCGGGTGCTGGATCGAACTCCATTAACGGGATTCCCGTAACCACGGACGTCGAACGGCGTCGTACACACGAGCGCCCCGGAAGCGGCGGGCCTCCGGGGCGCTCTCTATTCCTCGTTCGACGTTCTCAGCCTCGACGGCTGCGCGCTAGGGCCACGTCAGCAGCTTGACGTCCGTCCGCTCGTCGAGCGTCTTCGTGCTGGGCCACGCCCTGGCCGGCGTCGTATCGGCCACCCCGAACACCTCGCCCGAGTGCGGCACCCACGACTTCAGCGGCTCCCACGCATAGAAGGCGTCGCCGCCGATGCTTTGCGCCGTCACGCCCTTGCAGGCCTGCCCGGGCCGGTACCAATCGCTCGCACCGCCGTACCAGGTGCCGTTGATCTTGGCGAAGACCCACTGGTTCCCTTCGATCGTCGCACTCGGATCGTACGGATACGGCGTCGTCGGCCAGACCCCCAGCTTCGTGTGGTAGATGCAGAGCTGGCTGCCGTCCGCGTAGGCGTTCGTGATCGTCGAGGTCTGCGGCCACGAACTGATGTTCGGTCCGAGGACATAGACGACCTGGTTCAGGTCGAACCCCAGCGAGGTCTTGAAGTTGCCGACGCCCGAATAGGTGCTCGAGATGTTGTTCGTCGTGTCGGTCGCCGTTACCCGCCAGTAGTAGGTGGTGTTGTCCTGCAGGTCCTGCGTCAGCGTGTACGACGTCTGACCGGAACTCTGCGCGACCGTCCCGCTCGCCACCAGACTGTCGAAGCTGTCGGTCGTCGAGACCTCGAACTTGTAGGTGATACTGCCGACAGGCCCGGTCGTGGTCGAATTGGTGACCGTCAGCGTCGGACGGGCGCTCGAGACCGTGGCCCCGACGCCCGGAGACGACAGCGCCGGCGCACCCACCGTAACCGCCGGCCCAATCGCGAAGTTCAACGCCGAGGTCACCGGCCCGGTGGTCGAGCCGCTGTCGGCCCTCGCGCGCCAGTAGTACCCCTTGCCGGCCGGCAGGGTGTCGATCTGCTGCGAGGTCGTCCCGTCGGTGCCGGGCGCCACGCTGGACTTGGTGTAGACGACGTTGGTGAACTGTTCGTCGGTCGCCACCTCGAAGGTGTAGGTCAACGCGGTCGACCCGGTCGACGTCGCGTTCTGAATCGTCAGCGTAATGGGCTGCGCCGCGTTCGCGATCTGCGCGCCCTGAGCCGGCGTCACGAGCTTCGGCGACGTCAGCGTGATCGACGGCTTCGAGGGGCTCGACGAACACGCCGCGATGCCGGCGGCCAGACACAGCACTCCACTGAAGCGAAAGACGGTCTTCTTCATGCGCTCCTGCTTACAGGACGAGCCAAGGCAGTTTCCTCCCTCAACGGGGGGACGAAAACCTGCCCGCCGTCCGACTAGTACGAGCCGAACTCAGCAGTACGTGAATGGTGGCAGAGGCTGGGAAACCCGCCACACGGTCGAGGTAGCCCAAGAATACGTGGTGGCTCGGCCGTAAGTCAAGGTGTTTCCACGCGATCCCGGCGTTTCTAGCCCCGGGTGCTGACGGCCTGACGGACCGCCACCGGCGCCTCCGACTCGAGCACTTCACGGATCGTATAGATGGGCTTGTCCTGGGATTCGTGGTAGGTGCGTGCCTGCAGTTCCGCCAGCAGGCCAAGAGTGACCAGTTGCAGGCCGGTGAAGATCAGCAGGATGCCGAACAGCAGCAGCGGGCGGCCGGCAATCGCCTGTCCGCCGAACAGCCGGACGTAGGCCAGCCAGCCGGTGATGCCCGTGCCGAGCGCCCCCATCGCCAGCCCGATCAGCCCGAAGATCTGCAGCGGGCGGGTCGAGTAGCTGAGGAGGAACTTCACCGTCAGCAGGTCCAGGATGACGCGGACCGTCCGTGACAACCCGTACTTCGACTTCCCGTACTGCCGCGCCCGGTGGTTCACGACCACCTCGGTAATCCGGACCCCCATCTCGCTGGCGATGGCCGGCAGGAAGCGGTGCATCTCGCCGTACAGCTTCAGCGACTTCACCACCTCGGCGCGGAAGACCTTCAGCGAACAGCCGTAGTCGTGCAGCCGGACGCCGGTGGCCCGCGAGATCAGCCAGTTGGCCAGCATCGACGGCACGCGGCGTGTCAGGAACGTGTCCTTCCGGCTCTTCCGCCAGCCGCAGACGATGTCGTAGCCGCCGGCCTCCAGTTCGGCCACCATCGCCGGGATGTCGTGCGGGTCGTTCTGGAGATCCCCGTCGGAGGTGACGATGAAGCGGCCGCGCGCGTAGGCGAAGCCCGCCGCGAACGCCGCCGTCTGGCCGAAGTTCCGGCGGAAGCGGATGACCCGCAGGTGGGGATCCGCCGCCTGCAGGCCCGCCATCACGGCATAGCTGTCGTCGGTGCTGCCATCGTCGATGAGGATGATCTCGTAGGATCGGCCCCACGCGTCCAGCGCCTCGCGCAGCTCCTGGTGCAGCTGCGGCAGCGAGGGCGACTCGTTGCGGATCGGGATGACGACGGACAGGTCTGGCTGCATCGGATGGAAGCGGGCCGGCGCCCGCGCTCAGTATACGCCAGCCGCCCGTGGCGGGGCGACCCGGCCGTCCGCGCCACCGGCGTCCGTCACATCGCCTCGCGCGGCCGTCTCCACAGCCGCCGGCCGAACGTCAGCGCCAGGATCAGCACCGTGGCGACCAGGAACATCGTGAGCCCGTGCGTCCGGAGGAAGGCCATCGCCTGTTCGCCGTACCAGAGCGCGAGCAGGCCCTCGCCGAAGTAGCGCGCGCCTCGCCCGAGGGCGATCGCCGAGACGAACTTCACCGGGGAGATGGCGACCACGCCGGCGAGCAGCACGAAGATCTTGAACGGCGACGGGGGCGGCAGCAGGGACGGGATCAGCAGGACGAGGACGCCGTACCGCTGGAACAGCTGGAACCCCCGCTCGATCCGCTCCGCCTTGAAGCGCCGCCGGACGAAGGCGTCGCCGGCTTTGCGCGTCACGTAGTAGAGCACGAAGCAGCCGGCGATCGACCCGAGCGTCGCCATCGACGAGTAGTACAGCATCCGCGGCTTGTGCTGGACGACCATCCAGATGAGCAGCAGATCGGCCGCCTCGGGCAGCGACAGGAAGGACGAGTCGAGGAACGTGACGATGAAGAGGCCCACGCCGCCGAGCGAGGCGGCGGCGCCCTGAATCGAGAATGCGAAGAGCGGCATGGGTCAGCGGAGTTGCAGTATCATCGGGTCCTTGGCCCGCGAAATTATACCTGACCTTCCCGCCCGCCCCATCGGCAATCGCCCGTGGTCGTCCTGGAGATCGGCGGTCGGCGCGCCGCGCCTGATTGCGCTCGCCGCCGGCCTGCTCGGCCTGGGTGCCGCCTGGTTCTATCACCTCCAGGGGCTGACGCTGAGCCACTACGATGCGCGCGGCCACCTCGTCGTGGCGCGGCGGATCATCGACAGCATCACGCCGGGCTGGCAGCAGATCGGCGCCGTCTGGCTGCCCCTGCCCCACCTCCTCAACATGCTGCCGGTGCAGATCGACTGGCTGTACCGTACCGGCGCCTCGGCCGTCGCCTTCTCGGTGCTCGCCTTCACGCTGGCCACCTGGGCGATGGCCCGCCTCATCGTCCGGGTCACCGGCTCGCCGCTGGCCGCCTGGCTCGGCGTGGCCGTCTTCGCGCTCAATCCGAACGTGCTCTACCTGCAGTCGACGCCGATGGAAGAACCGCTGCTCTTCGGCTTCGCGCTGCTGGGCGTCGCACTCCTCTACGACTGGGTCGACGACCCTCGCCCCGCACCCGGCCGCGGGGCCGGCGCGGCGCTCGCGGCCGCCTGCCTGACACGCTACGAGGCCTGGCTGATCACCGCGGCCGTGCTGACAGCCGCGGCCTGGGCCCGCTGGCGCGGCGGGGACCGCCTCCCCGTCGCCATCAGGCGCGTGGCGGCGGTGGCCGTCTGGCCCACGGCTGCCATCCTCGGATTCTTCGTGCTGAGCCGGGCCACGGTCGGGCACTGGCTCGTGACCAGCGGGTTCTTCGTCGCCCAGAACAAGGCACGCGGGAAACCGCTCGTCGCGCTGGCGGAATTGGTCTGGGGCGAGCGCCAGATCAGCGGCCTGTGGCTGCTCATTACCGCATCGGCCGGCGGGCTGCTGCTGCTCGGGCGGGGGCTGGTGTCACGGATGCGGGCACGCGACTGGCTGCTCGTGGCGCTCGCGGCCTCCACCGCCCTGCCCTGCTACGCCTTCTTCAAGGGCCACCCGTTCCGCATCCGCTACATGGTCCCCTTCGTCGCCTTCGAGGCGGTGGCGATCGGCGTGCTCGTCGGCGCCGCCGGCCGGCGGCGCCGCGTGGCCGCCGTGGCCGCCCTGCTGGTGATGGTGCTCGAGATCCATCCGTTCGACCCCCGCGCGCCGATGGTGCTCGAGGCGCAATGGGACCGCCCGAACTTCGCGCCGCGTCAGCACGTCACCGACTGCCTGCGTGCCGGCTATCACGGCGGCAAGATCATGATCAGCATGGGGGCCCTCGGCCACTACATGCAGGACCTCGGCCGCGCCGGCTTCCCGATCCGCGACTTCCTGCACGAGGGGAACGGCGACATCTGGCTCGCCGCCCTCCACGACCCCCGGCCGTTCGTGAACTGGATTCTGATCGAGGAGAAAGCGGAAGGCGGCGGGCCGCTGGCGCGTCTCTCGCGCCAGGACCCGCACTTCCTCGACGGCTTCACGCCGGTCTGCCACGGGGCGGGCGTCGTGCTCTACAAGCGGACCCTGCCACCCCTGCCCGACTAGAAGCGCAGCTGGATCGTCGCCAGGTAGTTGTAGCCCCCGAGATCGATCTTCGTCCCGGCGAACCCTCCGCTCGCCGGCAAGGATCCGGTCCCCTTCTGGTAGCGCACCTCCCCGCCGATGGCGAGGGGACCGAACGGGATCCGCGCGCCGCCGAGCACCACCGGTCCGACGTCGGTCCCCGACGCCGCGAACGATCCGTTGAAGATGCTGTAGTCGGTGAAATCGACGAAGTCACCCGTCTCGCTGTACCGCCAGTTGTAGATCCCGACACCCGCACCGATGTAAGGCTGAATCGGGGCGTCGTTGCCGAGCGGCAGGAAGCGGACGGTCGCCGTGATCGGCACGATCCGCAGGCGCAGCTGCTGCCGGATCTCCGAGCCGTCGGTGTTCACGTAGTTCGTGTACACGCTGGGCGCGGTGCCGCTGTAGTAGCCCACGCCGAACCCGGCTTCGAGGAATCGGTTCAGGTCGACGAGCCACTCGCCGCCCACGGTCGCATTCCGCAGGTCGTTCGGATTGAACGTCAGGAACGTCCGGTTCGCGGCGATGACGTCGCCGGCCACCCGCCCGTCCTGCCCACGCGTCGCGAAGTACCCGAGATTCAGCCCCAGCCACTGGTCGGCGAACGCCGGCCGGGCCTGCAGGGCCAGCGTGGCGGCCAGCGCCAGAACGATCACGAACGATTTACGCAGCATGAGCGGGCTCCCTTCCCAGAACGGCGTCCACGGGGGACGCCGGATTGACACGGCTGGCGGGCACGAGCTGCCCGGCACGCTCATCGCTGTCCTGAGCACGACCGATGCCAGATCGAAGGCGGGAATCTCAGCGGAAAAGCGACGGGGATCGGATCGGCCGCCGGGCCGTTGTCTTCGGAGGGTATCAGTCCGTCCGCTTTGGTGAACGGCCGCCGGGTCTCACGCCGGCCGCGCTGATCACCGCGAGCATTTCTTCGTGAATGGGGCCGTTGGTCGCCAGGACGTGGCCGAGACGGGAGGCGAAGGGCGCGCCGTCGAGTCCCGTGATGCGACCGCCCGCCTCTTCGACGATCAGCCCGCCGGCGGCCATGTCCCACGGCTTCAGGTCCTGCTCCCAGAAGCCGTCCAGCCGACCTGCGGCGACATAGCAGAGGTCCAGCGCCGCCGAACCGAAGCGCCGGACGGCCCGCGCGCGGCCGAGGAAGGCGGCGAACAGCCCGACGATCTCCTGCACGCGGTCGTGCACGTTGTACGGGAAGCCGGTGACCAGCAGCGCGTCGATCAGCGTCGCCGTCGACGACACGCGCAGGGGCGCGCCGTTCAGGTACGCGCCGCCGCCCTTCTCGGCGGTGAACAGCTCCTTCCGCGTCGGGTCGTAGATCGCCGCGACCACGGGCTGGCCGTCGAGCTCGAGGGCGAGCGAGGCGCAGAAGACGGGGACGCCGTGCGCGTAGTTCGTCGTCCCGTCGATCGGATCGAACACCCAGCAGTACCGTCCGCGCCGCCGCTCGATGTCGCCGGCCGTCCCGAGCTCCTCGGCGAGGACCTCGTGATCCGGGAAGCGGGTGGCAATCAGCTCGCGAAACATCCGCTCGACCGCCACGTCGACCTCGGTGACGAGATCGATCGCCCCCTTCTTGTCCACGCGGATGCGGGTGCCGAAGCTGTCCATCTGAATCCGGCCGGCGCGCAGGACGATCTCGACGGCCGTGGCGAGCAACTGGGGATCGGGCAGGGTCATTGCGTGCTCGTGCGACGGGACGGACAACCGGGTGCTACGCCCTCGGGTCGTCGGTGGCCGGCGCGGCCGGGGCCGGGTGCACGCGCTTCACCATCCGGATCTCCATGCCGCCCTGCGGCACCCGGTACAGGTCGACGACGTCCATGAAGTTGCGGATGATGAAGATGCCGCGGCCGCTGGCCTTCAGCAGGTTCTCCGGTGCGAGGGGATCTTCGACCGTCTCCGGGTCGAATCCCAGCCCCTCGTCCCGCACGCGGATGACCAGCTCGGCCGTCCCGCCCAGCTCATGTGTCGTCGCCAGCTCGATGAACACGCGCTTGGCCGGGTCCTGACGGTTGCCGTGCTTGATGGCATTGATCACCGACTCGCGCAGGGCCACGCCGACCCAGTGGACCGCGTCCTCGTCCAGGCCGGCCGCGCGCCCCACATGGTCGCTGACCACCTGCACGCAGTCCAGCATCTCGAAGGCACTGAGGAACTCGAGCCGAATGACCTGTGCGCCGTCTTGAGCCATCTGTCGAGGGATGGGGCCCGTCACGTCCGGCCGGCCGCCGCGGCGCCGGCCCGGGCCGTCCTCTGGACGGCCGGGCTGGTCCGGTCACCGGCGTGCCGACGCCCTACTATATGCGACGACCGGCTGCGAATGCCAACGCCGCGCGCGCCGCGGCCGGTCGACGGTCGGCCGGACTCTGGCGTATAGTGGCCTTCATGCTCTCGCGCAGCGCCACGGCGGTGCAGCCCGCCCGTCGGGCGTGCGGCCGGGTCCGGCCGCCCGGCGACAAGTCGATTTCCCATCGGTACGCCCTGCTCGCCGCCCTGGCCGACGGTCCATCCACGATCCACGATTACGCGCCCGGGGCCGACGGTGCGTCGATGCTGCACTGCCTCGCCGCGCTCGGCGTCGCCATCGACCGGCCGGCCGCCCGCCAGGCACCGCTGTGTCTGGTTGGACGAGGGCTCGATGGTCTTCGTTCGCCGGCGGCGCCGCTCGACGCCGGCAACTCGGGAACCGCCATGCGCCTGCTGGCCGGCGTGCTCGCCGGCCAGCCCTTCACGGCGACGCTGACGGGCGATGCGTCGCTCAGCAGCCGCCCGATGCGCCGCGTCATCGAGCCGCTCACACGCATGGGCGCCCGCATCGAGTCACAGGAGGGCCACGCGCCGCTCGTCGTACACGGCGGCCGTCTCCAGGCCATCGAGTACGCACCGGCCGTCCCGAGCGCGCAGGTCAAGAGCGCCGTGCTGCTCGCCGGCCTCTACGCCAGCGGCCGGACCACCGTGCGCGAGCCGGCCGCCACGCGCGACCACACCGAGCGGGCGCTGGAGGCCTTCGGTGCGGCCGTCGAGCGCGACGGTCTGTCCATCGCGCTTCGTGGCGGCCAGCGGCTCACCGGCGGCACGTTCCGCGTACCGGGCGATCTCTCCTCCGCCGTCTTCTGGCTGGTGGCGGCCGCGGCGCTCCCGGGGTCGGAGATCGAAATCGAGGGCGTCGGGCTGAACCCCACGCGCACGGCCATCCTGCCCGTCCTCGAGCGCTTCGGCACGCGGATCGATCCGACGGTCGAGCGGACCGATGCCGGTGAGCCCACCGGACGGATCCGCGTGCGCCACGGCGACCTCCGCCCGGTGACGATCGCCCCTGCGGAGGTCCCCGCGATCATCGACGAACTGCCGGCGCTGGCGGCGCTGGCCGCCGTAGGTGCCGGCCTCGTCGTCCATGGCGCCGGCGAGCTCCGCGTCAAGGAGAGCGACCGGATCACCGCGCTGGTCGGCGGCCTGCGGGCGCTGGGGGCGGCGGCCGACGAGTTCCCCGACGGCTTCCACGTGCATGGCGGGGGCCTGACGGGCGGCACGGCCGACGCCGCGGGCGATCACCGGCTGGCCATGGCCTTTGCGATCGCGGCGCTCGCCGGCCGGGCCCCCTCGGTGATTACCGGGGCCGACTCGGTCGCGGTCTCGTACCCGGGGTTCTTCGAGACGCTCGACGGACTCCGCGCGTGAAAGCGGACAAGATCTATCTGGTCGGGTTCATGGCGGCCGGCAAGAGCACGCTGGCCCGCGCGCTCGGACGGCGGCTCGACTGGCCGGTCGAGGACATCGACGACCGGATCGAGGCCCGCGAGCACCGGTCGATCACCGCGATCTTCGCCGCGCAGGGCGAGCCGTACTTCCGCGCCGTCGAGCGGCAGGTGCTGACCGACCTGCTGCCACGGCGCCACGTCGTTGTCGCCACCGGCGGCGGCACCTTCGCCGAACCCGACAACCGGGCGGCAATCATGGCTGACGGCGCCGTGGTCTGGCTCGACCTCCCGCTCGAACAGGTGATCGCGCGGCTGCCGCCCGACAACCGCCGGCCGCTGGCCGCCGATCGCGAGCAGCTGCAGCAGCTCTACCAGCGCCGCCTGCTCGCCTACCGCCAGGCGCACCTGCGGCTGGACGTCTCGCGGGCCCCCATCGAGGAACTGGTCGAGCGCGTGCTGGACTGGCTGGAATCCTGACGGACGTGCTGATGCGCTATCTCGTGCTCTCGGACATCCACGCGAACCTGCAGGCCCTCGAGGCCGTCCTGGCCGACGCCGCGGCCGCCGGCTACGATCGCACCGTCGTGCTCGGCGACCTCGTCGGCTACGGCGGCGACCCGAACGCGGTCGTCGAGCGGGTCCGCTCCCTCGAACCGGTCGTCATCCGCGGCAACCACGACAAGGTCTGCGCCGGTCTCGAACCGCCCCACACGTTCAACATGGTGGCGCGCATCGCCGCCGAATGGACCCTGCAGACCCTCGCGCCGGCCAATCGCCAGTACCTCGCCGACCTGCCGCTCGGCCCGCAGACGGTCGACGGGCGGTTCGAGATCTGCCACGGCTCGCCGTACGACGAGGACCTCTACGTCTTCGACGAGATCGAGGCCCAGCAGAGCCTCCGCACGGCCGCGCGGCCGCTGTGCCTGTTCGGGCACACGCACGTGCCCGTGCAGTGGAGTCTCGGACCTGCGGGCCTGGAGATGACCGCGCCGCGTGACGGCGACGGGCTGGTGATCGAACTGGTGGAGGGGGTGCGGTACCTGATCAATCCGGGGTCGGTCGGACAACCCCGTGACGGCGATCCGCGCGCCGCCTACGCGTTCGTCGAGCCGGACGCCGGCCGGGTCTCGCTGCGGCGCGTCGCCTATCCCGTCGAGGCCGCCCAGGCGGCGATCCTCAATGCCGAGTTGCCGGCGGTACTGGCCCGGCGTCTGTCGGTCGGTCGCTAGCGCCCGCGCCGCCCTTCTGGCGCGCCGCCCGCTCCTCCCGCCGGCGCAATTCCATCGCATAGGCGTCACGGGCGGCCCGGGACCCTAGGATCCAGCCGATGATGACGCCGATGACGAGGACGCCGGGGATGAAGATGAAGTGTGCGGCCACCATGGATCTGACTCGTGCAGGCTACTGTTTCTCGAGCTGCTTCAGTTCCCCTTCCACCCGCCCGAGCCGCCGCCAGATCGTCCAGAGATAGACCAGCAGCGCCACCCAGACGAACGCGTAGGCGGCAATCAGCAGCGGGGCGGCCGGCATCCGGTGGGCCGGCGGCAGCTGGCTGATCGGGACGAATCCGTCCGGCGCCGCGCCGGCCGGCGGTTGCGCCAGGACGCTGGCGGCCGTCAGCAGGAGGCCGCCGGCCGCGGCCGCACTCCACCGCCAGGAGCGCCGGATCACACGCGTGAGGACAGGCACCATCACAGATCCCCCGCCTCGAGGAAGAGTTGTTCGACGCGGGCCCGCTGCTCTTCCAGGTGCACCCGCGCCGTGAACAGCAGCGCGTACATCACCAGGAAGGCGAACACGCAGAACCAGAACGGAATCGCCATCCCCTCGCCCAGCGTCGTGACGACGGTGGTCTTCGGGTGCATCGTCCGCCAGATGTCGACCGAGATGTAGACGAACGGCACGTTCGCCATGCCGAAGATCGCCATCGCCGCTCCGAGTTTGTCCGCGCCCGGACCGCCGTACTTCCGGACCAGGAGGTAGCCGCAGAAGATCATCCAGAGCAGCAGGGCCGAGGTCAGGCGCACGTCCCAGACCCACCAGACCCCCCAGGCGATGCGGGCCCACAGCGGACCGGTCACCAGCACGATCAACCCGAAGACGACGACCATCTCGCCGCCCGCGACCGCGATGCGATCGGCCTCGGGTTTCTTCCGCAGCAGGAAGATCGCGCTCCAGATGCCGCAGATGAACGACGAGAGCATCATCATCATCGCGGCCGGCACGTGGAAGTAGAAGATCTTCTGGATGAGCCCCATCGTCTGCTCGTAGGGCGCCTGGGCGATCAGCACCGGCGCGGCGGCGAACAGGATTACCGACAGGATCAGCAGAGGTCCGAACAGCCTGCGCATGTCAGTCCCGCCTCCCTTCTACTTCCGGCGGCTCTCGGCGCGGCGCAGATCCTCGTCGACCTTCGCCAGCCGCCGCCAGATCACCCAGAGGAACAGGAGCAGCCCGACCCAGACCACGGCGTACGCCGCCACCCACAGCGCGCCGTGCGCCATCCGCTCGGCCGGCGGCAGGTTCTGGACCGGCGCGAACGCCGACATGCCCGGCGGGGCCTCTTCCTGGGCGAACGCCGGCCCGGCCGCCAGCAGCAGCGTGGCCAGCGTGGCCAGCGCCGCGGCCCGGCTCGCCATCCCGCGGACCGTCCTTCCGAGGCTCGACATCCTCATCGTCTCCCTCTCCCCGCGTCCGTCAATCCGTCATCAGTGGCTCGAACGTCCACAGCGACAACGTCAGGAAGACCACATCGAACGCGAACAGCAGGCTCAGCCACATCACGACCATCGCCTGGTCGACGTTCGGCTGCAGCAACAGCGCCGTGCCGCGGACGCCGGCAATGATGACCGGAATCGTGATCGGATACAACAGGACGGGCAGCAGCACGTCGCGGCTGCGCGCACGGACGAGCATGGCCGCAAACAGCGTCCCCACCGCCGCGAAGCCGAGCGTGCCGGCGGCGAGCAGGCCGACCAGCAGGACAGGCCGCGAGAACAGCGCCGCCGAGAACAGCAGCGCGACCAGCGGCACCAGCACCAGCTCGGCCGCGAACAGCAGCAGCAGGATCCCCAGCAGCTTCCCGACGTAGATCGCCGACCGCTCGACGGGGGCCAGCATCAGCGCCCGCAGCGTCTCGGCGTGCCGCTCGCGCTCGAACGTCCGGCCCAGCGCCAGCGTGCCGGCGAACGAGATCGCGATCCACAGGATGCCGGCCGCCGCATCCCCGAGCACCTCGCCCTCCTTCACGAAGGCGAACGCGAAGACGAGGATGCAGGACACGGCGAAGAACAGCGTCGTGTACAGGATTTCGCGGCTCCGGACCTCGACCGTCAGGTCCTTGCGCATCACGAGCAGGGCGGTGCGGAAGAACATGGCTGCCGCGGCCTCAGGCGGGCCGCCCTCCTCCACCCGCCGGCGCGGCCGCCAGCAGGGCCGCGCGGTACCGCGCCCGCAGCGACTCCCCGCCGCGCCCCGCGTCGAGCAGCCGGCCGTTGCGCAGGATGCCGACGCGGTCCACGATCCCGTCGGCCACATCGAGGTCGTGCGTCGCCAGCACGATGATCCGGCCGCCCGCCCGGAACTCCCGGAGCCGATCCAGCAGGGCGTGCGTCGAGGCGTCGTCGAGCCCGGTGAACGGCTCGTCCAGCAGCAGCAGGCGCGGATCGTGCAGCAGCGCCCGTTCCAGCGCCAGCCGCTGCCGCATGCCGCGTGAGTACCCGAACACGGGATCGTCGGCCCGGTCGGCGAGGTTCGCCCGTTCCAGCGCCTGCCCGACGCGCGTCGTCACGTCCTCCACGGCGTACAGGTGGGCGAAGAACGTCAGGTTCTCGCGGGCCGACAGCTCGGGATACAGGTAGAGGTCGTGACCCAGGAGGCCGATCCGGGCCCGCAGCAACGGGCCGGCCTGCGCGACCGTATGGTCGCCGTAGCGGACCGTGCCGGCCGACGGCGACAGCAGCGTCGCCACGATCGACAGCAGCGTCGACTTGCCGGCGCCGTTGGGTCCCAGCAGGCCGAAGATTTCGCCCGCCTCGCAGGTCAGCGACACGTGCGACAGCGCGCGCCGCCGCTCGAAGACCCGCGTGACGTCGTCGAGGACCAGGCGGTCGAAGTCGACCGTCACGCCGCCAGCCCCTGGTCGCCACCTGCGGCCACGCCCTCGTCCTCGAGCTGGCCGTAGATCCGTTCCAGGTGCGCCATTGTCTCGCCGCGGCGGGCCGCGTAGCGGTCGGCGCCGAGCCGCCCGGCCGCATGCTGCTCCTCGATCTGCAGCAACTCGCCGAACAGCTTCTCCCGCTGGGCCTGGAGCCGGCGCCGGCGCGTGTCGTCGACCGCCCCACCCGCCGTTGCCACGGCCCACACGCCGATGACCCCGATGACAATCGCCATCACGAGCGCGATCGTGACCGGCACCTTGCTGTGGTGCGGCAACCCGCTCAGCGACAGCGTAATGGTCTGCCCGGCCGGCACGGCCGGACCGGTCGCCGCGATGTAGCGCTGGCCCGCGTTGCTCATCTCCTGCTGCCGCGTCGCCTGCGGGGAGGCGAACTTCACCGTGGCGTTGTCGAGTTGACGCACCACGACGGCCAGTTCCTGCATCGCGATCGGCAGGGTGGCGTGCACCGTCAGGGCGCCGCTCGTCACCGGGATCACCGTGCCGACCTGGACGATTGTCTGGCCCGGCTTGAACGGCCCGGGAATCGAAACCCGGTTGCCGGACAGCGTCGCCTGCGGGTCCGACCCTTCGAGCAGCGCGGTCCCCTCGCCCGCTTTCGGCATGTCGACGAACAGCGTCCCCGGCGGCTGCACCGGCTCGCTGCGGCTGTTGACGATGCTGAGCAGGTAGTAGAGCTCGACCTTCTCGTCGCCCGGGTCCATGATGATGCGCGACTGCGGGCCGAGCACGACCGTGCCCGGCACGGCCTTCACCGCCGGCGCCGGCGCGGCGGAGGCCGCCCCCTTCGGCAGCGCCCCGACCAGCATCAGGATCACGCCCCCCTTCTGGGGAAAGGGGAACTTGTCCGAGACCAGGTGCTCGCCATCGAGGTCCGTCTCGGCCATCACCGACACCCCCGGCGCGAAGCCGGTGAAGGTCGCGTGGCCCTCCTGATCCGTCTGGATCGTCTTCGACGTCCCGTCGTCGGCCACGAGCCGCACCGGCTGCCCGACGGCGTTGTACGCGAAGCTGCCGCGGATCACCCGGACCACCACCGTGCCATCCGGCGTGTTGTCATCAGGCCGGGGAATGCCGGACATCTGCCGGGGATCGGGCATCCCCGTCTGCGCCCGCGCGGGGGGCGCCAGCAGGGCGGCAAGGCCGGCCAGCAGACCGAGCACCAGCACGAGGCGGCTCGCCGCGCGCGGCCGTGCGCCGGGCCACCGGGTCGTCGTGGACATCTCGCTCTTCCGCATCACGCCACCAGCCGGTGCCCGCACGCCTTGCAGAAGCGGGCGTCGCCTTCGTTCTGCACGCCGCAGGCCGTGCAGAAGACCGGCGCCGGCGCGGCGGCGCGGTCCTCGTCGGCCTCCACGGCCGCCTCGGCTGCCGCCGCCCGCGCCACGTGGCTCTCGCCGCGCGCCTTGAGGCGCGCCTCCAGTTCGCGCTCGATCAGCGT
>JAGWRA010000056.1 GCA_028876655.1 Acidobacteriota bacterium | reverse complement strand
TTCCTGCGGCTCGCCCGGACGGCGCCGCCGGCGGCCCTGGGCGCCGTCGCGTGGCCCGCGGCGGTGCTGCGCGAACTCGAGGAGACGCATCGCACGCTGATCGTCATGCACCTGGACCGCGAGCCGAAGTCGATCCGGGTATTGAAGGAACTGCGCCGGGCATGACGCCCGCGCTCCGCCGACGAATCTCATCACCGTGACCTTCCAGGACCTCATCCTCAAGCTCTCCACCTTCTGGGCCGCCCGCGGCTGCGTGCTGCAGCAGCCCCTCGATCTCGAGGTGGGCGCAGGCACGATGCACCCGGAGACCTTCCTGCGCGTGCTCGGTCCGCGGCACTGGAACGTCGCCTACGTGCAGCCGTCGCGGCGGCCGGCCGACGGCCGGTTCGGCGAGAACCCGAACCGCCTGTTCAAGCACCATCAGTTCCAGGTGGTCCTCAAGCCGGCCCCCGACGAGGTGCAGCACCTCTACCTGCAGAGCCTCGAAGCCTGCGGCATCAACCCGCGGCAGCACGACATCCGCTTCGAGGAGGACAACTGGGAGTCGCCCACGCTGGGCGCGTGGGGCATCGGCTGGCAGGTGCTCTTCGACGGCCTCGAGATCTCGCAGTTCACCTACTTCCAGCAGGCGGGCGGCGTCGAGCTGGCGCCCATCTCGGTCGAGCTGACCTACGGGCTCGAGCGGATCGCCATGGCCCTGCAGCGGGTCGACAACGTGTACGACCTCGAATGGGCCCCGGGCGTGCGATACCGCGACGTCCGGCTGCGCGAAGAGGTGGAGCAGTCGAAGTATGCGTTCGGGCAGGTCGACACGCTGTCGCGCGACGCCTTCGCCGCGCTGCACCGCGAGCTCTTCGACCGCTACTACGGGTTCGCGGAGCAGTTGCTCGCCTCGGGACTGATCTGGCCGGCGCTCGAGCACTGCCTGAAGTGCTCGCACCTGTTCAACGTGCTGGATGCCAGCGGCAGCATCGGCGTCACCGAGCGGACGGCCTACATCCTGCGCGTCCGCCAGCTGGCGGTCGGGATCGCGAAGGCCTACGTGGACGAAGGAGACGCGAGTGGATCGTGAACTGCTGCTCGAACTGGGCTGCGAGGAACTGCCCGCCGGCTGGCTGCCGAATCTGACCCGGCAGATCGGCGAGGTCGTCGAGGCCGGGCTGCGCGAGCACCGGCTGGAGCCGGCCGCCCCGGTCGAGACCTTCAGCACCCCGCGCCGTCTCACCGTGCGGATCGCCCGGGTGGCCGAGCGGCAGACCGACCTCGAGGACCTGGTCACCGGCCCGCCGGTCTCGGCGGCCTTCAAACCCGACGGCACGCCCACGCCGGCAGCGACGGGCTTCGCGGCCAAGCAGGGGGTGGACGTCGGCGCCCTGGAGCAGATCGACACGCCGAAGGGGCGGTACCTCGCCTGCCGCCGCCATCAGCGCGGACGCGCCGCGGTGGACATCCTGCCGCACGTGCTCGCCGCGGTCCTGCGCGGCCTGTCCTTCCCGAAACAGATGCACTGGGATGCCCGGCTGGACGACGGCCGGGGCGATCTGCTGGTCGGGCGGCCCATCCGCTGGGTCCTCTTCCTGTACGGCGGCCGCGTGGTCCCGTTCACGATCGCCCGGACGGAGCTGGCGCAGGGGCCGCGGGTGCAGGAGGTCCGATCGGGCGCCGTCACCTACGGCCACCGGTTCCTCACGACGAGCGGGCGGGCGGGCCGGGCCATCAAGGTCAAGACCTTCGAGGACTACCGGCGCAAGCTGCTCGAGAACTTCGTCGTCCTCGACCGGAACGACCGGCACGACAAGATCGCGCGCGAGCTGGACGCCAAGGCGCTCCGGCTGCACGGGCGGGTGAGCACCGCCACCGTGGGCGACAGCACGCTGCTGCACGAGGTGCCCGACCTGGTCGAGTACCCGGCGGTCGTGGCCGGCGTCTTCGCCCCCGAGTTCCTCGAGCTGCCCGAGGAAGTGCTGACGACGACCATGGTGCATCACCAGCACTTCTTCCCGATCGTGAACGAGGACGGCCGGCTGATGCCGGCCTTCCTGGCCGTCGTGAACACCGAGCCGGAGGACGAGCGGACGATCGCCCGGAACGCCGAGCGGGTGCTGACGGCGCGGCTGCGCGACGCGAAGTTCTTCTGGGACGCCGACCGGCGGATCCCGCTGGCGGCGCGGATCGACCGGCTGTCGACCGTGCAGTTCCACAAGCGGCTGGGGAGCTATCGCGAGAAGGCGGAGCGGATCGCGGCGCTGGCGGCGGCGGTGGCCAGCGGCCCGCTCGGCGTCGATGTCGTCACGGCGACGCGGGCGGCCGAGGCCGCGCGGCTCGCCAAGGCCGACCTGACGACCGACATGGTGCGCGAGTTCACCGAACTGCAGGGGGTGATGGGCGGCGTGTACGCGCGCGAGGAGGGACAGCCCGAGGCGGTCTGGCGCGCGATCTACCATCAGTACCTCCCGCTCGGCGTCGAGGTCGACGCTCCGCCCACGCGCGCGCAGCTCGGGGAGGCGGCCGTCACCTGGGCGGCCCTCTCGATCGCCGACAAGCTCGACACCATCGTCGGGCTGCTGGCGGCCGGCGAGAAGGTGAGCGGCACGCGCGATCCGTTCGGCCTGCGGCGGCAGGCGCAGGGGATCGTCAAGATCCTGATCGATCTGCCCGAGCTCACCGGCCTGGACGTGTCGCCCGACGTGGCGCGGCTGCTCGACGAGGCCTGGAAGCCGCTCGGCGCGGTGCCGGGGCTCGACCGCGCCGCGTGGGAGACGCAGGCGCTGGCCTTCTTCGGCGAGCGGCTGCAGCACGTGCTCGAGCGGCGCGGCTTCGCCTACGACGAGTGCCGCGCGGTGCTGGCCGGGTCGGGCGGCGGCCTGCGGCCGCTCGACGTCCGGCGGAAGGTGGAGGCGCTGGCGCAGGCGCGGCGGTCGGCGGAGTTCGAAGCGCTGGCCGTGCTCTTCAAGCGGGTGAAGAACATCGCGAAGGAACTGCCGGCCGGAGCCGCGTCGGCGGAGACGTTCGGGGCCCTGCGGCCGCAGCTGCGGGAACCGGCCGAACTCGACCTGCTCGCCGAGATCGAGCGGCGTCAACCGGCCGTGCGGCAGGCCATGGACCGGCGGCGGTACCCGGACGCGCTCGCCGAGCTGGCGGGACTGCGGCCGGCGGTGGACCGGTTCTTCGTGGAAGTGCTCGTCATGGTGGACGAGGAGGCCCTGCGGCGCGCCCGGCTCACTCTGCTGGGGCAGCTGCGCGACCTCGTCCTCGATATCGCTGATA
>JAGWRA010000055.1 GCA_028876655.1 Acidobacteriota bacterium | reverse complement strand
CCGCAACCAGTCGAAGGTCTACGCGCCGCAGGTGGCCAAGCACCTCAAGGAAGGCCGCCTGAAGGACGCCATCGCGGTGTCCTCGTCGAAGAACTACCGCTACAGCCACCTGGCCAAGGTCGTTCTGGCCGGTCTGCAGGAATACCAGTTCCAGCAGGAGAGCGGCGGTGGCCTCAGCCGTGAAGACCTCGTCGACACCGTGCGTCGGTCGATCCAGCGCGCGTCGGCCCTGACGGCCTCCGACCTCAAGAAGGGCGTCGCCGCCCTGGCCACCATCGGCTCGACGGCGCCGTTCGTCGGGCTGCTCGGCACGGTCGTCGGCGTCATCGCGGCCTTCCAGGGCATCGCGGCCACCGGGTCGGGCGGCATCGGCGCCGTGTCGGCCGGTATCGCCGAAGCGCTCGTCGAGACCGCGCTCGGGCTGCTGGTCGCCATCCCGGCCGTCTGGTTCTACAACTACCTGACGGGCCGCATCGAGTACTTCAACGTCGAGATGGACAACTCGTCGTCGGAGCTCGTGGACTACTTCATCAAGAAGACGGCCTAGCCGTCGTCCGGGATACGTAGCGGCGGGGGCCGCCGTCCACGGCGACGGCGGCACCGGCCGGATCCCGTCCGCAGTTTTTCGAGGAGATCTGCCACATGGCAATGAATGTCGGTGCCGATCGCGGCAAGGTGAAATCGGACATCAACGTGACGCCGCTCGTCGACGTCATGCTGGTGCTCCTGATCATCATCATGCTGATCGCGCCACTGTTGCAGAAAGGCGTCGACGTCAAGCTGCCGATGGCTGCCAACACGGTGGACAAGCCGGACACGCAGGACCAGACGGTGGTCGCCATCGATGCCAGCAAGAACCTCTACCTCAATTCCGTGCCCGTGGCCAACGACGCCGAGCTGGCGTCGAAGCTGACCGACATGCTGGCGGACAAGCACGAGAAGCTGGTGGTCATCAAGGCGGACGAGGACGTCCAGTACGGCGCCGTCATGGACGCCATGGATGCCCTGCGCCAGGCGGGCATTGAAGACGTCGGCCTCATCACCGAACGCAAGGTGGGCGCCGGCACCGGGGGAGGCCAGTAGTCATGAAGCACGCGCACAAACACCACGGCGCCGAGACGATCGTCAAGGGTGAGGTGCCGCACGCCAGCTGCGACATGAACGTCACGCCGCTCATCGACGTGCTGCTCGTCCTGCTGGTCATTTTCATGGCCGCCCTCCCCCTCACGCAGAAGGGGCTCGACATCAACCTGCCCGCTGAGACCAAGAACGCGCAGCAGCAGCAGACCGATTCGAACCAGATCGTGCTCGAGATGACCGCCGACCGGCACATCACCATCAACAAGCAGGAAGTGCAGATGCCGGAACTGGAGGACCGCCTCCAGAAGATCTTCGAGCAGCGCACCGAGAAGACGATGTTCATCGTCGGAGCCCCGACGCTCCGCTACTCCGACATCGTCAGCGTCATCGACGCCGCCAAGGGCGCCGGTGTCGAGAAGGTCGGTATCGTCACGACCGGCATGCGCCAGGCCGCCGGCGTCCAGAGCGGCAGCTAGCCGGTTCCGACCCGGTCCATTCCTCAGGGCGGCGATCCGTGATTCACGGGTCGCCGCCCTTTTTTTCGCCTCCCGCGCACGCCTGTCCACCAGGCCGCACCGGCTCAGCTAAAGGCCTGAAGCTGTTGCAGGTGGCGTCAGCGCGCATTGAGGGAGCCGGCTGAGCCCCGGAGCGGCGTCCCAGTCCTCCTTCGAGAGCCATAGCCTTCCGTCCGGGCTCCCTGCCATCCTGTGCCCCCAGCGGCCGCCTCGGAGCGACCTGACCAGGGTTCACATCGGGACCCACCAGCCGGCGAACGTGCCTCTGCTGCGCTACGGGGCCGCCAGAGGGGCCGTCTGCGGGGCGCCAATGCCTCCCATTCCCTTCCGACCGGGCTCACGTCGAGGCGCAGGGAGATGGTGGAGGGGGGCCGGGCAGGCGCCTGGGCGGTAGCGGGCAGGGGAGGGGCGCCGGTCCAGGCCTCCAGCCGGGACGGGAGGGGACACCTTCCCGCCTGAGGACGACGCGTCTGCTGTGGCGGCTGGCAGCGCCCGGCACGAGGGCCTCCTGCCGGGGGGACGGGCACCAAAGAAAAAAGGGCCGCGTCCCGGTGGGGACGCGGCCCTGAGCGAACCGTGCGGCCTGCGGCGGAGCCGCCGGCTTATTCGCCGACGCCCGCAGCCTTCTTCTTGCGGAGCTCGTTGGCCTGATCGCGCAGCTTGTCGGCCTGCTTGATGAGGTCCTGCTGCTTCTTCGGGTCCTTGATCAGGTTGGCCTCGAGGCGGAGCAGGAGGTTCTTGTAGACCAGCGCCTCCATGTAGTCCGGCCGGATCTTGAGGGCCTGATCGATGGCGTCGATCCCCTTGTTGACGTAGTCGAGCTTCTGCTCGTTCTTCAACGAGGCGTCACGGTAGGCCTTGTCCCAGTAGTAGGTGGCCACCGTGTAGTAGGCCTCGGGATTGTTCGGTTCCTTCTGGATCCGCTCCTGCAGGGCCTCGATGGTCTTGTCGAACTCGCCCTGGCGGTTGTAGAAGCCGGCCAGCTGGAGGTAGACCGACGAATCGTCCGGCTTGACCTGCTTGGCCTGGAGCAGGGTCTGCTCGGCGAGGTCGTACTGGCCGGCGTCCTCGTAGATCTGCGAGAGCTTGAAGTAGTTGGTCGGGTCGGCCGGATTGAGCTGAATCATCTGCTTGATGACCGGCAGGGCCTTGTTCGGGTCGTTCAGCTTGTCGGGCCCGTAGGAGGCGACCAGATACTGCAGAGCCAGATTCTTCAGTTTGGCATCGGTCGGGTCCGTCGTGGGGAGCAGATCGGCAGCCTTCTGATAGCCCGCGACCGCCTTGGTGAGGTAGGCATCGTTCTCCGCCTCCCCCTTGCGGCTGGGCTTGTAGAGGTTGTCGTAGCTGTTCGCCAGGAAGAACCACGCCTGCCCCATGGTGGGGTCGTTGGCCACCGCGTCCTCGTACAACGCTGCCGCCCGCTTGTATTCCTGCTGCTGATAGAGCGCATTGGCGTCCTTGAAGGACTTCATGGCCTTCAGCTGTCCGATCTTCGCGCAGGCTACCAGCGACGACAGGGCCAGCACTGTCACCATGCCGAGCAGTGCTCCCCTCATCCGGATGCGCATCGTGCCTCCCATACTCGCCCACTCCGAGGCAGGCTCGCTGTTTCAAAGTCCGGTCGGCCGCGGCCGCCCAGAACGCTGTCTTTCACCACGGACCGACCGCGACGTGCAAGACGTAATAAAAAGACCGCCGCCGAGACGGGCCAGTATAGTGAAGCGAAAAAACTCAAGTCAAGAACTCGAGTCGTGTTCCCGATTGACCCCCCTGCGGCGCCCCTCTATCATGACATAAGGGACCCGCTTCCAATCAGTTAGACACCACTCGCGATGATTCGTTTCGAGGATCTGCTGGAAAAAATCCGGACCTACAGTCCGGAGGCCGACCTCGAGCTCCTTCGCCGGGCCTACGTTTTCTCCGCGTTCGAGCACAAGGGCCAGGTCAGGCACTCGGGTGAGCCGTACCTCGTCCATCCGCTCGAGGTGTCGGATCTGCTGGCCGACATGAAGCTCGACGTCGTGACGATCGCGGCGGGCCTGCTGCACGACGTGGTCGAGGACACGCTGACGTCGATCGACCGGATCCGGGAGCTCTTCGGGCCGGAGGTGGCCCATGTCGTCGAAGGGGTGACGAAGATCGGCGCCATTCCCTTCTCGTCGAGCGAGGAGCGGCAGGCGGAGAACTTCCGCAAGATGCTGCTCGCGATGGTCGACGACATCCGGGTGATCCTGGTGAAGCTGGCCGACCGGCTCCACAACATGCGGACGCTCGGCCACCTGCCGGAGGACCGGCGGGTGAAGATCGCGCAGGAGACGCTCGACATCTACGCGCCGATCGCGAACCGGCTCGGGATGAGCAAGGTGAAGAACGAGCTCGAGGAGCTGTCGTTCAAGTATCTCGAGCCGAAGGTCTACGAGGCGCTGCGGGCGCGGGTGGAGGCCAAGCGCAAGTCGATCGAGGGGACGGTCGAGGGGCTGAAGCGGACGATTGCGGCGAAGCTGGCCGAGGCGCAGGTGCCGGTGGTCGCCATCGACGGCCGGATCAAGCGCCTCTACAGCATCAGCGAGAAGCTGAAGCGGCAGAAGATCGATCTCGATCAGGTGTACGACTTCGTGGCGCTGCGGATCATCACCGAGAGCGTGAAGGACTGCTACGCGGCGCTGGGGATCATCCACCAGACGTGGCCGCCGGTGCCGGGGCGGATCAAGGACTTCATCGCGATGCCGCGGCCCAACGGCTACCAGTCGCTGCACACCTCGGTGATCAGCGAGCACGGCTTCCCCTTCGAGGTGCAGATCCGGAGCGAGGAGATGCATCGGCGGGCCGAGGAGGGGATTGCCGCCCACTGGAAGTACAAGGAGGGCCGGGTCGGCGACTCGCGCGACGAGCGCTACTTCCAGTGGATGCGGCAGCTCATCGAGTGGCAGCAGGAGATCCGCGACCCGCAGGAGTTCATCCAGAACCTCAAGGTCGACCTGTACCCCGAGGAGGTCTACACCTTCACGCCGAAGGGGGCGGTGAAGGCGCTGCCGCGCAACGCGACGCCGGTCGACTTCGCCTACGCGATCCACACCGACGTCGGGCACCAGTGCGTGGGGGCCCGCGTCAACGGGAAGATCGTGCCCCTCCGCACCCGGCTGCGCAACGGCGACATCGTCGAGATCGTCACCCAGGCGGCGCACAAGCCGAGCCGCGACTGGTTGAACTTCGTCGTCACCTCGCGCGCGCGGAACAAGATCCGCCACGTGATCCACGCGCAGGAGAAGACGCGCAGCACCGAGCTCGGCCGCCGCCTGTTCGAGAAGGAGGCGCGGCGGTTCGACCTGAACCCGAAGACGCTCATCGAGGCCGACGGCTTCGGCCGCGTCCTGGGCGACGGCAGCACGAAGCCCGAGGAGGTGTTCGCCGCCATCGGGTACGGAAAGCTGTCGGCCCGGCAGGTGCTGGTCCGCCTCGTCCCGCCCGAGCAGCTGCAGGAGAAGCCGCCCGAGGGCGGCGTGGCCTCGGTCGTCCGCCGCGTGCTCGGCACGGGCGAGGCGAAGATCAAGGTGCGCGGCATCGACGACCTGATGGTGTTCCGCGCCCGCTGCTGCAACCCGATCCGCGGCGAGAAGATCGTCGGCTACGTCACGCGCGGCAAGGGGGTGTCGGTTCACGCCGCCACCTGCCCGAACGTCGTCAACCTGCTGTACGACCCCGAGCGGCGGATCGACGTGGAATGGGACAAGGAGGGCGACGCGGCCCGCTACACGGTCCGGCTGATGATCCAGGTCGAGGACCGCAAGGGGATCCTCGCCGACATCAGCTCGAAGATCGCCGACGTCAACACGAACATCACCAATGCCGAGGCCCGCACGGGCGACGACCATCGCGGGCGCATCGACGTGACGGTCGAGATCAGCGACCTCAAGCACCTGCAGAAGGTGGTGAAGGCGCTGCGGAACGTGACGGGCGTGATTGACGTGGAGCGGGCGGCGAAGTGACCGGCGCCGTCAGCGGCGGTCGACCGCGATGAGGTCGATTTCCACCTGCGCCCCCTTCGGGAGCGCGCTCACCTGCACGGTAGCCCGGGCCGGCGCCGGCGCGGTGAAGTAGGTGCCGTAGACCGCGTTCATGGCGGGGAAGTCGGCCATGTCGGTGAGGTAGACCGTCGTTCGTGCCACCGCCTCGAACGACAGCCCGGCCGCCGTCAGAAGGGCGCCGAGGTTGTCCATCACGCGGCGGGTCTGCGCCGCGATATCCCCCTCGACCATCGCGCCGGTCGCCGGGTCCAGCGGGATCTGCCCCGAGAGGAACAGCAGCGATCCCATCCGGACCGCCGGCGAATACGGCCCGACGGCCTGCGGCGCGTGCGGACTGGAGACGGCCTCGCGCATGGGGATCGCTACGCGGCCTTGACGACCTTGCCGGACCGGAGGCACCGCGTGCAGACGCGGATCCGCTTCGCCGCGCCGTTGACGATGGCACGGACGGTCTGGAGGTTGGGCTCGAACCGGCGCGGGCTGACGTTGTGGGCGTGACTGACAATGCGTCCCACGACGGGACCCTTACCGCAGATTGCGCAACGCTTGGCCATGAGAGAATCCGTCCTGATTCTTGGTTCCTGACGACACGAACCCCGCATTATAGCACGCCTAAGGGATGATGAGACCCGGCCGCTCCCCTGCGGCCCCGGCCGGGCCGGCCACCGGCTCGCCCCCGATCTCGGGGTCGGGCAGCCGGTCGGCGAAGCGGCGCGCCAGCGCCAGATACGCCGTTGGGCCGCCCCCCGGCTCGCGGGTGCGTGTCGTGCGGGCAGCCTGCTCGATGCGGCGCAGGGCCGCGGCGGCGTCCCGGTCGAACGACCGTCCGGGGTCCGCGCGCACCTTGCCCAGCGTGGCTTCCAGGGCCCGCGCGAGGTGCTCGGCGGGGAGCGTGGCCGCCCGGTGCTGGTAGATCACCCCCCGCTGCTCGGTCTCCAGCGTTGCGGCGAGCGTGGCTGCCGCCTCGGCGACGTCGTCGTCGGTCAACGAGTACAACCCGTCGGGCTGATAGCGGGCGATGACCGTCTGCAGCACGAAGAACATCTGGGACGGCTGTCGCGTGAGGTCGTGGACGATCGGCACCAGCAGGGCGAGATCGTGCTCGCGCTGGCGCTGGACCGCCGCCGGCGGGTGCTCGCGCGCGAGCGAGAGGTAGCCGCAGTCGGCCGGGCAGCGGATCTCGACCTGGCGCTTGGTGCCGCAGCAGACGGGGCAGATCCGGCGTCCGAGCGCCGGACAGGCGCGGCGCGCCTTCCGCTTGCCACAGAGGGGACACAACATGGCGCCAGCTTGTCACACGGCTCCAGGCCGGTCAACGCGGCCTGCCGGTGGCTGCTCCGGGCCACTGGCCACCGGGCCGGCCTGTCTGTCGGCTCGCCGGACAGTCAGCGGAGAAGGGGTCAGCTGTCCCCTGCTGTACGGTCAATCTGTCACGGGCGTCCGTTTCTGCCACACCGGTGTCGTACTCCCTGGATGACATTTGACGATCCGCTGTCGATAGAACCGCCGGCGCGATCCGGGCGTCTAACAACACGAACCGCGCGGAACCCGACTGGGAATCCAGCCCGTCTGTGGCTTGATACATTGCCTGATATGAGCGATTTACGGGCTCCCATCAGGGTTGGTTCTGAAGAGAGATTCGGGGATGGCGACGACCTCGAGAGGATGCGCCGTCTGTTTCCCGTCCCGTGGAGCGGTCCGAAATACGACCTATTGCGTCGGATTGGAATTTGGCTTAATATTGGCAATTCATTTGCATACCGCAGCGGGCATTCTATGAGAGTTCCCCTCCGGGCGGAGGGTTGGAAGGAGCGGCTGGCGTCATGAAAACCACGAAGAGTCAGAAGAGCCGGATGAACGGGGACCGGTACCAGGATCTGAAGCAGATGCTGGAGGATCGGCGCCGTGAAATTCTGAGTGAGGTGCAGGAGAAAATCCGTGACGCCCGCACCGAGGGCAACTGGGGGAAGCTGAACGAGGTCCTCGACGACGGGGAGAGCTCGGAAGCGGACATCCAGGAGGACATCGAGTTCGCCCTCATCCAGATGAAGGCCGAGACGCTGCACAAGATCGACGAAGCGCTGTCACGGCTCGAGGAAGGGGCGTACGGGTACTGCTTCGAGTGCGGGGAGGAGATTTCGGAGCAGCGGCTGCGCGCGCTCCCCTTTGCGGTCCGGTGCAAGGACTGCGAGGAGGCCCGCGAGGTCGCGCAGCAGCGCGAGCGACTCCTGGCCCAGCGCCGCGGGTCGTCATCGCTGTTCTTCGACATGTCCCACTGAAGTCCGGCGCCCTCAGCCCAGGCTCCGCCGGTGGCGGGGCCTGCTCTCCCCCCACCGGCGTCAGCCAGACACGCACACGGGGCCCTGCGCCCCAGGAGTTCTTGGTCCATGAGCGAACAGGTCGAACACCTGCGCGCCGGTGATATCGCCCTCGGGGAGCAGCCGCCGGAGATTCCGGCCGAGCTGCCGGTGCTGCCGCTGCGCGACACCGTGCTGTTCCCGAATTCCTTCATGCCGCTGGCGGTGGCGCGGGAGAGTTCGGTCCGGCTGATCGAGGAGGCGATCGCGGGGACGAAGCTTATCGGCGTCTTCGCGCAGCGCGACCCGTCGGTCGACGAGCCCGGGCAGGACGAGCTCTATCCGGTCGGCACCGCGACGCACATCCACAAGATGTTCAAGCTGCCCGACGGCAGCCTGCGGCTGATCGTGCAGGGGCTGACGCGCCTGCGCCTCGATCACGTGGTGGCGACGCATCCGTTCATCCGGGCGGCGGTCGGCCAGGCGCCGGAGGTCGAGCTCGAGGCGGACCGCCTCGAGATCGACGCGCTGCAGCGCAACATCAAGACGAACTTCCAGGCCGTCGTCTCGCTCTCGCCGCTGCTGTCCGACGACCTGCAGACGCTGGCGATGAACATCGAGGAGGCGGGCCGCCTCGCCGACTTCATCGCCTCGAGCCTCACCACCATCCCGACCGCGGTGAAGCAGGAGGTGCTCGAGACGCTGGACGTCCGCGCGCGGATGGACGCGCTCAACCGCATCCTCATCAAGGAGCTCGAGGTCCTCGAGCTCGGCTCGAAGATCCAGTCGCAGGTGCAGTCGGAGGTCGGCCGCAACCAGCGCGAGTACTTCCTGCGCGAGCAGCTGAAGGCCATCCACAAGGAACTGGGCGAGGGCGACGAGCAGGCGAAGGAGATCGACGAGCTCCGCGAGAAGATCGAGGCCGCGGGCATGCCCGAGGCGGTGGCGAAGGAAGCGCTGCGCGAGCTGGACCGGCTGTCGAAGATGTCGGTGGCCGCCGCCGAGTACACCGTCTCGCGCACCTACCTCGACTGGCTGATCGCGCTGCCCTGGGCCAAGCGGACCGACGAGGTGATCGATCTGGTCCGCACGCGGCAGATCCTCGACGCCGACCACTCCGGCCTCGAGAAGGCGAAGGAACGGATCCTCGAGTACCTGGCGGTCCGGAAGCTCAATCCCCAGGTGAAGGGGCCGATCCTCTGCTTCGTCGGCCCGCCGGGCGTCGGCAAGACCTCGCTGGCGCGCTCGATCGCGACGTCGCTCGACCGGAAGTTCGTGCGCGTCTCGCTGGGCGGCATGCGCGACGAGGCCGAGATCCGCGGTCACCGCCGGACCTACATCGGCGCGCTGCCCGGCCAGGTCGTCCAGGGCCTGCGCCGCGCCGAGTCGAAGAACCCGGTGTTCATCCTCGACGAGATCGACAAGCTCGGATCGGACTTCCGCGGCGATCCCTCGTCGGCGCTCCTCGAGGTGCTCGATCCGGAGCAGAACGGGACGTTCCGCGATCACTATCTGGACGTGCCGTTCGACCTGTCCGAGGTGCTCTTCATCACCACGGCCAACGTGCTCGATCCGATCCCGCCGGCGCTGCGCGACCGGATGGAAGTGCTGGAGCTGCCCGGCTACACCGAAGAAGAGAAGCTGAAGATCGCGACCGAGCACCTCGTGGCCAAGCAGATCGCGAACCACGGGCTCGGACCCGACATGGTCACCTTCACGGACGCCGGGCTGCGGGCGGTCATCCGGGGCTACACGCGCGAGGCCGGCGTCCGCAACCTCGAGCGCGAGGTCGCCGCGCTGTGCCGGAAGGTCGCGCGCCGGCGGGCCGAGGGGCTCGAGACCCCCGTCACCATCACCCCCGAGCTCGTCGTCGAGATGCTGGGGGCACCGAAGTTCCTCGACGAGGAGATCGAAGAGCGGACGAAGCATCCGGGCGTCGCCATCGGCCTGGCGTGGACGCCGGCCGGCGGCGAGGTCCTCTTTGTCGAGGCGAACCGCATGCGGGGCAGCGGGGCGCTCACGCTCACCGGCCACCTGGGCGACGTCATGAAGGAGTCGGCGCGCGCCGGCCTGTCCTGGGTGCGCGAGCACGCCGCCGACTACGGCGTGGATCCCGACTTCTATAAGTCGGCGGAAATCCACCTGCACGTCCCCTCCGGCGCCATTCCCAAGGACGGCCCGTCGGCCGGCGTCACGATGGTCACCGCGCTGGTCTCGGCCCTCACCGGCCGGCCGGTGCGGGGCGACATCGCCATGACCGGCGAAATCACCCTCTCGGGCCGCGTGCTGCCGGTCGGCGGTATCAAGGAGAAGGTGCTGGCGGCCCGCCGGATCGGCATCCGGCGCGTGATCCTGCCGCGGCAGAACGAGAAGAACGTGAACGAGGACCTCACGCCCGAGCTGCGACGGGACATCACGGTCGACTACGTGACGCAGATCGAGGACGTGCTGCGCCTGGCGCTGGAGCCGAAGGCCCAGACGCGCCGGCCGGCGGCCGAGGTCGACGCAGAGCTCCACGAGACCGTCCAGTGAGGTGACGGGGCGGCATCAGGAAGCGGACCCACCCGTGCAGGTCATCTATTCGCCTCGCTACGTCATCGACATCGGCACCCACGTCTTCCCGACGGTCAAGTACCGCCTGGTCCGCGATCGTCTCCTCGAGCGGGGCCTCGTGGCGCCCGCGGAGTTCATCGAGCCCGAGACGGCCTCCTGGGAGGATCTCGCCACCGTGCACACGGGCGAGTACCTCGACAAGCTCCGCACCGGCGGAGTGACACTGCAGGAACAGGCGACCCTCGAGCTCCCCTGGGCGCCGGGCATCATCGAGGGGTTCCGGCTGATGGTGGGCGGAACGCTGCTGGCCGGGCAGATCGCGAGCGGTGCGCGGCGCGCGCGGGCCGGCGAGGCGCCCGCCTGGCCGGTGGTCGTGCACCTCGGTGGCGGGCTGCATCACGCCTTCGCCGATCACGGCGAGGGTTTCTGCGTGTTCAACGACGTGGCGGTCGCCATCCGCCGGCTGCAGAAGGACGGTGCGGTGCGCCGCGTCGCCATCATCGACGGCGACGTCCACCACGGCAACGGCACGGCGAAGATCTTCGCCGGCGATCCCGACGTGTTCACCTTCTCGATCCACCAGCAGCAGAACTATCCGGCCTTCAAGCCGCACGGGTCACTCGACGTCGGGCTGCCCGACGGCACCGGGGACGCGGCCTACCTCGCGGCGCTCGGACAGGCGCTGCCGCAGGTATTCGCCCATCGGCCCGATCTGGTCTTCTACCTGGCCGGGGCCGACCCCTACGAGGACGACCAGCTGGGCGGGCTGCGGCTGACGATGGCAGGACTGCGCGAGCGGGACCGGCAGGTGTTCGCCGCGGTGAAGGCGGCCGGGGTGCCGCTCGCGGTGACGCTGGCGGGCGGCTATGCACGCCGCGTCGAGGACACGGTGGCGATCCACGTCGCCACGGTCGAGGAAGCGCGCCGCGCCCTCCACGGCTAGATCACCCCAGTCGCACTCCAATCAGCGCCAGCCCGCAGACGGTCTTCATGTCGACGATGTCGCCCCGCGCCAGGAGCGCCCGGGCCTCGTCGAGGGTGAAGAGCTGCGGCTCGATCTGCTCGTCCTCGTCGGGCGTGGCCGATCCGGGTGCGGCGGGCGAGAGGTCGGTCAGCCGGTAGAAGTGCATCAGCTCGTCGCAGAAGCCGGGTGACGGGAAGAAGGATCCGATCGCCTCGAGGCGTCCGGGCACCAGGCGGGTCTCTTCGGCGCATTCCCGCGCCGCCGCCTCCTCGGGCGGTTCTCCGGCGTGCAGCGTTCCCGCCGGCAGCTCCCAGATCCATCGATCGATCACATAGCGGTACTGCCGGATCAGGACGACGTGGTCCGGATCCGGCATCGGGACGAGCACCACCGAGCCGGGGTGCCGGACGGCCTCCATCCGGAGCTCCCGGCCGCCGGGCAGCTGGATGGGATCGACGGTGACGTGAAAGACACGGCCTTCGAACACGGTTGGCACGGCTACACCTGCCATTCCTCCGGCGCGACGGTTTCCGGGCGGAGGCCGTCGAGCGCGGCCTGCAGATCGGGCGGCAGCGGGGCCCGGAACTCCATGACCCGGCCGTCGCGCGGATGATGGAACATCAGGCGCTCCGCGTGCAGGAACGGCCGGTCGAGGCGGGCGATCGCCCGGAGGTCGCCCGGGATTCTCCGCCGGAGCCCGCCGTACAGCGAGTCGCCGACCACGGGGTGGCCGATCGCGCTCAGGTGCACGCGGATCTGGTGCGTCCGGCCCGAATGGATGGCCACGCGGACGAGCGAGAGCCCCTTGAGCGACCGCGCGCGGACGATCCGGGTGACGGCCGTCCGCGCCCGCCGCGCGCGGGCCGACATCTTCTGCCGGTGGACCGGGTCTCGCCCGATCGGCAGGTCGATCCGCCGGCCGGCCTGCACGACGCCCCAGACGAGGGCGACGTATTCCTTCTCGACTTCCCGATCGTGGAACTGTCGCGCGAGCCCCTCGTGCGCCAGGTCGTTCTTGGCCACGACCATGACGCCGGACGTGCCGCGGTCGAGACGGTGGACGATGCCGGGCCGGCGCTCGCCGCCGATGCCGCTCAGGTCCTCGACGTGGTGCAGCAGCGCGTTCACCAGCGTGCCGCCCGGGTGGCCGGGGGCCGGGTGGACGACGAGTCCCGCCGGTTTGTTCAGGACGACCAGATCCTCGTCTTCGTAGAGGATGTCGAGCGGGATCGGCTCGGCAGCCGGGGTGGCCTCGGCGGGCGGGGGGATGTCGACCTGCACGGTGTCGCCGGCGCGCAGGGCGGCGCCGGGCTTCGCCGGCCGGCCGCCGACGGTGACCCGGCCCTCGCGCACGAGCTGCTGGATGCGCGAGCGGGACAGGCCGGCCAGCGCATCGGTGAGGAAGCGGTCGAGCCGCTGGCCTTCCTGGTCGGCGGTGACGGTCAGCTGGACGGATGCGGGCGGCATCATGCCTGCGCGGCCGATCGGGCGGGTCAGACGACGTCGGACACGTGGGGCGCCGTGCGGAGCATGTCGAGGATCAGCACGGCCACACCGATCGTGATCGCGGAGTCGGCGACGTTGAACGCCCAGAAGTGATACTGCTGCCAGTACACGTCGACGAAGTCGACGACCGATCCGTGGACGACCCGGTCGAGGAGGTTGCCGGCGGCGCCGCCGAGGATCAGCGCCAGGCCGAAGCGGGCGGCCCGCTGGTGCGGGGCGAGGCTGGCGGCGTAGAGCGCGACGCCAAGCAGGGCCGCGGTGGCGATGAAGGCGATGAGCGTCGCCTTGAACGGGAAGTCGACGGCGTTGAGGATGCCGAAGGCCGCGCCGGTGTTCCGGACGTTGGTCAGGTTCAGCAGGCCCGGGACGATCTCGACGCTGCTGTACAGCGGCACGTTCAGGCGGACGAGCGCCTTGGTGAGCTGGTCGAGGAGCACGATCGCCAGCGCGAGCCAGAGTTCGAAGCGGCGGCCCGAGAGGGTGAATCGCGTCACGGCTTCACGGGCTGGGCCAGCGCATCCTGGCAGCGGTCGCACAAGCCGGCCCAGGCGGGGTCCTGGGACACCTGCGGCACGTACCGCCAGCAGCGCTCGCACTTGACGCCGCCGGCACGCTCGATGGTGACGCGCGGCCCTGCGCCGGCCGGCCGCAGCTCGACTTCCGACACGATGAAGAGCATCGGCAGATCGGCGAGGCGGGGCGCGAGGAACGCCCGCTCGGCCTCGTCGACGGCCAGCACGACGCGCGCCTGCAGCGAGCTGCCGATCGTCTTCGCCTGGCGGAGCGGCTCGATGGCCGCCACCACGTCCTCGCGCAGTGCGAGCAGACGCGCCCAGCGCGCGAGCCGCCCGGGGTCGGTGAGCGGCGCCAGTTCCGCGGCCGTCGGATAGACGGTCATGTGCACCGATTCGGCCCGCGTGCCCGGCAGGTACCGCCACAGCTCGTCGGCCGTGAAGACGAGGATCGGCGCGATGAGGCGCGCGAGTCCGTCGGCCATGAGGTACATGGCGGTCTGCGCCGAGCGCCGCTCGCGCGATCGCGGCGCGAAGGTGTACAGCCGGTCCTTCGACACGTCGATGTAGAAGGCGCTGAGGTCGACGGTGATGAAGCCGTTGAAGACCTGGAAGACGGTCGGATAGTCGTAGGCCTCGTAGGCGTCCTTGATCCGCTGCGCCACCTCGGCGTACCGCGCCAGGATGTAGCGATCGACCTCCTCGAGCTGGTCGACGCCGAGGAGGCCGGCGCCCGGGTCGGCGTCGTGGAGGTTCCCCACCATGATCCGCAGCGTGTTGCGGATCTTCCGGTAGGCCTCGGTTGCCCGCGCCAGGATCTCCTTGCTGAGGCGGATCTCCTGCGCGTAGTCGCTCATGGCGACCCAGAGACGCAGGATGTCGGCGCCCCCCTGCTTGATGACCTCGCCCGGCTCGATCGAGTTGCCCAGCGACTTGGACATCTTGCGTCCGTCCTCGGCCACGATGAAGCCGTGGGTGAGCACCTGGTCGAAGGGCGGGCGGCCGCGCGTCCCGAGCCCGACGAGCAGCGAGCTCTGGAACCAGCCGCGGTGCTGGTCGCTCCCCTCCAGGTAGATGTCGGCCGGCCAGGTCAGCTCGGGGCGGAACGGCAGGACGGCCTCGTGGCTCGATCCGGAGTCGAACCAGACGTCGAGGATGTCGCGCTCGCGCTCGAACGTCGTGCCGCCGCACGACGGACACCGGAGGCCCGCCGGCAGGAACTCCTCGATCGGCCGCTCGTACCAGGCGTCGGCGCCCCAGGTGTCGAAGACCGACGCGGCCTGCTCGACGAGGGCGGGCGAGATCAGCGCTTCACCGCACTGCGTGCAGTCGACGGCCGGGATCGGCACGCCCCAGGCGCGCTGGCGCGAGATGCACCAGTCGGGCCGGTTGGCGACCATGCCGTACATCCGGTCGTGCCCCCAGGCCGGGATCCAGCGGACGGCGTGGTCGATCGCCTCGATCGCCGTCTCGCGCAGGCCGCGGCCGCTCTCGAGCGGGCCGTCCATCCGGATGAACCACTGCGCGGTCGCCAGGAAGATGACCGGGTGGTGGCAGCGCCAGCAGTGGGGATAGCTGTGGGCGAACGGCGCCCGGTGCCAGAGCTTTCCGCGCGCGGCGAGCGCTTCTTCGATCTTCGGGTTCGCGTCGAACACCTGCATGCCGCCGACGATCTCGACGGTGTCGAAGAAATGGCCGCCGGGTCCGATGGGCGCGTAGATATCGAGCCCGTAGCGGACGCCCGTGTGGAAGTCGTCGGCGCCGTGGCCGGGCGCCGTGTGGACGGCGCCGGTGCCCGCCTCGAGCGTAACGTAGTCCCCGAGCACGCCGAGCGAGTCGCGGCCGTAGAGCGGGTGCGCGAAGCGGATGCCTTCGAGCTGCGCTCCCTTCATCCGCGCCACCGGCGCGCCGAACGTGCGGCCGGCGACGGCGGCGACGTTCCCGGCCAGGCCCTCGGCGACGATGACCGTCCGGTCGTCGACGTCGTACGCCGCGTAGTCGAATTCGGGATGGAACGCGATCGCCATGTTGGACGGGATCGTCCAGGGGGTCGTCGTCCAGATCAGCACCGAGACACGCCGGCCGGCGAGCGCCGGCACGCGGTCGGCGAGCTCGGCGGCGCTCCCCGCGGCGACGGGGAACTCGACGTAGATCGAGGGCGACGTGTGATCCTCGTACTCGACCTCGGCCTCGGCCAGCGCCGTGCGGCAGTGGATGCACCAGTGGACCGGCTTCTTCCCCTTGTAGACGAGCCCCTGCTCGACGAACCGGCCCAGCGCGCGCGCGATCGCCGCCTGGTAGCGGAAGTTCATCGTGAGGTACGGGTCGTCCCACGTGCCGAAGATGCCGAGCCGCTTGAACTGGGTGGTCATCGCGCCGATGAACCGCTCGGCGTAGGCGCGGCAGGCCCGCCGGAAGTCGGCGAGCGAGAGGTCGCGCTTCCTGGGACCCAGTTCGCGGTCCACCTGCAGTTCGATCGGCAGGCCGTGGCAGTCGTAGCCCGGCACGTACGGCGCGTCGAAGCCCGCCATCGAGTGCGACTTCACCACGAGGTCCTTCAGGACCTTGTTCAGGGCCGTGCCGATGTGGATGTTCCCGTTGGCGTACGGCGGGCCGTCGTGCAGGACGTACTTCGGCGCTCCGGCGCGCGCCGCCTGAATCTTCCCGTAGAGGTCCATGGCCTCCCAGCGGGCGAGCGCCTCGGGCTCGGCCGTCTGGAGGTTCGCCTTCATCGGGAAATCGGTGCGCGGGAGGTTGACCGTATCCTTCCAGTCGGGCATGTCGGTCGTATCGGGATCGGTGGCGGCCGGGCGGCAGAGCGCGGGACGCGCCGGGTCAGGTGATCGTGACGGTGCTCAACGCTCTATTGTAGTGCAAGTGGCCGGACCGCCCGGAACCGGCCTGTATAATGCCGCTATGAGCGTCGAGGTGCCGCAGTTTCCCGGGTTCCGGATGACCACGCTCGGCAACGGCCTGAAGGTGATCGTGCGCGAGGTGCACACGGCGCCGCTCGCCTCGGTCTGGTGCTGGTACAAGGTCGGCTCGAAGGACGAACGGCCCGGCCTGACGGGGGTCTCGCACTGGGTCGAGCACATGAACTTCCGCGGGACGACCAACATCCCGCGCGATCAGGTGAAGGGGATCATCGAGCAGTTCGGCGGCAGCTGGAACGGCTACACCTGGATCGACCAGACGACGTACCTCGAGACGGCCACCCGCGACGCGCTCGACCGCATGCTGTTCATCGAAGCCGAGCGGATGGGCAGCTGCCTGTACGATCCCGGGGACTGCGAGGCCGAGCGGACGATCATCATCTCGGAGCTGCAGGGCGGCGAGAACGATCCCGACCAGCTGCTCGACCAGGAGGTGACGGCGACGGCCTTCAAGGCGCATCCCTACCGCCATCCGACCATCGGCTGGCTGACCGACCTGCAGTCGATGAGCCGCGACGACCTGTACGGCTACTATCGCCGCTACTACGTCCCCAACAACGCCACGCTGGTCATCGTCGGCGACGTCGACGCCGGGGAGGCCGTGCGGCGCGCGGACCAGGCGTTCGGCGCCATCCCGCCGGGCGATCTGCCGGCGCGGCCGCGGCTCGTGGAGCCGGAGCAGCTGGGCGAGCGGCGCGTGACGATCCGCAAGGAGGGGACGACGGCCTACTTCAAGGCGGCCTTCCACGCGCCGGCGGTCACCGATGCCGATTTCTTCCCGATGCTGGTGCTCGACGCCGTGCTGAGCGGCGCGAAGGGGATGAACATCTGGTCGAGCTTCCGGACGCCGCCGCCGCAGCGCAGCGCGCGGCTGTACCGGGCGCTCGTCGAGCGGGGGCTCGCCTCGGCCGTGAACGCGGCGCTGCTGCCGACCGAGCATCCCTTCCTCTACGTCGTGTCGGCGACGGTGAACGAAGGCGCCTCGCTGGACGCCGTGGAGGCCGCCACGCTGGCCGAGCTCGACGCCGTGCGGGCGCGGGGCATCGACGCCGACGAGCTCGCGAAGGCGAAGAGCCAGCTGCGGGCGCGGCTCGTCTTCGAGAACGACAGCGTGACGAACATCGCCCACCAGATCGGCTACTTCGAGACCATCGCGGGCGTCGACCTCTATCACGAGCTGCCCGCCCGCGTCGCGGCGGTCACCGCCGACGAGGTGGCGGACGTCGCCGCGCGCTACCTGCAGCCCTCGACCCGGACGCTCGGCTGGTTCGAGCCGCTGGCGGGCGGCGGGGACGCGCGATGAGCGGGGCGGTGGCGAGCGGGCTGGCGCCGTCCCGCACGGTCCTCTCCAACGGCCTCGTCGTGCTGGCGAAGCAGGCGACGATCACGCCGGCCGTCACGATCAACCTGGCGGTGCGCGCCGGGTCGGTCGGCGATCCGGACGGGGTCCCCGGGACGGCGTACTTCCTCTCCCGCGTCATCGATCGCGGGACGGCCGGTCGCTCGGCCGACGAGATCGCCGACGCGCTCGACCGGCGCGGCATCTCGCTCGCCATCCACGTCACGCGTCACCTGCTGACCATGGCGTGCACGTGCCTGGCCGAGGACTTCGAGGCCGTGCTCGCGCTCGTCGGCGAGATGGTGATGGCGCCGGCGTTCCCCGCGCGCGAGGTCGACACGCGGCGCGGCGAGATCGTCACCGCCATCCGGCAGGACGAGGACAACCCGGCCGTGGTGGCGATGGAAGGGCTGATGGGGCTCCTCTATCCGGACGGCCATCCCTACGGGCGTCCCGGGAAGGGGACGCTGGACGCGGTGGCGCGGATCGGACCGGCCGAACTCGCGGCGTTCCATCGTGCCTGGTTCGCACCGGGCCGGACGTCCCTCGCCGTCGTCGGCGACGTGGCGCCCGCACGGGCGGCCGAGGTGGCCGCGCGGGTGTTCGCCGACTGGCGCGGCGAGGCACGGGCCGACGTGCCGCTCGTCTCTCCGGCGCCCGCCGCCACCCGGCGCCGCGTCGTCGTCCCGATGATGAACAAGGCGCAGGCCGACATCGCGTACGGCTACACGACCATCGCGCGGACCGATCCGGCGTACGACGCCTACTGGGTGATGAACAACGTGCTCGGGCAGTACGCGCTGGGCGGCCGTCTCGGCGAGAGCATCCGCGAGAAGCAGGGGATGGCCTACTACGTTTTCAGCGCGTTCGACCCGAACGCGGTCGCGGGGCCCCTGGTGATCCGGGCGGGCGTGAACCCGGCGAACGTGGAGCGGGCGGTCGCGTCGATCGACCGCGAGGTCGAGGCGATGGCGGCAGCCGGGGCGACGCCGAAGGAAGTGGCCGACTCGACGCGGTTCCTGATCGGATCGCTGCCGCGGACGCTCGAGACGGCGGGCGGCATCGCCACCTTCCTGCAGATGGCCGAGTACTTCGGCCTGGGGCTGGACTACGACGTGCGCCTTCCCGACCGGCTGCGGGCGGTGACGGTGGAGCAGGTCCACGAGGCCGCGCGGCGGTCGCTCGGCGCCGACCGGGCGACGGTGGTGATTGCCGGCCCCTACCAGGATCCCCTGTCCGAGCCCCGGGCCTGACGTGACCCGCGTCGTCTTCTTCGACGTCGACTTCACGCTGATCGAGCCCGGGCCCGCGTTCCAGGCCGGGGGCTACCGGGCGTTCTGCGCGCGGCACGGGATTGCGGTCGATCCGGCGCGGTTCGACGCGGCGGTGGCGGCGGCCGCCCCCGTGCTCGACGACCGCGACGAGCACACGTACGACCCGGACGTCTTCGTCACCTACACCCGGCGCATCATCGAGGGCATGGGCGGCGCGGGGGGCGCACTCGACGCCTGCGCGCGCGAGATCTTCGCCGAGTGGACCTCCTTCCGGCACTTCTCGCTGTATCCGGACGTCGCCCCGACGCTGCGCCTGCTCGCCGCCGGCGGGATCCGGATCGGCCTCATCTCGAACGGGCAGCGGTCGCTCGAGGCGTTCGAGCGTCACTTCGCGCTCGATGGATTGATCGACGCGGCCATCTCCTCGCCGGATCACGGGTACATGAAGCCGCACCCGAGCATCTTCGAGGCGGCACTCCGGCTGGTGGACGTGCCGGCCCGGGAGGCCGTGATGGTCGGCGACAGCCTGCGGCACGACGTGGAGGGGGCGTGCGCCGCCGGGTTGCGCGCCGTGCTGGTCCGCCGGGGTGCCATGCGCGCCGTGGACGAGGACGAGGTGCTGCTGCGCCTCGGGGTGCCGGTGCTGGCGTCGCTCGACGGCCTGCCGGCCCTGCTGTGAGATCCGGAGAACGAGCCATGCACCTGCGCGACCTCACCACGCTCACCGACTTCGAGACCGTCGTCGGTCTCGAGCGCGAGATCTGGGGCTTCAGTCCCGGCGAGGACACCGTCCCGCTCGCCATCCTGGCCGTCAGCGTGAAGCGGGGCGGCATCCTCATCGGCGCGTTCGAGGGGCCGAGGATGGTCGGCTTCGTGTACTCGCTCGCCGCCATGAAGGGCGGCCAGCCGACGCAGTGGTCGCACATGCTCGGCGTGGTCGAGGACTGCCGGGGCAGCGGCGCGGGGCACCGGCTGAAGCTGGCGCAGCGCGACCAGGCGCTGGCGCGCGGGTTCGACCTGATCGAGTGGACCTTCGATCCGCTCCAGGCCGCCAACGCCCACCTGAACTTCCACAAGCTCGGCGTGGTGGTCGAGGAGTACGTGGAGAACATCTACGGCGAGTCGACCAGCCCGCTGCACGGGCGGATGCCGACCGACCGGTTCATCGCGCAGTGGTGGATCCGCCGGCCGCACGTCGAGCGGCGGCTCCAGTCGACGGGACCGCTGGTGCGGGCCGCCGACGTGGCCGACGCGCCCTCGGTGAACCGGACGACGACGGCGGGACGGTGGCTGGCCTGCGAGGGGTTCGACCTGGCGCTGACCGATCGCCGCTTGCTCGTCGAGATTCCGGTTGGCTTCACGGAGATGCTGGCGGGCGATCCGGGGCTGGCCAGCGCCTGGCGCCTGGCCACGCGCGAGATTTTCGAACACTACCTCGGCCGGGGTTACCGCGCCGTCGATTTCTTCCTGGATCGCGCGAACCGGCGGGGGGCGTACCTGCTGGCGCAGAGGGAGGATTGACGAATGCCATCCCCTACCCCGGCGGCCAGGTCATGCGGCGTCCGCCGAGCAGGTGCAGGTGGACGTGGAAGACGGTCTGGCCTGCGTCCCGGTTGCAGTTGAACACCGTGCGATAGCCGCCGGCGGCGATGCCGCGGGCGGCGGCGATCGCGGCGGCCCGCCGCACCAGTTCTCCCACCAGCCCGTCGTCGCCGGCCGCCAGATCGTTCAGCGAGGCGATGTGGCGCTTCGGCACGACGAGGACGTGGACGGGGGCCTGCGGGTTGATGTCGGCGAAGGCCAGCACCCGCTCGTCCTCGTGGATGATCGTCGCCGGGATCTCGCGCCGGATGATCTTGCAGAACAGGCAGTCGGTCGTGTCGCTCATGGGATCCTGCCCGGTGCGGCGCGTGAGGCTCAGCGGCCGTCGACCCGTGTGACGGCCACGCGTGGAATGCCCTGCAGGTCGCGCCGGATGCCGATGATTGTGTAGCGGCCGTCGGCCGAGATCAACTCCTCGACCGCGTCGTCCTGGCCGCAGCCGAACTCGAAGATCAGGCGGCCGCCGGCCCGGAGGTGCGACGGCGCCTGGGCGAGGAGCGCGCGGACGATCGCCAGCCCGTCCGTCCCCCCGAAGAGCGCCGGATGGGGCTCCCGGTCGCGCACCTCGGGCGTGAGGCCCGGCGCGTCGCCGACCGACACGTAGGGCGGATTCGAGACGATGAGGTCGGCCTGGAAGCGCAGGCCGGCGAGCAGGTCCGCACAGACGAAGCGAGGCCGGCGATCCGGAGTCAGGCGTGCGGCGTTGCGCCGGGCGACCAGCAGGGCGCCCGGCGAGATGTCGGTCGCCACGACGCGGGCGTCCGGCGCCTCGCGCGCCAGCGACACGGCCACGCACCCGCTGCCGGTGCCGACGTCCACCACGAGCGGCTGCTCGGAGGTCCCCCACGATCCCGATTCGCGCAGCGCCGTCAGCGCCTCCTCGACGAGCAGTTCCGTCTCCGGCCTGGGAATCAGCACATCGGGCGTGACCTCGAAGGGGAGTCCCCAGAACTCGCGGACGCCGGTGATGTACGCCACGGGCTCGCGCCGCTCGCGCCGGGCAATGGCCGTGTCGTACCGTGCGCCGAACCCGGGCGGCTCGGGATCGCGCTGGGAGGCCAGCAGCCGGGCGGCATCCCAGCCGAGGACGTGACGGGCGAGCAGGCGGGCGTCGAACTCCGCGTCGGACGGGGCGAGGCCGGCCCGGGCGAGCCGGTCGCGGGCGTGCTGAATGGCGGCGTGGAGGGTCATGGCGTGCCCGGCGGCCGCGCTCAGCTGACGGCCGTCGCGTCCTTGAGCTTCTCGGACTGGTCGCGCAGCAGCAGCTGGTCGAGCAGTTCCGCGAGGTCGCCGTTCAGGACGTCGACGAGGCGATGCGTGGTGAAGTTGATGCGGTGGTCGGTGATGCGGCTCTGCGGGAAGTTGTAGGTCCGGATCTTCTCGGATCGCTCGCCCGTCCCCACCTGGCTGCGGCGGTCCTTCGCGATCGCCTCCTGCTGCTTGCGCAGCTCCATCTCGTAGAGGCGCGACCGGAGCACCTTCATCGCCTTCGCGCGGTTCTTGATCTGCGACTTCTCGTCCTGCTGCGAGACGACGATGCCGGTCGGGATGTGCGTGATGCGGACGGCCGAGTAGGTCGTGTTCACGCTCTGCCCGCCCGGGCCGCTCGAGCAGAAGGTGTCGATGCGCAGGTCCTTCTCGTTGACCTGGACGTCGACTTCCTCGGCTTCCGGCAGCACCGCGACGGTCGCCGTCGAGGTGTGGATCCGCCCGCTGGCCTCGTTCGCGGGGACCCGCTGCACGCGGTGGACGCCGCTCTCGTACTTCAGGCGGCTGTACACCTTGTGGCCCTCGATCGTCGCGATGACCTCCTTGACGCCGCCGACGCCGGTCTCGTTCGACGACAGCACCTCCAGCCGCCAGCCCTGCCGCTCGGCGAACTTCGAGTACATCCGGAACAGCTCGGCCGCGAAGAGCGCCGCCTCGTCGCCGCCGGTGCCGGCGCGGATCTCCAGCACGACGTTCTTCTCGTCGTTCGGATCCTTCGGCACCAGCAGCAGCTTGACCGCAGTCAGCAGATCGTCCCGCCGCGCCACCAGCGACCGGAGCTCTTCCTGCGCCAGCTCGCGCATGTCCGGGTCGGCCGACTGCTGCACGAGTTCCTCGGTCTGCGCGACCTCCCGGACGACGCTCTTGTACTCGCGGAACTTCTCGACGAGCGGCTCGATCTCCGCGAGCGCCTTCGCCTGCTTGCGGTACTCGGCCGCGTCGGCCTGGATCTCGGGCGTGGCGAGCAGCTGCAGGAGCTCGTCGTAGTGCGATTCGACCGAACTCAGTTTGTCGAACATGTCCGGCATTCTTCAGTGGCGGCGGGGCCCCACCCCCGCCGCGAGCTTTCGCTGACGCCTCGCCTCGGATTCACCTGTCCTCGGCTCGGCGTGGCCGCAGGCGCTCGTGTCTCTCTGCTCGGGGTCCGTGTGGGGCAACT
>JAGWRA010000054.1 GCA_028876655.1 Acidobacteriota bacterium | reverse complement strand
TGACCGGCGCCTTCAAGCGGCAGGCGCTGCCGAACCTGCAGGTGCGGCTGCCGGCGGTCGTCATCGGCGGCGGGCTCACGGCCACCGACACGGCGACCGAGCTGATGGCCTACTACCCCGTGCAGGTCGAGAAGGTGCTGGACCGCTACGAGGCGCTCGCGGCCGAGGTCGGCGAGGAGCGGGTGCGCGCCACCTACGACGCCGAAGAGCAGTGGGAGCTCGACGAGTTCCTGTCGCACGGCCGGGCCGTGCGCGCCGAGCGGGCGCGCGCCGCGCGGGCGGGCGAGGCCCCCGACTTCGTGAAGCTCGTGCGCGAGTGGGGCGGCGTCTCGATGGTCTACCGCAAGCGGATGGTCGATTCTCCCGCCTACCGGCTGAACCACGAGGAGATCGTCAAGGCCCTCGAGGAAGGGATCGCCTTCACGGAGAACCTGAACCCGATCGAGGCCGTCCCCGACCGCGACGGCCACGTGGCGAGCGTGATCTTCCGGCGCCAGGCGCTGGTCGATGGCAAGTGGATCGACACCGACGAGACGGTCGAGCTGCCGGCGCGGACGGTGCTGGTGGCCGCCGGTACCTCACCGAACGTCACCTACGAGAAGGAATACGAGGGGACGTTCAACCTCGACAGCCGGCAGAAATTCTTCAAGCAGTTCGACGCCGTGGATGACGGCACGGGCGGCTTCGCGCTGAAGCCCGATCCGGGCGGCTTCTTCACCTCCTATACGCGGGCCGGCCGGTTCATCACGTACTACGGCGACAACCACCCGCGCTACAACGGCAACGTCGTGAAGGCGATGGCCTCGGCCAAGCACGGCTACCGCCACGTCGTGAAGCTGTTCGCGCACGAGCTGGCGGCGCTCGAGCCGGCGGACCAGGTCGAGCGCGACCGGGCGTGGCAGCGGCTCGTCAAGCAGTTGGACGAAGAGCTGCTGGCGAAGGTCGTCCGGGTGGAGCGGCTCACCGAGACGATCGTCGAAGTCGTGGTGCACGCGCCGGCGGCGGCGCGCCACTTCCACCCGGGCCAGTTCTACCGGCTGCAGAACTTCGAGAGCGGCGCGCTGCGCGACGCCTCCGCGACCACGCCGCTCCTGATGGAGGGGATTGCCCTCACCGGCGCCTGGGTCGATCGCGAGCGGGGGCTGCTGTCGCTCATCGCCCTCGAGCTGGGCGTGTCGAGCCGCCTGTGCGCGTACCTGCGCCAGGGCGAGCCCGTTGTCGTGATGGGGCCGACCGGGACGCCGACGGAGATCCCCGAGCACCAGAACGTCCTGCTGCTCGGCGGCGGCCTCGGCAACGCGGTCCTCTTCTCGATCGCGAAGGCGCTGCGCGAGCGGGGCAATAAGGTGATCTACTTCGCCGGCTACAAGAAGGGCGAGGACCTGTTCAAGCGCGAGGAGATCGAGGCGTCGACCGACCAGGTGATCTGGAGCACGGACATGGGGGCGTCGATCGCGCCGGCCAGGCCCCAGGATCACCACTTCCGCGGCAACATCGTCCAGGCGATGCTGGCCTACCACGCCGGCGAGCTCGGCGAGGCGCTGGTGCCGCTGCCGACGGTGGACCGGATCATCGCGATCGGGTCGGACCGGATGATGGCCGCGGTGAAGGCGGCGCGCCACGGCGTGCTGGCGCCGCACCTGAAGAAGGGGCACGTGAGCATCGCGAGCATCAACTCGCCGATGCAGTGCATGATGAAGGAGATCTGCGCGCAGTGCCTGCAGAAGCACATCGATCCGGAGACGGGAAAGGAGTTCTTCGTCTTCTCGTGCTTCAACCAGGATCAGCTGATGGACCAGGTCGACTTCCCGAACCTCGCGGCACGCCTCCGCCAGAACACGGTGGAAGAGAAGCTCTCCGCGCAGTGGCTGGAGCACCTGCTCAGGGAGACCGACGCAGCCAGGGTGTGAGCCATGATCATCCGCTGCCCGCACTGCGGGACCCAGAACCGGCTGCCGGCCGATGCGGCCGAGCACAAGATCGTCTGCGGCAAGTGCAAGGCACCGCTGGAGGCCCCTGCCGGGGCCGGTCAGGCCGCCGGGCCGCTGGTCGTCAGCGACGCCACCTTCGCGCGCGACGTGGAGCAATCGCCGCTGCCGGTGCTCGTGGACCTGTGGGCCGCCTGGTGCGGCCCCTGCCGGATGATCGCGCCGATTGTCGACGAGCTGGCGTCGGAGTTCGCCGGCCGCGTGCGCGTCGCGAAGCTGAACGTGGACGAGAACCCGCGCACGGCCGCCCGCTTCAACGTCTTCAGCATCCCGACGCTGCTCGTCTTCAAGAACGGGCAGGAAGTCGATCGCATCGTCGGGGTCGTCGCCAAGGCCGCGCTCAGCAAGCGGCTTGCGGCGCTCGCCTAATCCCATCCTCCGCGAAGGTACCTGAACAGGAACGCGTAGATATCCGCCTCCTCCTCGATCTTCCGGGCGATCGACTTGCCGGCGCCGTGGCCGGCGCGCGTTTCGACGCGGATCAGGACGGGGGCGTCTGACGAGGTCGCGGCCTGCAGGCGGGCGGCGAACTTCTTGGCCATGCCCGGCGCGACGCGGTCGTCGGTGTCGGCGGTCATGACGAGCGTGGGCGGATAAGCGGTCCCCGCGCGGACGTTGTGATACGGCGAGTAGGCGTACAGCCACCGGAACTGTTCCGGGTCGTCGGCGCAGCCGTACTCGGCGATCCAGAACCGGCCGACGGTCCACAGGTGGTAGCGCAGCATGTCGGCGACCGGCACGCGGCAGACGACCGCGCCGAAGAGCTCGGGCCGCTGGGTCATGACGGCGCCGACCAGCAGTCCGCCGTTGCTGCCGCCTTCAATCGCGATCCGGTCCGGCCTGCTCCAGCCGCTCGAGACGAGCCATTCGGCGGCGGCGATGAAGTCGTCGAAGACGTTCTGCTTGCGCGCCAGCATTCCCGCCTCGTGCCATGCCTCGCCGAACTCCCCGCCGCCCCGCAGGTTCACCACCGCCATCACGCCGCCCCGGTCGAGCCAGACGAACGCGCCCGGATCGAACTCCGGTGTGAGGCTGATGTTGAAGCCACCGTAGCCGCCAAGCAGCACGGGACGGGCGCCATCCGCTGTCACGCCGAGGCGATGCACGAGGAACATCGGCACGCGCGTGCCGTCCTTCGACGTCAGCCAGACCTGCTGCGTCTCGTAGGCCACGGGGTCGATCGCCAGCGTCAGCGGATCCCATTCCTCGACCGCGCCGCTGGAGACGCCGACCCGGAAGACACTCGGAGGTCGAGTGAAGGAGGTGAACTGGACGAACGCATCCAGGTCCTCCGCCCGTCCGCTGAACTCGAGGATCGAGCCAGGCTCGGGCAGCGGGATCGTCCGTTCAAACGTGCCGTCCAGCGACCGGACCTCCATCCGGTCCGCGGCGTCGTGCATGGACACGGTCACCAGCTGGCCGCCGGCGACGCTGCCGGCCGACAGACGATCGGCGCTCTCACCGACGACCTCGACCTGCTCGACTGACGAGAAGTCCGGTCCGGTGGGGCGCACCGACACCAGCCGGCCGAGCGGCGCCCCCGCATCGGTGATGAAGAAGAAGCGGTCGTCGTGGCTGCCGACGAAGTGCCACGCGGCCTCGAAGCCGGTGAAGATCGGGACGAGCCGGTCCTGCGGATCGTGCAGATCGCGGATCCAGACCTCGCTCTTGTCACTGGCGCCGTGGCGCGCCACGACGACGAGGTGCCGGCCATCGTCGGTGAGGTCAATCTCGAAGACGATCATCGGATCGTCCGGCCGCTCGTGGACGACCCGGTCGGCGCTCTGCGGATCGCCGAGCCGGTGGAAGCAGAGGCGGCAGAAGTAGTTCTCCTGCTCCTCAGGCACCGTGCCCGGCTCAGGGAAGCGGGTGTAGAAGAAGCCCGAGCCGTCCTTCAACCAGGCGAGACTGACGAACTTCGCCCAGAGCAGGCGATCGTCGAGATCGACGCCGCGATCGACGTCGTGGACGAACAACTCCTGCCGGTCGCTGCCGTTGCGCGACAAGCCGTACACCACGCGCCGCCCGTCATCGTCCGGCTCGAAGGCGGTGAGGGCGGTCGTGCCGTCCGCCGAGATGACGTTCGGATCGACGAGCGCGCGGGCCGGCGCCGTCGAGTGGACCTCGCGCACCAGCAGTACCGCCTGGTTCTGCTGTCCGTCGTTGCGGGTGTAGAACCAGCGGGAGCCACGCCTGACTGGCGCCGAGGTGCGGGCGTACCGGTGCAGGGCCGTCAGGCGCGGAATCAGCGCCTCGCGCGCGGGCCCGTCGAGCCGCGAGCGGGTGAGCTCGTTCTCGGCCGCGACCCAGGCGACGGTCTCCGGCGCCTCCGCCTCCTCCAGCCAGCGATAGGGATCGGGGACCGGCGTGCCGTGGTAGTCGTCGACGAGGTCGAGAGGGCGGGCGGGCGGGTAGGCTGGCTTCACGCGTTCGCGATGTCGGCCGCATGCGTCGCGGCTCCGAGGAGGCCGGCGCGCGGGTTGAGGATGATCTTCACGGGGACGGCGGCCAGCAGGTCGCGCATCGGGTCCTTGTCCCTGAAGGCGTCCACGAAGCCGCCGGCCTTCAGGGCCGGCAGGATCTTCGGTGCGATGCCGCCGCCGACGTACACGCCGGCGGTCGCCAGCGATCGGAGCGCGAGGTTGCCGGCTTCCGCGCCGTAGGCGCCGACGAACAGGTCCAGCGTCTCGACGCACTGCGGGCAGCGGCGCTCCAGCGCGGCGGTCGTGATCTCGGCCGGCGCATCCGCCTCGTCCAGTTCCGTCGACTGCACCACCGGGCAGCCGTGCGGATGCAGGAAGCGGTGGATGTTCACGATACCGGGGCCGGACAGCACCATCTCGTTCTGCGCGCGGCCGTGCAGCCGGACGAGCTCGCGCAGCAGCGCAATCTCCCGATCGGTGCGGGGGGCGTAGTCGGCGTGACCGCCCTCTGACGAGGCCGGGACGAACCGGCCGTCGATGTTGTGCAGCAGGGCTTCGCCGAGGCCGGTGCCGGCCGCGATGATGGCGCCGTTCCCGTCCGGCGAGGCGTCGCCTTCCTGCAGCACGGCCAGCTCCTCGTCGCGCAGCACCGCCACCGAGTAGCCCATGGCCTGCAGGTCGTTCAGCAGGCGGACCTGTGCGATGCCGAACCGCTCCTGCGTCTCGTCCGCGCTGATCCGCCAGGGGACGTTGGTGAGCCGCGCCGTCCCGCCGACGACCGGCCCGGCCACGCCGAAGCAGGCGGCGTCGAGCTGCCGGTGGCCGGCCTCCTTCAGGAAGCCGGCAATCATCGCATCGAGGCTGTCGAAGTCGAGCGTGGTGTAGCGGCGCACGACGACCGGCTCGGGACGGTCGCCGCCGGGCTGGAAGAGTCCGAGGAGCGTCTTGGTTCCGCCGATGTCGCCGGCGAGCAGCATGGGAGGAATGTACCACACGGCGGGCTCCGGGCTTCGGGCTTCGGGCTGCGGACGGGGCTCAGTAGCCTGTAGCCTGTGGCCTGTAGCCCCGTGCGGCCCGATTGACTTCCCGCCGGTTCTCCTGCATCGTGTGGACGAGCCGACCGCCTGCCGGATCCACGACGCGCGGCCGGCGTGGACGCGTCGCGCGGCGCGTTCAGGGAGTGTGGTTTGTCCGTATCGTTGTTCGATCTGCCCGCCGGGGAGCCCTTGAAGGATCAGGTGGTCGTCTTCACGGGCAAGCTGTCGCTGCTGGGGCGCCGCGACGCGCGGGCGCTGGTCGAGCGGCTGGGCGGCACGGCCGCCGAGGAAGTCAACGCGAAGACGACGCTGCTCGTGGTGGGCGCCGAGGGATTCGCGGCTGGCGTCGGCCGGGCGGCGGGCGAGGCGGAGGCGGTAGACGCCGGCGTGGCTGTGACGCCGGTCGAGGCCCCCCCGAAGAGCCAGAAGCTGCGGCGGGCCGAGCAGCTCCGCGAGGAGAAGGCCGCGCCCATCCGGATCCTGAGCGAGGCCGAGTTCTGCACGCTGGTCGGGCTGCCGTCGGCCGACACGCTGAAGCAGCAGTACTACTCGCTGCGCGACCTGCTGTCGCTCTACGCGAGCGTCCGCGAGGATCACCTCCGCTACCTGCAGAAATGGGGCATCATCCGCCCCGTGCTCGTCACCAACGCCGACAGCTACTTCACCTTCGCCGACCTCGGGATCATCAAGCAGGTCAACGCCGAGCTCGAGCAGGGGACGCCGTTCCGGCGCGTGCTGAAGGCG
>JAGWRA010000053.1 GCA_028876655.1 Acidobacteriota bacterium | reverse complement strand
GCCGGGACCCTGCGCCAGCTCTACACGACGACCGACGCCAGCGGCAAGCGGACGTTCGACCAGGAGAAGTGGGAAGCGGCGATTCAGAAGGTGCTGGCCGCCTGCAAGGAGTTCCACGTCCCGTGCGGCTATCCCGCCAACGCGGGGGACATCGAGATGCGGATGCAGCAGGGCTTCAGCGTCTTCGTGATGCCCTGGGGCGAGCAGGGGTTCAAGGCGGTCGAGATCGGCCGGAAGGCGGCCGGGCGGTAGATCAGTCCTCGCCGGTGCCGCGCCGCGACGTCTTCAGGCGCGACCGGCGGGCCTTGCCCTCGAGGCGCCGTTCCTTCGACGCGCGCGTCGGCTTCGACGGCCGGCGCGGCGTCGGCGGGACGGCGGCCTGGCGCACGAGCTGCACGAGGCGCTCGATCGCGTCCTGCCGGTTCTGCTCCTGCGTGCGGTGGCGCCGGGCATCGAGGATCAGCACGCCGTCGCCGGTCATCCGGCGGCCCGCCAGGCGCCGCAGCCGCGCCAGCACCGGCCCGGACAGGGCCGGCGACCGGGCCGCATCCCACCGCAGCTGCACGGCCGTCGCCACTTTGTTCACGTTCTGGCCGCCCGGCCCGGACGCCCGCACGAACGCGACCTGCAGCTCGCGCTCGTCGATCCGGATGGCGGGGGTCACTGCGATCATAGGTACATTCTACGGGCTGGGCCGGTCGTTGGGGTACGATAGGGGGCTGGACGCCGGACGTTGGACGCCGGACGTCGGACGTGACAGACACTGAATCAGGAGCTTGTACCCCTTGTCCCCCGAATACCGCATCGTCCAGTACCCGCTCGATCAGGGCGCGCTCGAAATCCAGTACATCGAGGAGTACTTCGGAGAATTCGACCGGAAGAAGACGGCGACCGAGATCATGGCGCGCCTGGCCGACCGGCCGCATCTGATCCTGTTCGCGCTGGCGCCGCTGCCCGACGATCCTGGCGGCACGGTGGTGCCGGTCTCTTACAAGGTCTGCCACGAGATCCGCCGCGGCGAGACGATCCCCAAGCTCAGCGATCTGGTCGGCCGTCTCGACGGCTGCATCCAGTTCGACGACCGGCGCGTCCTCTATTCCTGGATCGGCGGCACGCGCGGCGACTGGCGCGGGCAAGGGCACTTCCGCGCCCTCACCGAGCAGCAGGAGGTCTGGGCCATCGAGGAGGGATTCCACGAGGTCGTCGTCAAGACGAAGAACCGGTTCTACGAGATGCGCGGCACGCTCGATCACCTGCGTTTCGAGGTGGTGCACTACGAGCGGCATCCAACCGACAACGCCGAGTCGAAGGTGTACCTGAGCAAGAAGCTGCTGCCCGACGTGCTGGCGGGCCATCGCAGCGACCGGGCGTTCGTCCGGTTCCCCGACGAGGCGCCCGAGCCGGCGGCGCCGGCCGATCCGGTCCGCCCGCTCGCGGGCCGCCGCGTCGCGCGCTGACGGGGCTCCCGCACCCGGAACCTTCCGCCATCCCCTCCCGTCCAACGCTCTGTTGACCGGCGGCGCCGGCCGCGAGGCCGTGCCGTCCGCCGCGTGGAGAGGGCATGGAAACGCTGCTCCAGGACGTCCGCTACGCGCTGAGGATGCTGGGGCGCAACCCCGGTGTCACCTTCGTGGCGGTGCTGTGCCTGTCGCTCGGCATCGGCGTCAACAGCACCATCTTCAGCATCGTCGACGGCGTCGTCCTCCGGCCCTTTCCCTTTCACGACCCCGACCGCCTGGTCGGTCTGTACGAGACCCAGCAGCAGAACGGCGTCAACCGGGGGCCGGTGTCCTACCAGGACCTCCGGGACTGGCAGGAGCAGGCGCACAGCTTCTCGGCGATCGGCGCCACGACGATGCGCAGCCTGACGCTGGTCGACGGCACGGAGCCCGAGCGGCTGATCGGAGCGACGGTCACCGCGAACCTCTTTCCGATGCTGGGCATCGAGCCGGTGCTCGGGCGGCCGTTCCGGGCGGACGAGGATCGCCCGGGCGCGGCTGGCGCGGTCCTGCTCGGCTACGACCTGTGGCAGCGCCGCTATCACGGCGACCCGCACGTCATCGGCCGCTCGATCCTCATCAACGACGTCCCCAGCACGATCGTCGGCGTCATGCCGCCGAAGTTCGCCTTCCCCGAGCGGATGCAGCTCTGGATCCCGATGGCGCCGATCGAGCATGCCTCAGCGCGCAGCGAGCGCGACCTGCAGGTCTTCGCCCGGCTGCGGCCGGGCGTGACGGTCGATCAGGCCCGTCAGGAACTGACGCAGATCGCAGCGGGCATCGCCAGGGCGCATCCCGGCCAGAGCCAGGGTTGGAGCGCGACCGTGCGGTCGCTGAACGATGTCCTGCTGCAGCCGCAAGTGAAGCTGATGCTCTTCACCATGCTGGGAGCGGTGACGCTGGTGCTGCTCATTGCCTGCGCCAACGTGGCGAACCTGCTGCTGGCCCGGGCTGCGGCTCGTCGCCGCGAGATGGCCGTGCGCGCGGCGCTCGGGGCCGGCCGCCTGCGGATCGTCCGGCAGCTGCTCACCGAGAGCATCCTGATCGGCCTGCTCAGCGTGCCGGCCGGGATCGGCCTCGCCTATCTCGGTCTGCACCTGTTCAACGCGTCGATTCCTCCCCAGCAGCAGCCGCCGTACTTCATGGAGTGGCACATCGATCTGCGCGTGCTGCTCTACACGATCGGCGTCGCGGTCGTCACCGGCGTGGTCTTCGGCCTGGCGCCGGCGGTGCAGGCGGCGCGCGACCGCACGCACGACGACCTGAAGGAGGGGAGCCGCGGCGCCGGCGGCGGCCGGAACCGCCTGCGCGGCGGCCTGGTGGTGGCCGAGATCGCGCTGTCGCTCGTGCTGCTCGTCGGCGCGTCGCTCTTCGTCCGCAGCTTCCTGAACCTGCAGGCGACGCCGGCCGGGTTCGACACCGGCCGGCTGATGACGCTGCGGATATACATGCCCGATCCGCGGTACACGCCGGCCGGCGCCCGCACCCTGCGGGTCGACGACATCGTCCGGCGGGTGGAGGCGCTGCCCGGGGTCGTATCGGCGATGGCGTCCAATCTCGTGCCGATCGGCGGCGGTGGCGATTTCGACGGGGCCGTGGTGGAAGGGCGGGCCGTGCGGGCCGGCGAGGCCCCGCGCATCTACTACACCGGCGTCACGCCGCACTTCCTGAAGACGATCGGCGTGCGGCTGCTGCGCGGTCGTGACTTCACCGACCGGGAGGGGACGACCCGGTCTGGCGTGGCGATCGTCAACGAGACGCTGGCGAAGCGGCTGTGGCCGGCACACGGCCGCGTGCCGGCCGGCGCCGACGCAGTGGGCAGCCGCTTCCGGCTGGCTGGCGATACGAGCGGCCAGTGGATCCAGGTGATCGGCGTCGTCCCCGACTTCTATCTGTTCGGCGTGCAGCGCCAGGATCCGATTTCGGCGGCGTTCCTTCCCTATCCGTACATGGAGACCCCCAACACCGGTGTCACCATCCGCGTGGCGGGCGGCTCGCCGGCGACGGTCACCGGCGCCGTCCGGCAGCAGATCCGGCAGTCGGATCCGACGCTGCCGATCTTCGAGGCGGAGTCGGCCGACGCGCTGGCCGACCAGGCGCACTGGGCCGACCGCCTGTTCGGCTGGATGTTCGGCATCTTCGGCGTGATTGCCCTGGTGCTCGCGGCCGTCGGGGTGTACGGTGTGCTGTCGTTCAGCGTGTCCCAGCGGATCCACGAGATCGGCGTCCGCGTGGCGCTCGGCGCCGGGGCGCGCGACGTGCTGGGCCTGGTCGTGGGGCAGGGGCTCCGCCTCGCGGCGATCGGCGCCGCGCTGGGCCTGGCCGGAGCGGCGGGGGCGGCGCAGGTGATCCGATCGGTCCTGTTCAACGTCCAGGCGATCGATCCGATCAGCTTCGCCGGCACGACGGCGTTCCTGACGGCCGTTGCGCTCGTGGCCAGCGTCCTGCCCGCGCGCCGCGCCGCGCGGATCGATCCCGTCGTCGCCCTGAGAGAAGAGTAGCGCACATGTCCGACGCTCCGGCGGATCGTCCCCAACCGCGGCCGGTGTCCCCGGCGTCTGCCGTGGCGCTCGTCGTCCTGCCGTTCGCCGCCCTGGTCCTGCACCTGGCGTTCGTGCACGGCTACGGCTACTTCCGCGACGAGCTGTACTACCTCGCCTGCACGCGACACCTGGCGTGGGGCTACGTGGACCAGCCGCCGCTGTCGATCGGGCTGCTGTGGATCGTCACCCACACGCTGGGGACGTCGCTCCTCGCCATCCGCCTCCTGCCGGCCCTCACCGACGCCGCGATCGTCTGGCTCACGGGCCTGATGGCGCGCAGGCTCGGCGGCGGGACCTTCGCGCAGCTGCTCGCCATGCTCGCCGCCCTGGTGGCGCCGGACTACCTGGGCATCACCAGCGTCTACACGATGAACGCGTTCGACATCCTGTTCTGGACGCTCGCGGCGTACCTGCTGATCCGGATCTTCGCGGACGACGAGGCCCGGCTGTGGCCGTGGCTGGGGCTGGTGCTGGGACTGGGGCTCCTGAACAAGATCAGCGTGCTCTGGCTCGGCTTCGGTCTGGCCTGCGGCCTGCTGTTCACCCGCCAGCGCCGCTGGCTGCGGACTCCCGGGCCGTGGGTGGCCGGGCTGATCGCGGGCCTCTTGTTCCTGCCGTACGTGCTGTGGCAGATCCCGAATCACTGGGCCACGCTCGAGTTCATGCACAACGCCACCGCGCAGAAGATGGCGGGGGTCTCGCCCGTGGCGTTCGTTGTCGATCAGATCCTGAACATGCACCCGCTGACGGCGCCGATCTGGATCGCGGGCCTGGCGGTCCTGCTCGTCGGCCGGAGCGCCCGCCGCCCGGGCGATCCCCATCCGCTCCGGCCGCTCGGCATCCTCTATCTCGCCGTGCTGCTGATCCTGATCGTCAACGGCAAGAGCCGCGCGGGCTATCTCGCGCCGGCGTACACCATGCTGTTCGCGGCAGGCGCGCTGGCGATCGAACGGGCGATCCGGCGGACCGGGTGGGGCTGGCTGCGGCCTGCCGCACTGACCGTGCTTCTCGCCGGCGGCGCGATCACGGCGCCGCTCGCCATGCCGATCCTGCCCGTGCCGTCCTACGTCGCCTACGCGCGCGCGCTCGGGCAGAAGCCGTCGACCGAGGAGAAGAAGGCGGTCGGTGCGCTGCCGCAGTTCTACGCCGACATGCAGGGCTGGCCGCAGATGGTGTCAGACGTGGCGCGCGTCTACGATCAGCTGTCGCCGGCCGATCGGATGGAGGCCGCGATCTTCGCCGGCAACTACGGGGAGGCGGGCGCCATCGATCTGTTCGGTCCGGCGCTCGGCTTGCCCCCGGCCATCAGCAGCCACAACAACTACTGGGTCTGGGGCCCGCGCGGCTACACGGGCCGGATCGTCGTCTTCCTGGTGCCGATGGCCGCGAAACCGCGGCTGGAGCAGGTCTTCGGATCGGTGGTGCAGGCGGGGCAGGTCGAGTGCGGCGACTGCATGCCGTACGAGGAGCACCAGCCGATCTTCGTCTGCCGCGACCCGCGCATGACGCTGCAGCAGCTCTGGCCGCGCTTCAAGAACTACAACTGATTCAGGGATACAGCCGCTCGCTCGTCCAGCGGCCCCCCTCGCGCCGGTAGGCGATCCGGTCGTGCAGCCGGTCCGGCTGCATGGTCCAGAACTCGATCCGGTCGGGGATGACGCGATAGCCCGACCAGAAGTCGGGCCGGGGGACGGGTCCGCCCTCGAACTGCTGCTCGTACTGCCGGTACCTCGCTTCGAGCTGATCGCGCGATCCGAGCGTGGCACTCTGTCGCGACGCCCAGGCGCCGAGCTGGTGCGACCGCGGGCGCGAGGCGAAGTAGGCGTCGGCCTCGGCGTCCGTGACCGGCTCCACCGTCCCCTCGATGCGGACCTGCTGGCCGATGGGCGGCCAGAGGAAGCACAGGGCCGCGACCGGGTGCGCCGCCAGGTCCGCGGCCTTGCGGCTGCCGAGGTTCGTATAGAAGACGAAGCCGCGCTCGTCGACGTCCTTCAGCAGCACGTAGCGGCTGGACGGACGCCCGTCGGCGCCGACCGTCGACAACACCATGGCGGTCGGGTCGTGCTGGGAGACCTTCCGGGCGGCGTCGAACGTCTCGCGGAACAGCTGGATCGGATCGCCTGCGGGGGCAGCCGGGTGATGGGGCATCGTCCTCTGACCATACCCGTACGGGTTTGCCGGCTGCAAGGGCCGCCCGCCGGCCGCGGCGCGCATTGACGGGATCGCGGCCGCGCCGGTATCGTGAGGGCTGGAGCAGCACGGACGCATCATGAATCGGACCGACCAGGAGCCGGGCGCTGGCAGCCCGGCCGGCCCCGCCGGCGAGCCGTCATCGCCGGGCCTCGATTTCATCCGCACCCGCATTGCCGAGGACCGGGCGAACGGCCGGTACGGCGGACGCGTGCACACCCGCTTCCCGCCCGAGCCGAACGGGTACCTGCACATCGGCCACGCGAAGTCGATCTGCCTGAACTTCGGCGTCGCCGCCGAGACCGGGGGGCTGTGCAACCTCCGGTTCGACGACACCAATCCGGTGAAGGAGGACGTCGAGTACGTCGAGGCGATCGAGGAGGACGTGCGGTGGCTCGGGTTCGACTGGGGCGACCGGATGTTCTACGCCTCGGACTACTTCGAGCGGCTCTACGCGCTGGCGGTCGAGCTCGTCCGGACGGGCAAGGCGTACGTCGACAGCCTGTCGGCCGACGAGATCCGCGCGTACCGCGGCACGCTCACCGAGCCCGGGCGCAACAGCCCGTATCGCGACCGGCCGGTGGAGGAAAACCTCGATCTCTTCGCCCGGATGCGGGCCGGCGAGTTCCCCGACGGCCAGCACGTGCTGCGGGCGAAGATCGACATGGCGTCGCCGAACATGAACATGCGCGACCCGACGCTGTACCGCATCCGGCGCGCGCACCATCACCGCACCGGCGACGCGTGGTGCATCTACCCGATGTACGACTACGCGCACCCGCTGTCGGACGCGATCGAGGGGATCACGCACTCGCTGTGCACGCTCGAGTTCGAAGATCACCGGCCGCTGTACGACTGGCTGGTGAACGAGCTCTTCGCCGGCGATCGGCCGCAGCAGATCGAGTTCGCGCGGCTCAACCTGAACTACACGATCATGAGCAAGCGGAAGCTGCTGCAGCTCGTCCAGCAGCGGCACGTCGCCGGCTGGGACGACCCGCGCATGCCGACCATCAGCGGCCTGCGCCGGCGGGGGTACACGCCCGAGTCGATCCGTGATTTCTGCACGCGCGTCGGCGTAGCGAAGAAGGAGAACGTGATCGACATGGCGCTGCTCGAGTACAGCGTCCGCGAGGACCTGAACCGCCGGGCGCCGCGCGTGATGGGCGTGCTCCGTCCGCTCCGTGTCGTGCTGACGAACTATCCCGAGGGGCAGGTCGAAGAGGTCGACGTCATCAACAATCCGGAGGACCCGGCCGCCGGCACCCGCAAGGTGCCCTTCTCGCGCGTCCTGTACATCGAGCAGGACGACTTCCGCGAGGATCCGCCGAAAAAGTTCTTCCGGCTCGCCCCCGGCCGCGAGGTCCGGTTGCGCTGCGCCTACTTCATCACCTGCCAGGAGGTCGTGAAGGACGGCGCCGGAAACATCGTCGAGCTGCGCTGCACCTACGACCCGGCCACGCGCGGTGGCGACGCCCCGGACGGCCGGCGCGTGAAGGCGACGCTGCACTGGGTGTCGGCGGCCCACGCGTGCGAGGCGGAGGTGCGGCTCTACGACCGGCTGTTCACCGTCGAGGATCCCGAGGGACAGGAGGGACACGACTTCCTCGCGTTCCTCAACCCCGGATCGCTCGAGACGCTGGCCGGTTGCCAGGTCGAGCCCGGACTCGCGGATGCGCCGCCCGGGTACCGCTGCCAGTTCGAGCGGCTGGGGTACTTCTGCGTCGATCCCGATTCGGGCGGCGGCCGGCTGGTGTTCAACCGCACGGTGTCCCTGCGCGACACCTGGGCGAGGATCGAGGAGAAGGAACGAAGCCGGTGACGCAATGAGCAATGCGCAATGAGCAATGCGCCGCGCTCGTCCGTGACCCATCGCCCATTGCCCGTTGCCCGTTGCGACAGTGAGGAGATCAGATGGCCCTCAATCCCTACGATCGCTTCATCGGGGATCGCGATCCGATCGACATCCTCGCCGACGTGCCGGCCCGGCTCGAGGAGATGACGGCGGCCTGGACGCCCGACCGCTGGGAGCGGTCGTACGCCCCCGGCAAGTGGACGGCCCGGCAGATCCTGATGCACCTCGCCGAGGGCGAGGCCATGATGTCGGTCCGCATCCGGATGGCGCTGGCGCAGGACGGCTACGTGTTCCAGCCGTTCGACCAGGAGAAGTGGCTCGGCCGCGAACCGGCGGCGGTCACCGGCCCGCTGGCGCTCGCCGCGTTCCTGGCGATGCGCGGGTTCGAGCTGCCGCTCTTCCGCAGCCTGACGCCCGCCGACCGCGCCCGCGTGTGCCGCCATCCCGAGCGGGGCGACGTCACGGTCGACCTCACCCTGCGGACGCTCGCCGGGCACGACCTGAACCACCTCGCGCAGCTCGAACAGATCGACCGCGCCCGCTAGCGCCGGCCCGTCTACACGGTCGCCGGCGCCGGGCCTGCCCCGGAGGAGCCACGTGAACGGCATCAGGCGTCTGTTCGTCGGAGCACGCGGCCTGCGTGGCGGCTGGCGGTTCCTCTTCTTCGTCCTGCTCGCCATCGGCGGGGGCGGGCTCCTCCAGCTGGTGCTCGTGACGGTCGTCGGGTACCGGCCGCCGCCGGGGTTCGGCGCCTTCGACCTCGGTCTGGCCGACGGCCTGGGCCTGGCCGTCGCCCTGCTCGTCGCCGCGATCCTGAACCCGTTCGACGAGCACCCGTTCGGCGCCTACGGTCTGCCGCCCGGCGGCCGCCTCGTCCCACGGTTCGTGGAGGGGGCGGCTTGGGGTGGGGCGGCCGTCGGCCTGCTCATGACGTTGATCTGGGCGGCCGGGGGCGTGTCGTTCGGCGGCCTCGCCCTGCACGGACCCGCGCTCGCGCAGGCGGCGATCGCCTGGGCCGTCACGATGATCGTGCTCGGCCTCTACGAGGAGTTCCTGTTCCGGGGGTACGCGCTCGTTGCGCTGTGGGACGGCCTGGGCTTCTGGCCGGCGGCCATCGTCCTCTCGGCGCTCTTCGGCGCGCTGCACTACTTCACCAAGCCGATGGAAACCTGGGTCGACTTCGCCACCGTGGCGCTCATCGGCCTGTTCCTCGCGTACACCTTCTTCCGCACCGGCAGCCTGTGGTTCGCGGTCGGCTTCCACGCCGCCTTCGACTACGCCGCGCTCGTGGTCTTCGGCGGCCCCAACAGCGGCAACCAGGGAAAGCCCCTCGACGACCGCCTGCTCGCCACGACGTTTCACGGCCCGGCGTGGCTGACCGGCGGCCCGCTCGGGCCCGAGGCCAGCTTCTTCGCCTTCCTCGTCGTGGCCGGCCTGTTCGCCGCCTTCGTGTGGCGGTCGCGACGTTTCACGGAGAGGCCGCCGGCCTGACGACACTCGCGCGCTCGCGAGGCGTCCGGTCCTGCAACACCTTTCCCGGAAGCGGACACCGGCCCGCGCAAGGCTCGACGATTCGCGCCTGAATCCGCACGGTCGCGCGGCGGCGGCCCCGGCACGATTCTTCGATTGTCACGACCGCCCGGCGGCGCCGGCCGTCTAATCTTCGTCGAACGGCCTGCGGGGCCGAGGCGCCTTCCAGCGTTCCTTGCTGCTCGTCAGGGAGAGAGACTTCCGATGGACCAACTCTGGCGCGACATCCGGTACGGCGTGCGGACGCTGCGGCGGACGCCGGCCTTCACCCTGGTCGTTCTCCTGACACTCGCCCTCGGCATCGGGGCGAACACGGCGATCTTCTCGCTGACCGATCAGGTCCTGCTGCGGCTGCTGCCCGTCAAGCAGCCGGACCGGCTGGTGCAGTTCGCCTGGAAGGGCCCTTTCATGGGCCGCGTCGAAGGGGACAACCGCTTCTCGTACCCGATGTACCGCGACCTGCGCGATCACAACCAGGTGCTGAGCGGCGCGCTCGCCGACTATCCGACCAGCCTGACGCTGTCGGCCGGCGGGACGGCCGAGCGGATCGACGGCGCGCTGGTGTCGGGCAACTACTTCGACGTGCTGGGTGTACAGCCGGCGATCGGCCGCCTCTTCTCCGTGTCGGACGAAGGAGCCCCGGGCGCCTCGCCCATCGTGGTCCTGAGCTACGGCTACTGGATGCGGCGCTTCGCCGGCAACCCGGCCGTGCTGAACCAGACCATCCGGCTCAACGATCACCCGATGACGATCGTCGGCGTGGCGGCGCCCGCCTTCTACGGGCTGAACTTCGCAAACCCGTCCGACGTCTTCGTCCCCCTCACGATGAAGGCGGCGATGACGCCGACCTACGACGGCCTGCAGGACCAGCGCTACGCGTGGCTGATCGTGCTCGGCCGGCTGACGCCCGGGGTGTCGACGACGCGGGCCGAGGCCGGCCTCAACGTGCTGTTCCGCCAGCGGAACGAACAGGAGTTGAAGGAGATGCCGGTCGCGGTCAGCGATCGGTTCCGTCGCGACTTCGTCAGCAAGCACCTCTCGCTGCTGCCGGGCGGCCGGGGCGTGTCCGGCCTGCGCCGCCAGTTCTCGACGCCGATTCTCGTGCTGATGGGAATGGTCGGCCTCGTGCTCCTCATTGCCTGCGCCAATGTGGCGAACCTGCTGCTGGCACGCGGAGCGGCCCGGCAGAAGGAGGTCGCCGTCCGCCTCGCGCTCGGCGCCGGGCGCGGCACCATCGTCCGGCAGCGCCTGATCGAGAGCCTGCTGCTGGCCTGTGGCGGCGGGGCGCTCGGGCTGCTGCTTGCGTGGTGGAGCGGCGGTCTCCTGCTGAACGTCCTCCCCTTCGAAGGAGCGTCCCGGTCGTTGTCGGCCGATCCCGACCTCAGGACGATGCTCTTCGCCCTGGCCGCGTCGGTGGCGACGGCTCTGCTGTTCGGCCTGGCCCCGGCGCTGCAGTCGACACGCCCCCAGCTCGCGCCGACGCTGAAGGACGAAACCGGCACGCTCGCCGGCGGCACGGGGCACGCCCGCTTCCGCAAGGGGCTCGTCGTGGCGCAGGTCGGCCTCTCGGTGCTCCTGCTGGTCGGCGCGGGGCTGTTCGCCCGCAGCCTCTACAACCTGCAGCGGCTCAACCCGGGCTTCGAGGCCGACCGGCTGATCGGCTTCTCGCTCGATCCGACGCTCAGCGGCTACACGACCGAACGGACGATCGCCCTGTATCAGCAGCTGCAGCAGGACGTGGCGGCGCTGCCGGGCGTCCGCAGCGTCTCGGTGTCCGAGCAGCCGATCCTGGCCGACAGCCAGTGGATGCGGACGACGCGGGTCGAGGGCTACCAGGCGAAGCAGGGCGAGGACATGAACCCCGATTACGACAACGTCGGGCCGCACTACTTCGCCACGATGGGGATCCCCCTCGTGCTCGGCCGCACCTTCACCGACCGCGACGTGGCCGGCGCCCCGAAGGTGGCGGTGGTGAACGAGGCGTTCGCCCGCTACTTCTTCGGCGATCGCAGCCCGATCGGCTGGCACATCGGCTGGGGACGCGGCAACACGCTCGACATCGAGATCGTCGGGGTGGTGAAGGACTCGAAGACCGTGACGCTGCGCGACAAGATCGATCGCACGGTCTACACTCCCTACACGCAGGCGTCGGCCGACGACGTGGGCCAGATGACCGTCTACGTGCGGGCCGCGGGAGACCCGCTCGCCCTGGCGGCGTCGCTCCGGGCCGCCGTCCGGCGCATCGATCCGAACCTGCCGGTCTTCGACATGAAGACCATGACGGCGCAGGTCTCCGAGTCGCTCTTCGCCGAGCGCATGGTGGCGGCGCTGTCGCTGATCTTCGGCTTTCTCGCGACGCTGCTGGCGGCGATCGGCCTCTACGGCGTGATGTCGTACTCGGTGGCGCGCCGCACGCGCGAGATCGGCATCCGGATGGCGCTCGGGGCGGAGCGGGGAGCGGTGCTGTGGCTGGTGCTGCGCGAGGTGGCGATGCTGGTGCTGCTGGGCGTCGCCCTCGGGCTGCCGGTGGCCGTGGCCCTCAGCCGCCTGGTCCAGTCGCAGCTGTTCGGCCTGTCGGCCGGCGATCCGCTCACGATGGCCGGGGCCGCGCTGCTGCTGTCGCTGGTCGCGATGGCCGCCGGCTACCTGCCCGCCCGGCGCGCGACGACCATCGACCCGATGCTGGCGCTGCGGTACGAATAGACGTCAGCAACGAGCAATGGGCAACGAGCACTGGGTATTGAAGACGCGACCCGTTGCGCATTGCCCATTGTCCGTTGCGACAGGGGCCGCGCCATCACGGCAACGCGGCCGCGACTCTACCCGCCGAACTTGATCCCCTGGGCCAGCGGCAGCGCCGTGCTCCAGTTGATCGTGTTCGTCTGCCGGCGCATGTAAGCCTTCCAGGCGTCCGAGCCCGACTCGCGCCCGCCGCCCGTCTCCTTCTCGCCGCCGAACGCGCCGCCGATCTCGGCGCCGCTCGTCCCGATGTTCACGTTCGCGATGCCGCAGTCGCTGCCGCGGTTCGACAGGAAGCGCTCCATCTCGCGCACGTGCTCGGTGAAGATCGCCGACGACAGCCCCTGCGGCACGTCGTTGTGGATCCGGATCGCCTCCTCCACCTCGGCGACCGCCTCGCGCGCCGACGCCGTCTTCGTGCCGTAGCCGATGACGTAGAGGATCGGCGCGAAGGTCTCCGTCTGCACGATCGGAAGATCGTTCGTCACCGCGGCGATGCACGGCCTGACGTAGTGGCCGCCCGCGAGATCGAGCGTCTCGCCGCCGTAGAGGATCTCGCCCCCCTGCTCGCGGACCGCCGCAATCGCCCGCTGCATGTCGTCCACCGACCGCTTCGTGACGAGCGGTCCCATCAGCGTCCCCGGCTGGCGCGGATCGCCGATCGGCACGTCCGCGTACGCCCGCCGCAGCCGGCGGACGAGCTCCTCGCGGATCGACTCGTGGACGATGATCCGCCGTGTGCTCGTGCAGCGCTGGCCGGCCGTGCCGACCGCGCCGAACAGGATGGCCGGCAGCGCCAGGTCGAGGTTGGCCGACGGCGTCACGACGATGGCGTTGTTGCCGCCGAGCTCCAGGATGGTGTGGCCCAGCCGTCGTCCCACGACTTCGGACACGTGCCGGCCGACCTCCGTGCTCCCGGTGCACGACACCAGCGGGATGCGCGTGTCGCCGATCAGCCGCTCGCCCACGGTCGGTCCCGGCCCGACGACCAGCGAGAAGATCGCCGGATCGACGCCCGCCTGCCGGCAGGCCTCCGCGGCGATCGTCGTGACCGCGATTGCCGTCAGCGGCGTCTTGCTCGCCGGCTTCCAGAGCACGGCGTCGCCGCAGACCGCCGCGATCGCGGCGTTCCAGCTCCAGACGGCGACGGGGAAGTTGAAGGCGCTGATCACGCCGACGACGCCGAGCGGATGCCACTGTTCGTACATCCGGTGATCCGGCCGCTCGGACTGCATGGTCAGGCCGTACAACTGGCGGGAGAGCCCGACGGCGAAGTCGCAGATGTCGATCATCTCCTGCACTTCGCCCTCGCCCTCGACGAGGATCTTCCCCATCTCGAGCGTGACGAGCGCACCGAGCGGCTGCTTCAGCTCGCGGAGCCGGTTGCCGAGCAGGCGGACGACCTCGCCGCGGCGCGGCGCCGGCAGGGCGCGCCACGCCAGCCACGCCTGATGGGCACGCTCGACGATCCGGTCGTATTCCTGCTCGGTCACCTGGCGCACGCGCGCGAGCGGGGATCCGTCGATCGGCGTGACGACGCCCATCTCCGGCCCGGTGCCGATCCACTCCCCGCAGAATCCGCCGGGGTTCACCTGATGAATGCCGAGGGCTTCCAGTACCTGCGTGGTGTTCTCAACCTTGATCATGATGCCGCTCTCCCGACCCTCTAGCCTATCGCACTTCGGCCGTGGCGGATTTCCATGTCCTCAGCTCGACATGGCCTCCGGCGAAGTGCTGTCCGGAACGCCGGGCGGGACTATTCAGCGCGCGGGGGGCTCCAGTTCGCGGAGCAGATCGCAGACGCGTTCGACCGCGTCGTCGTGCTGCAGCCGATCGCGCCAGCGCGCGCAGGCATCGGCCGTGTCGTGGCTGTCGAGCAGCGCGCCGAGGGCACCGGCGGCGTGTGCACCGGTGAACTGGCGCGGGGCGAGCATCGCGCCGACGCCGAGCCGCACCAGCCGCGCAGCGTTGTCGGGCTGATCGTAGGCCATCGGCACCACGAGCTGCGGCACGCCGGCAGCCAGGCCCTGGGCGCAGGTGCCGATGCCCCCGTGGTGCACCACCGCCGCACAGCGCGGCAGCAGCGTCGAGAACGGCGCCCAGGCGACGTGACGCACCTCCGCCGGGAGCTGCGCGGGCAGTTGTTCGGCAAACCGCGTGAGCAGCAGCGCCCGGCGGCCGAGCAGGCGGGCGGCTTCGACGGCGGCGCTGAAGAATTCGTGGGCGAGACGGTTCGCCGAGCCGGCCGTGAATGCCAGGGGCGCGCGGCCCTGCGCGAGGAAGGCGTCGAGGTCCGCCGCCGGCCAGGTCGCGTCCCCGTCGCCCGCCAGCGGGAAGCCGGCCAGGCGGAGCTGCGGCGGCCAGTCGGGCTGCGGCGGCGCGAACCAGTCGGGGTAGAGGCCGACGATCCGCTGCGGCGAGTGGACCCAGTCGCGGAAGATCCGCTGCACCGGCGGCAGGCCGAATTCAGCCCGCCAGGCGTTCAGCGGGGGACCCAGGAGGGGATCGAGGACCCGGCGGTCGACCGTCCACCAGAACAGCCGCTTGAGCGGCCGTGGCCATCGCGTCATGTCGCGTCCGGGCTCGAGCACCGGCTGCTGGAAGGCCGATCGCAGGGCGTTGGGCGCCAGGTCGATCGTGGCGGCCGGCAGCCGGTGGACCTCCTCGAAGACGCGCGCGGCGAAGGCCAGCGTGCTGCCGACGAGCACCGTGCGCCCCGGCTCGTGCAGCGACGCGATCGCCTCGTACATCCGGCGCATCGTCCGCGTCGCCAGATCGAAGACCAGGCGGACGCCGCGCCGCGGGTGCCAGAGCTCGGGGTTGGTCGTCGCCAGGTCGTACTCGCCGGCCGAGGCGCTGGGGAGGAAGGTCAGCCCCGCCCGTTCGACCAGGGGACCGAATGGTTCGGCGGTGACCACGGCGACGTCGTGGCCGCGCGCGCGCAGGCGGCGGCCGATGGCCACGAAGGGATGCACGTCGCCGGCGGAACCGACGGGCGCCAGGATGTAGCGCATGGGTCGGCCTAGCCTACCGGGCCGGGCCCCCGGCGGCAAGGTCCGCGCCTATTCCTGCCGCAGGGCCACGACGGGATCCACGCGGGTGGCGCGGCCGGCGGGGACGAGGCAGGCGACCAGGGCCACGGCCGCGAGCACTGCGGTGACGCCGGCGAGGACCACCGGGTTGGCCGGCTGCACTTGGTACAGCTGGCTGGTCAACCCGCGACTGACGGCGAGCGCCCCCAGCAGTCCGGCGACGAAGCCGACGGCGAGCACGACGACGCCCTCGCGGAGGATCAACTGGAAGATCTGGCCGCTCGTGCTGCCGAGCGCGATCCGGATGCCGATCTCCTTCCGCCGCTGCGTCACGAGATAGGCGAGGACGCCGTAGATGCCGATGGCCGCGAGGAAGAGCGCGACGGCGCCGAACCCGATGGACAGCACCAGCGGCGAGCGGCGGGTGACGAGTGCCTTGTCCGTCCGCTGCGTCATCGTCTCGACGTCGTACACCGGCAGCTCGGAGTCGAGGGCGGCGATCTTCGCGCGCAGGCCGCCGATGAGGCTCGACGGATCGCCCGCCGTGCGGATCGTGAACGTGATGCGGTGGGCCGGATCCTGATCGAGCGGGTAGTAGTACGCACCGACCGTCTTGTCCCCGCGCGCGACGCCCCGCACGGCGACGTGGCGGACCACCCCGACGACGGTGTAGAACTTCGTCTTCGGCGTGATGGCCATCGGGTCCTGCATGCTGCTCGGCTTGTAGAGGCGGAGCCCGATCGGATCCCGGTCGCCCCAGAAGTGCCGCGCCAGCTCTTCGTCGACGATGGCGACTTTCGGCGCGTCGGCCGTGTCATGGTCGTCGAAGAGACGCCCCTTGAGCAGGGCGATCCCCATCGACTGGAAGTAGCCCGGCGACACGGACGCATAGTACGGCGACACGATCGACTCGCCCGGCTGCGTCTGGTGCCCTTCGGCCAGGATGACGCTGCTGCTGTAGTTGCCGCCGAGCGGCACGTTGGTCGTGGCCCCCGCCGAGACGACGCCTGGCAGCGTGCGGATGGCGTCGAGCGCGCGCTTGGAGAACTGCGCGAGTGCGGTGCCGTTCGGGTACCGTGCGTCGGGCATCCGGACCGACGCGGTGAGCACGTGCTGCGGATCGAAGCCGGGATCGACCGCGAGCACCTTCTGGAAGCTCGCGAGCAGCAGCCCGGCGCCGAACAGCAGGACGAATGCCAGCCCGACCTGCGCGATGACGAGCGTCCGCCGGACCACCTGGGCCCGCCGTCCGGCCGTCCCCGTCCGCGCATCCTCGTGGAAGACCGCCGCGAGATCGGCCCGCAGCACGGAGGCGACCGGCACGAGCGCGATCAGCACGCCCACGAGGGCGGCCAGGCCGAGGACGAAGGCGACGACCGCGCCGGTCATCTGGATCTCGCTGCCGCGCGGCAGGTCGCGCAGGTTCAGCAGGCTGAACCCCCGGAGCGCGCCGTAGCCGACCAGGAGCCCGAGCCCGCCGCCCGCGACGGCCACGACGACGCTCTCGGTGATGAGCTGCCGCGCCAGCCGCAGCCGGTCGGCCCCGAGCGCGGCGCGCGTGGCCAGCTCGCGCAGCCGGACGCGCGAGCGGACGAGCGCCAGGTTCGCCACGTTGACGGCCCCGATGAGCAGCACGAACAGCGCGCCGCCCCACAGCAGGTAGAGCATCGCCTTCACGTTGCGGACGAGATCGCTCTGCAGCCCGACGGCCTCCGTGTGGAAGCCGGTGTCCTTGAGGATGTGCTGCCACTGCGGGAACCGCTGGTAGTTCTCGCGGTCGAGTGCCGCCAGCTGCGTCCTGGCCTGCGCCAGCGTCGCGCCGGCCTTCAGCCGGCCGATGAAGTCGTAGTTCTCGTCGAACCGGGCATCCTCGGATTTCTCGGCGTCCGTGAACGCGGCCGGAATCCACGCGCGCACGTCGGGATCGTCGAACGTGAAGCCCCGCGGCATGACGCCGACAATCGTGTACGGCACGTCGTTCACCCGCAGATCCTGGCCGAGGGCGTCCCGCCGCCCGCCATACAACTGCTGCCAGGTCGCGTAGCTGAGGATCACCGCGTGTTCGTGGCCGACCTCGCCTTCCGACTCGGTGAACGCCCGGCCCAGGAGCGGCGACGCCTGCAGCAGGGGGAAGAAGGACGGCGTGACCTCCATCACCGTCACCTGCTGCGGCCGGTTCCCCGCGTTGAGGCTCAGGCTGTGATTGGTCCAGAGGGCCGACTGCGAAAACGCCGGCACGCCCTTGACGCGATCCAGATAGTCCAGGACGCTCGCACCGGCTCTCGGTATGCCCGCCCCCGGGAAGCTGTCGTAGACGTACACGAGCTGCTCGGGATGCGGGAAGGCAAGCGGGCGCAGCAGCACCGAATCGACGACGGTGAACAGCGCGGCATTGGCGCCGAGACACACCGCCAGCGTGAGCACGGCGGCGAGCGTGAAGCCCTTGTCCTTCCAGAGCAGCCGGAGGCCGAATCGGAGGTCCTGCAGCAGCGCATCCATGGTGTCCCCCAGGGGGAAGCGCGCACGCACCCCGACGTGCCACGCTGTCTTCACCATACGAGCGGCCGGGGCTCCGGGTTCCTGCCGGCTCGTCAGTGGGCGGGCCGGACGGCCAGCGCCAGCAGGCCGCCGAGCGCAAGCGCGGCCCCGAGCACCCACATGCCGGCCGCGAAGCTGTGGGTGGTTTCCTTGACCACGCCGATGAGGGTCGGGCCCACGAATCCCCCGATGTTGCCGACCGAGTTGATGAGCGCGATGCCGCCGGCCGCGCCCCGTCCGCGCAGGAACGAGGTCGCCAGCGTCCAGAACGGGCCGACGACCGACACCAGGCCGGCCGTGGCGAGCGAGAGGGCCGCGAGCGACACGACGGGCGTCGTGGCGAAGCCGACCAGCACGAAGCCGGCGGCGCCGGCGCAGGCCGGGCCGGCGATGTGCCAGCGCCGCTCGCCGGTGCGGTCGGAGTGCCGGCCGACGAGTACCATGCCGATCGCGCCCGCCAGGTACGGGATCGCGCTCAGCACCCCGACGGCGAAGTCGGACGAGTGCGACAGCCCCTTGATGATCTCCGGCAGCCAGAAGCCGACGCCGTACAGACAGAGGGGCGTCGTGAAGTAGACGAGGGCCATCAGCCAGACGCGGCCGCTGGCGAACGTGTCGCGCAGTGTGTCGTGGGCCGCCGCCATCGCCGCCGACTCGGCCTGGAGCCGCGCCACCAGCCAGCCGCGCTCCTCCTCGCCGAGCCAGCCGGCCTGCTCGGGCCGATCCGTCAGCAGCCGGAGCACGACAACCCCCAGCACGATGGCCGGCAGTCCTTCCATGAGGAACAGCCACTGCCAGCCGGCCAGTCCGCCCAGGCCGTGCAGCGAGAGGAGGGCGCCGGAGATCGGGCCGCCGATGATGCCGGCCGTCACCGTGGCCACCATGAAGCCGCTCACGGCACGGGCGCGGGCGTCCTCGGGGAACCAGCAGGTCAGGTGGTAGATCAGGCCGGGAAAGAAGCCGGCCTCTGCCGCGCCGAGGAGGAAGCGCAACACGTAGAACTGCCGCTCGTCGCGCACGAACATCGTGGCGGCCGAGACGATCCCCCACGTGATCATGATGCGGGCGATCCAGCGCCGTGCGCCGACGCGCGCGAGGATCAGGTTGCTCGGGATCTCGAACAGGACGTAGCTGAGGAAGAAGATGCCGGCGCCCAGGCCGTACGCCGAGGCCCCGAGCCCGATCGCCTGGTTCATCTGCAGCGCGGCGAAGCCGACGTTGATCCGATCCAGGTAGTTGACGATGTAGAGCAGGAACATCAGGGGGATGAACCGGCGCCACACCGTCCGCATCGTCCGTGCGGCGAGGGCGGGACCGGCCGGACGCGTTCCGGCCATGTCAGACGGCATCGGTCACCTCCGTGCTCACCCTCCACAGTTCCTCCGCCAGCGCCGCGTCCTGTGCATCGGTGGATGGCGTGACGGGCCTGGCCTTGTGGAAGTAGGCGCCGCCGGAGCCGGCCAGTGCGGTGTCGGTGGCGAGGCGCGCGATGATGGCGCCGCTGCGCGCCGACGACAGCATGAACGGCTTCGCCAGCCGGACGATGCGGCTGAGCAGATCCTGGTTCCGGTTCCAGAGCCGCGTGGCCACGGCGCCGGGATGGACGGCCAGGGCCGTCAGGCCGTGGGCCTGCTCGCGCCGGTGCAGCTCGGTGGTGAAGAGGATGTTGGCGAGCTTCGAATCGCAATAGGCGACGACGCCGCGAAACCGGAAGTCCGGCGCTTCGCCCCGCAGGATCTGATCGAGCGGCGCGCGCCGCAGGCGCGCGGCCCGGTGGGCGTCGGAGGCCACGTTCACCACGCGGGCACGGCCGGCCCGCAGCGCCGGCAGCAGCCGGTTCGTCAGCACGAACGGCGCGAGGTGATTCACGGCCATCGTCAGCTCGAACCCGTCGGCGCTGCGTTCGAGGTCGTGGCAGTAGAGGCCGGCATCGTTGACCAGCAGGTGGATCGCCTCGAAGCGCCGGCCCAGCCGATCGGCGAGCGCCCGCACCTGGGCGAGCGAGGACAGGTCGGCGATCTCCAGCAGGCCGGTGCCGCCGGCCGCCGCGATCCGGCGGCAGGCCGCTTCGCCGCGCTCGCGCGTCCGCGAGACGACGACGACGGTCGTGCCCGCGCGGGCCAGGCCGCAGGCGGCTTCGAGGCCGATGCCGGACGTGGCCCCGGTGACGACGCTGACGCTCGTGTTCATGGTTGTCCTGTCGTTCCTCCGGGCGGGTGCGGCGGTGGTCACGCGGCGATGTCGACCACGACCAGCGTGATGTCGTCCTCGCGGCGGGCGCCCGGGCCCGTCCAGGCTGCAATCTCACCGAGCAGCGCGTCGGCGAAGGGGGCCGGCTGCAGATCCCGCCGCCGTTCGGCGAACGCGCGCAGCCGCGCCGGACCGAAGAACTCGTCGCCGGCGTTCGCGGCCTCGGTGACGCCGTCGGTGTAGAGCACGACGCGCGTGCCGGGCTCGATCGGCCGCACCAGGTTCGCGTACGGCGCGCCGTCGAACAGCCCCAGCATCAGGCCGTTCTGATCGAGCATCTCCGCCGTGCCGCCGGGCGTGAGCATCACGGGCAGCGGGTGGCCGGCGCCGGCGTACGTGATCGTCCGCCGGCCGCTGTCGACCAGCAGGTATCCGGCCGTCACGTACTCGCGATCGAAGCGGCCGCAGAGCATCCCGTTCAGGCCGGCCATCAGCGCCGCCGGATCGCCGGCCCGGCCGGTCTGCGAGACCAGCGCCACCTTCAGCATCGACGCGATCAACGCAGCGGCGACCCCGTGGCCCGAGACGTCCGCGATGAAGATGCCGAGCCGGCCGCCGTCGACCGGCACGAAATCGTAGAAGTCGCCCGCCACCGCCTCCATCGGCGCGTAGCGCGCGACGATCTCGAGCCCGGGCCCGCCGGGCATCTGCTGCGGCAGGATCGACGCCTGGATGCGCCGTGCCGTGTCGAGCTCCCGTTCCAGCGCGACCAGCCGGCGCTCGTTCCGGACGAGGCGGCTCGTGGCCACGTAGCCGAAGCAGCAGACGAAGATCACCAGCCCGGTCGGCTCGGGATTGAAGAGCAGCCGGTGGTGCAGGATCCGCGACACGCTCGGGGTCAGCAGCACGAACACGAAGGCGAGCAGCCCGTACTCGACGATCTGCACCTCGCGGCTGGCACGCGTCACGGTTCGCAGCGCGTTGGCGAAGAGCACGACCGCCGCGAGAACCACCACGAACGGATGAAGGGGCAGCAGCGTGCCCGGCCGGCGCTGGACCAGATCGCTGGCGACGCCGGCCACCGCGAATCCGACCTCCAGGATGACGAGCAGGCGGATCGATCGCCGCCAGCCCTGACCGAAGATCTCCCAGGCGAAGAGCGTCAGCGGCACCAGGATGACGTAGGTGGCGACGACGCGGATGATTTCGTAGGTGGCCGGCGGGTGCGAGGGGTGGGCGATCTCCTGGAAGAGCGCCGTCGTCAGCCGGGTGCCGTAGAGCAGGCAGAAGGCACCGAACCAGGCCGTCGACCGCTCGGTCGCCCGCTGGTGAAACGCCGTCATGCCGAGCACGGCCGCGCCGACCGTGAGGACGGAGGCGGCGAGCATCAGCAGCACCGCGTCGCCCGGCGTCAGCGTTGCCGCAGGTGGCATGTCCGGATCTTAGCGCACCGGGCCTGCCGGGCTGGTGCCTCAGCCCGGCCGCGGGCCCCGTCAGCCGATCATGTCGACGACGACCAGCGTCACGTCGTCGTCGTGCCCCGTCGTCCGCCCGATCCAGGTCCCCAGTTCCTGCAGCAGCGTGTCGGCGAACGGACCGGCCGGCAGGGAGGCGTGCCGTCTCATGAAGTCGCGCAGCCGCTCGATGCCGAAGAACTCCCCCTCGCGGTTGGCGGCCTCGATGACGCCGTCGGTGTACAGCAGGACGCGCGTGCCCGGTTCGGCCGGGGCTGCGACGCTCTCGTACTGCGCGGTGGAGAAGAAGCCGATGATGAGGCCGTTCTGTTTGAGTTCCTCGATCTGGCCGGTCGACGGGCGCCGGACGAGCGGCGGCGGGTGACCGGCGCCGGCGTACGACAGCGTGTGCTCCACGGGATCGACCAGCAGGTAGGCCGCCGTCACGTAGTCGCGTTCGAAGCGGCCGCAGAGCGCGTCGTTGAGGCCGCCGAGCACCGCCGCCGGGTCGCCCGCGTGCACGGTCTGCGCGGTCAGCGCCACCTTCAGCATCGACGCAATCAGCGCGGCGCCGACGCCGTGGCCCGAGACGTCGGCGATCAGCACGCCGAGGCGCTGGTTGCCGGCCGGCAGGAAGTCGTAGAAGTCGCCGGCCACCGCCGTCATCGGGACGTAGCGCGCCGCGATGTCGATGCCGCCGGCCGACGGCGGGCGGCCGGGCAGGATCGTCGCCTGGATGCGGCGCGCCGTCTCCAGTTCGTGCTCGATGGCGACCAGCCGCCGCTCCTTCTCTTCGATCCGCGTCAGCGCCAGATAGCCGAGGCTGCTCACGAACAGCAGCAGGCCGATCGGCTCCGGATCGATCGGCATCCGCCAGTGGACGAGGGCCAGCAGGTTCGGATACAGCGCGACGACGACGAACGCCAGCAGGCCGAAGACGAACAGCCGGCCTTCACGCGTCTGCCGGTACTCGCTGCGCAGGGCGTTGGCGATGAGCACCGGGCCGCAGAGGCTGAGAAGGAGCGAGTTCAGCCACAGCGTCGGCCCGGGGCCTCCGGTGGCGAGGGCGAACGCCGTCGCGAGGACCGCATAGATCGACTCGGTCCAGATGAGGATCCGGATCGACCGGCGCCATCCCTGCCCGAGGAACTGCTCGCTGAACACGGTGAGCGGGATGGCGACGACGTAGTCGATCCCGATGACGGTGGTCTTGAGGGCCTCGGGCGAAGGCCAGGACGGCGGCAGGGCGAGCAGTTCGCGGGCCAGTCCGCGCAGGCCGTACAGCAGGCAGAACAGGCCGAACGACAGGACGGTCGTCCGCGCCGTCCGCCGCCAGCGGAACAGGACGATGCTCAGCCCGATGAGACCGACGGTGCCGATGAACGTGGCCAGGACGACGTTCGCCACGTCGAACGCCGTCGCAGCAGCCGGTAAGGGCATGACGGCGCATCTTACACCACCGGGCGGGGGATGCCTGCGCGGCTACTCCATCCGCAGCGCCGTGGCCGGATCGATGCGGGCGGCGCGTCGCGCGGGGACGAAGTTGGCCAGCGCGGCCACCACCAGCAGCACGAAGGCCGCCGCGCCCCAGGCCATCGGATCCGCGAGGCTGACGCCGTACATCAGGCTCGCCAGTCCGCGCACCGCGCCGGCTGCCAGCACGCCGCCGGCCAGCAGGCCGATGGCGGCCACCGCCAGTCCCTGCCGCATCACCAGGGCCAGCACCGAGCCGGGCCGCGCGCCGAGCGCCATCCGGACGCCGATCTCGCGCGTGCGCCGGGCCACGGCGTAGGCGATGACCCCGTAGAGGCCGATGGCCGCCAGCAGCAGGGCCACGACGCCGACGACCGCCACCAGCCAGGCGGCCGCGCGCACCGGGAACAGCGTGGCGTCCACCTGCGTGTCCATCGTCTGGTGATCGAGGAAGACGAGGTTCGGCTCCATGGCCAGCAGCGTCCGCTGCATGACGCCGACGAGCGCCGCGGCGTCGCCGCGCGTCCGGGCGACGATCATCTCGCCCGTGTCCGGCTGCTGGGACTCGGCGAGGTGGATGTACGGCTGCGGCGTCTCGCCGACCGTCACCGTCTGGTAGTCGGCCGTGACGCCGACGACCTGGTAGGCCGGTCCGTCGAGGCTGCGCGCGTGATAGACCTTGCCGATCGGATCCTGGCCGGGCCAGTACCGCTTCGCCATCGCCTCGCTGATGATGACGACGTTGGGCGTGGAGGGGGTGTCGGCGGCCGTGAAGTTGCGCCCCTCGACGATCGGCACGCCGATGGTCTTGAAGTAGTCGGGCGAGACGCGGGCCGTCATCAGGAGGTCGCCCTTGTCTCCGGCCTGATGCCGTCCCGGCACGAAGACGCGCTGCATGTTGTAGCCGATGGAGAACGGCAGCCGGTCGGCGAGCGCCGCCGACTCGACACCGGGCAGTGCCCGCACCTGCTCCAGCGCCCGGTCGTAGAAGGCCTTGCTGCGCGCCGCGTCGTAGCCGGCCATCTCGAGCTCGGTCGAGACGATGGCCAGGCCGCCCGTGTGGAAGCCGACGTTCACCTGCTGCGCCGCCACCAGCCCGCGCGTGAGCAGGCCGGCGATGACGAGCAGCAGCATGGTGACCGCCATCTGGCCCGCGACGAGCCCGTCGCGCAGCGTCCAGCGCCGCCCACCGGCGCGCGTGGCCCCCTCCTCGCCCTTCAGGTCGGCCGTGAGCGCGGCCTTCGAGAAGTTCAACGCCGGCGCCAGGCCGGCCAGCAGTCCGGCCGCCAGCGTCACGATGACGGTGAAGACGAGCGCCCGGCCGTCGATCTGCAGATCGAAGGTCAGCGGAATCGGGATCGGCAGCGTGACGCCCATGGCCAGGTGGATCAACGCCCACGCCAGCCCGAGGCCGGCGATCGCGCCGAGGCCGGCGGTGACCAGGCTCTCGGTGAGCAGCTGCTGCACGAGCCGGCCGCGGCTGGCGCCGATGGCGAGGCGGATGCCGATTTCCCGCTGCCGCGCCGACGCGCGGGCCAGCAGCATGCTGGCCACGTTCGCGCAGGCGATCAGCAGCACGAGCCCCACGACCACCATGAGGCCGAGGCCGATCGGCCGCAGCAGGCGATCGGCGTCCGGATGGATGCGGACGCGGCTGCTCGCGATGGTGTCGATCGTCCGGTTCTTGTTCGTGTCGGGATTGGCCGCGTCGATGCCGCGCATCAGCACGTTCAGGTTCGCCTGGGCCTGCGCAATCGAGACTCCCGGTTTCAGCCGCCCCTTCACGAACAGCCACCGCGTGCCGCGCTGCTCGAGGCGCGTCGTCCCGGCGGGCGACGGCAGGATCTCCTGCATGCCCGACGGCTGCACGTCGTCGACATGGGTCATCGGCACCCAGATCTCCGGCGACAGCATCGGGAGCATCCCGGTGAACGAGGCGGGCGCAACGCCGACGATCGTGTAGACCTGTCCCTTGATCCGGAGCGGCTGGCCGACGATATCGGGCGCGGCGTCGAGGTCGCGGCGCCAGTAGTGATTCGAGACGACGACGGCGCGCGTGGCGCCCGGCCGGTCGTCGTCGGGCAGCAGCGTGCGGCCGCGCGCCGCCTGGACGCCGAGCACCTGGAAGTAGTTGCCCGTGACCACCTCGCCGAGGACGAGCCGCGATCGGTCGGGGAGGTTCACCGCGGTGAACATCTCCGAGTAGGCCATCATGTCCGAGAAGACGTCGTTCTTTTCGCGCAGGTCGCGGAAGTCGGGATACGAGGTGGTGTGCCACTGCTCGCCAGCCGGCCCCGTCGTGTACACGTCCACCAGCTGCGACGGCGCACGGACCGGCAGCGGCCGGAAGAGGACCGCGTCGACCACGCTGAAGAGTGCCGTGTTGAAGCCGATGCCGATCGCCAGCGTGAGGATGGCGACCACCGTGAACCCGGGGCTGCGGCGCAGCCAGCGGGCCGTGTAGCGGACGTCGGAACGGAGCGTGTCGAGCACGGGCGTGACTCCTTGCGGTGCGAGTGCGGTCCCCGGCCTTGGCCCGGGACGGTCCCACGGTCGAGCCTGCCCGAACATACGGAGCGGCGCGGGCGAAAGTTTCCGGAGATGTGTCCTTCCAGCGGCGGGCACGGTCAAACAGGGAGGACCGGCAGGCCGATCGTTCGGGCTCCGGGCTTTAGGCTCCAGGCTTCCGGAGCCGGACGGCGGCCGGCTTCGGTATTCGCCGAGGCTCCGCAGCCCGCAGCCCTCGTATCAGAGCCGTAGACCGAGGACGTGGCTTATTCCAGGCAGGGTGGATGATGCGTAAGAAGATGATGTTCGTGATGGCAGCCGCGGCGGCCCTGTGCTGGCCGGCGGGGGCCGTTCCCCAGGCAGCTCAGCAGGCACCAGCCGCCCAGCAGCCGGCCGAGCCGGCCGCGGCCGCGCAGCCGATGCCGACCAGTATTGCCGGCGCCTGGCGGCTGAACGCCGACCTCAGTGACAAACCCGGCCAGGGGCGCGGTCAGGGGCGGGGACAGGGGCCGGGCCAGCCCGGCGAGGGTGGTGAAGGCGGCGGCCGGTTCGGCGGTGGGGGCGGCGGCTACGGCGGTGGCGGCATGGGCGGGGGCATGGGCCGCGGCGGCGGGATGGGCGGGCGCTTCGGCGGCGGCTACGGCGGTGGCGGGATGCGCGGCCGTGGGGGGATGGATCCCGACCAGATGCGCGCCCGCATGGCGCTGATGCGCGAGATCATGCAGCCGCCCGACCGGTTCACGCTGACCGTCTCGCCCGACGACAAGAGCGTGTCGATGACCTACGCGGACGGCCGCGTGTTCAACTACACCGCCGACGGGAAGAAGGAGAAGCACCAGCTGACCGACGGCACGGTGGAGACGAAGACGAAGTGGGACGGCCAGAAGCTCGAGATGGAGTACGACCTCGGCAACTTCAAGATCGAGCGGACCTACGCGCTGTCCGACAAGACGCCCGAGCTGGTCGTCACGACGAAGATGGAAGGCGGCCGTGGCCGCGGCGGTCGTGAGATGAAGGCGGTCTACGACGTGGACGCGGGGTGAGCATTGTCGGCTACGGGCTGCAGGCCTCGGGCTCCGGGGCCCCGTAGCCCGCAGCCCGTGGCCCTACTTCGTCCCCCTCATCTCCTGACTCACCTTCTCCACCTCTCCGAACACCCGCAGCACGTTCCCGCCGAGGATCTTCCGGATGTCCTCGGGCGAGTAGCCGCGGCGCAGCAGTTCGGCCGTGATCTCCGGCAGGTCGGCCGCGCTCGCCATCCCCAGCGGCATCGTCGAGCCGTCGAAGTCCGAGCCGAGCCCGACGTGATCGACGCCGGCGACCTTCACGGCGTGATCGATGTGATCGACGATCGCCGTCCAGTACACCTTCGGCAGCTTCCCGGACGTCATCATGGCGTGGTTGATCCGGTCCGTCTCCATCGTCACGCACGCCTCGTTGCCGCCGCACTTCTTCTCCATGTCGTCCATCTGCTTGACGACGTCGCCGCCGAGCTTGTCCGACGCCTGGCGGTAGGCCTCGCTCAGGAAGCTCGCCTCGTAGTTGATGTCGATGACGCCGCCATTCTTCGCGAGGGCGCGCATCATGTCGTCGGTCATGTTGCGCACGTGGTGGGCGATGGCGCGGGCGGAGGAGTGCGACGCGATGACCGGCGCCTTCGAGACGGCGATGGCGTCGTAGAACGTCTTGTCGGAGACGTGCGAGATGTCCACCATCATCCCGAGCCGGTTCATCTCGCGGACGACGTCCTTGCCGAACGGCGTGAGGCCGTTGTGCTTCGGCTTGTCGGTGGAGGAGTCGGCCCAGTCGTTGTCGAGGAAGTGCGTGAGCGTCATGTACCGGACGCCGAGGTCGTAGTACATCCGCAGGACGCCGAGGTCGTCGTCGATCATGTGGCCGCCCTCGACGCCCATCAGCGCGGCGATCTTGTGTTCGGCGACCGCCTGGCGGATGTCCTCGGGCGAGGTGGCGAGCATCATGTCGTTCGGGTGGTGGCGGACCGACTCCCGGACGGCGTCGATCAGGTCGAGCGCCCGTTTCACGGCCGGCGGGCCGGTGACCGTGCTCGGCACCCAGATCGAGAAGAACTCGGCGTCGAGGCCGCCTTCGCGCATGCGCGGGATGTCGATCTGGCCGTTCGTGTGGCGCTGGCCCATGTCGAAGCCCTTCTCGAACAGCATCCGCTGCGGCGTGTCGGCGTGCGTGTCGATGACGATGGCGTCCAAGTGAATCTGCCGCGCGCGCGCGGAGACCTGCGGCGCGGACGAGGGCGCCTGGGCGAGGAGGCAGACGGGCAGGACGAGCGCGGCGAGCACGACGGCGGACCGGATCGGGCGCTGCGGCATGGATGAGCTCCTTGGGAATGGCTGAGACGATACAACAATGGGGCCGGCTCGGGCTACAGGCGACGGGCTACAGGCGACGGGCGACGGGCTTCGGGGTCCTGTAGCCTGTAGTCCGCAGCCCGGAGCCGGGTAGACTAGGGGTTCTGGAGGCTTGATGCACGCACACGTCGTTGGGATCTACACCACGTCCGCGAGGGAAGCGCCGCTGCGCGAGGTCGGCGAGGCCCGCCTCGAGGCCGGCCGCGGCCTGGTGGGCGATCGGTACTATCTGGGACAGGGGACGTTTTCCGAGCGGCTCAAGGGGACGCATGACGCGGAGCTCACGCTCATCGAGCACGAGGAGATCGCCCGGTTCAACGAGGCCGAGGACTCACCGCGGACCCCGGGTGAATTCCGGCGCAACATCGTCACCGAGGGCATCCGGCTGAACGATCTCGTCGGGCGCCGGTTCGCGATCGGCGACGTCGAGCTGGAAGGCCTCCGCCTGTGCGAACCGTGCGCCTACCTGGCGAGCCTGATCGGCGACGACGTGCTCGAGCGCCTGGTGCACCGCGCCGGCCTCCGCGCGCGCATCGTCACCGGCGGCACGATCCGCGCCGGAGATGTGATCACCGAGCCGCTTTGATCTTGATCCGCAGAAGGCGCCGAGCGAGCGTTCGAGGGCAGGCACGCCGCTGAGGAGCTGAACCCGCACAGGCTCGTGTGGCAGCGACATGGCGAGGCGTCGGGGACTCGGATGGGCACGTCGATGACGAAGGGACCCCTCAAGAACTACATCACCCCGGGCGGTTTGCAGCGTCTGCGTGACGAGCTCCGATTCCTGCTGACCCGGGAACGGCCGGCGGTCACGGAGGTGGTGGCCTGGGCTGCGAGCAATGGCGATCGCAGTGAAAATGCCGACTATCAGTACGGCAAACGGCGACTGCGCCAGATCGATGGACGGATCCGCTTTCTGACGAAGCGGATCGATGCTGCGCATGTCGTGGACCCGGAATCGCCACGAAGCGGGCCGGCCGCGACGCGCGTCTTCTTCGGAGCCACCGTGGGCTACGCCGACGGCCATGGTGTCGAACAGGTGGTCACCGTCGTCGGCGCCGACGAAGTCGATCTGGATCGCCGCCACGTCAGCTGGTTGTCGCCGTTGGCGCGCGCATTGATGAAGGCCGGCCCAGGCGACCGCGTGCTGCTTCACGCGCCAGCCGGTTCAGAGGAGCTGAAGATCCTGGAGGTGCGCTACGAGCGCATCGCGGTTCAGCCTTTTCGGGAACCGCCTGGGGCCGAGTCGGCTTCGAAGACGCGTCCGCGATCGCCCGGCGCTCGCACCCCGCTTTGACTCCCGCCCGTGCCGGCACTAGGCTTGAGACATGGCTGGTGGCTGGTTCAAGGAAGGCTCGATTCACGAGAACATCGACGCCCACATCGAGAAGGCGGTGCGCAAGGCCCGCAGCGAGATGGGGACGGGCGAGAGCCTGACGCACTGCGCGGAGTGCGGCGAGCCGATTCCCGAGGCGCGCCGCGTTGCGCTGCCCGGCGTCCGCAAGTGCGTGAAGTGCCAGGAAGCCGCCGACGCCGAGAACGCGACCAGCACCGGCAAGCGGATGCCCAAGGGGCGGTAGCGGGCGGGTCTTCGATTCACTCGGCTCCGGGCTTCTGGCTACGGACTAGGGTTCCCTTGACCCTCCTGCCCTTGCGGCAGTCTCGTGTTTAACCGACGGCTCGTCGGCCTCCCGAGGTCCTGAAGGACCCTGCCTTCCTCCTCAGTTGCTCGTGCCGGTGTCTGATCTGGAAGGGCCTTCCGGGACAGACCCTCCTCGAGACCTGAACCCGCGACATCCGGTACCGCTCATCCTGCAATGCCCCGCCACAATATCCAAGCATCCGGACCAGCATGTTCAGCCAGGCACTGCCCCCGGTCCGTTTGCAACGCACTCTTGCCGAGAGGCTTGCGAATACGTTGAACCCCTGAGGGGGCGGCGCTACACTGCGAGCACCGCAGGCGTATCGGATTATC
>JAGWRA010000052.1 GCA_028876655.1 Acidobacteriota bacterium | reverse complement strand
TCGCGGCGCTGGCCGCCGAGATGTGCGGCCAGGTCCTGCACGTAGCGCAGACGTTCCTCCAGCAACGCAATCCGGATGGCCAGCTCGTCCATCGTGAACGGCTTGCACAGCAGGTCGATCGCGCCGGCGGCGATCACCTCTTCCGGCAGGTAGCGGCTCACGTGCGTCGTGGTCGCCACGATCGGCAGGTCCGCCTGCACGGCCCGCGCCGCGCGCAGCAGATCGAGTCCGCCCGGATCGGTCATGTCGAGATCGACGAGCAGCAGGTCGACGGCCCGGCGCTGCAGGTGACGCAGCACACCGGCCGGTGAGGTCTCGATGGCCACCTGATGCCCGCCCCGCGCGCACACCGACGAGAGCAGCTCGGCGATCGGGGCTTCGTCATCCGACACGAGGATCTGCATCGCCGAGAGAATCGGCACGGCGTGTGCGCTTCTTCAAGCGCCGTGGGCGCTAACGCACGTGGATCGTGCAATTACGTGAACGCCGCGGGCTCCGGGGGAGAAACGGCCGGGCGTGGCGGGGGCCCCCGATCGGGGCGCCCGCGCGCCGGCCTCAGAAGGCGAGGACCCGGCGGGCCGCCTCGAGTACGCGGGCGGTGTCGGGCAGGATGGCACGCTCGAGGATCCGGTTGAACCCGACCGGCGTGAAGGTCGATCCGACACGCCCGATCGGGGCGTCGAGGTCGAGGAACGCCTCGGCCTGGATCTGCGCCGCGATCTCGCCGCCGAACCCCCCGTGCACCTTGTCCTCGTGGGCGACGAGGACCCGGCTCGTCTTGCGGACCGAGCGGAGGACCGTCTCGAGATCGAGCGGCACGAGCGACCGCAGATCGACCACCTCCACCTCGACCCCCTCCTTCGACAGCAGGTCGGCGGCCTCGAGCGCGAAGTGGACGACCGTGCCGTAGGCGACGATCGTCAGGTCCGTCCCCTCGCGCCTGACACGGGCCTTGCCGAACGGCACGGCGAAGCCGGCCGGCACGCGCGCCTTCGCGGCCGGCAGGTTGTAGAGGTGCTTGGGCTCGAGGAAGACGGTGAGGCCGCGGGAGCGCATCGCCGTCCGCAGCAGCCCGGCCGCATCGTCGGCGAACGCGGGGGTGACGACCCGCAGGCCCGGCAGCGTCGTGAGCCACCCCTCGATGTTCTGCGAGTGGTAGAGGCCGCCGCCGATGTAGCCGCCCGACGCCAGGCGGACGGTGACGTTGGGCACGAAGGCACCGTGCGTCCGCCAGTATTCGTGCGACATCTCGACCATCTGCTCGGCCGCCGGCCAGAAGTAGTCGGCGAACTCGGCCCCTTCGATGACGAGCCGGATCCGGTCGTCGAGCCGCGAGAACCCGTCGGCCGTCCCCATGATGAAGTCCTCGGCGAGCGGCGCGTTGTGGACGCGCGTCGCGCCGAACTCCTGCTGCATCCCCTTCGTGACGTTGAAGATGCCGCCCTTGTCCTTGTTGGCGACGTCCTGCCCCCACAGGAACGTGTCGGGGTTGCGCCGGAACTCCTCCTTCAGCGTCTCGTCGATCGCGTGCAGGAGCGTGATCTCCTCGCCCGAGCCGTCCGGCAGGCCGTCGGGCCAGTTGGCCGGCACCCAGGGCTCGGGCTCGAGATAGTCGAAGATCGTCGCCGGATCGGGATCGGGCGCGACGCGGACCCGCGTCGCGGCTTCGTCGTAGGCCTGCCGGTTGCGCGCCTCGATGGCGTGGATGTCGGCCTCGGAGAGCAGGCCGTCGGCCAGCGCGCGGGCGACGAACTTCGGCAGCGGGTCGGCCGCCTTCACCGCGGCGAGCTCGTGGGCGTCGCGGTAGAGATCGTGGCGGTCGGAGTTGGAGTGGGACCCGATGCGGACGCACCGGGCGTGCACCAGGGCGCACCCGCGGCCGCTCCGGACGAACGCCACCGCCTCGCGCATGGCCCGGAACGAGTCGAAGACGTCGGTCCCGTCGCAGTGGATGACCGTGAGGTTGCGGAAGCCGCGGAAGTTGTCCGACGCGAACTCGTTGGCGGTCTGGTCGGCCTTCGGCACCGAGATGCCGTACCCGTTGTCCTGCACGACGAAGACGACCGGCAGCAGCTCGGTGCTCGCGCCGTTGACGGCTTCGTAGAAGTAGCCCTCCGAGGTCGACGACTCCCCGACCGAGCAGAAGACGATGGCGTCGCGGCCGTAGACCTTGACCGCCCGGCCGAGCCCCGCGGCGTGCTGCGCGTGATTGGCGACGCACGACGAGGTGTTCTGGATGCCGATCGCCGGCTTGGCGAAATGGTTCGACATGTGCCGGCCGCCCGACGCCACGTCGTCCGCCTTCGAGAGCCCGTTCAAGAGGATCTCATCGACCGTCAGGCCGGCGGCCAGACAGGTCGTGAGATCGCGGTAGTACGGGAACAGGTAGTCCTGCCCCGGCCGGAACGTCAGTCCCAGCGCCAGCTGGATGCCGTCGTGGCCCGCATTCGGCGCGTGATAGCTCCACCCGAGCCCCTGCTTGAGGTAGTTCGGCGCCTTCTCGTCGAGCGTCCGCCCCATGTGGAGCAGTTCGTACCAGCGCCCCGCATCCTCGCGCGTGACCGTGCCCGCGTCCCCCTCCGCCCTGGACTTCGTCTCGACCGCCATGACTGTGCCGTCCTCCCCCAGTGAGCCCGACTGCCGGGTCCATATCCCTGTCAGCCTACCTCATTTGTTCGCTGGGAGCGAATCCTCCGCCTCAGCCGTCTTCGCGGCGGGCCGCCTGCGCGGCCAGCGCCGACAGGATGTCGGCCTTCGTGAGGATCCCCTGGAGGTGGCCGGCGGCATCGGTGACGAGCAGCATGCGCCGCGTGTGCCGTCCCATCAGCAGGCGCAGCGCGTCCATCAGGTCGCACGCCGGCGGGACGCGCGCCACGCGCCGCTCGGCCAGCGCGCCGACCGTGGTCGTGTCCCACTCGGCGATCGGCACCCGGGTCAGGGCGTGCATGATCAGGACCCCGATCGGCGCGCCGTTCTCGTACACGGGATAGACGGCGTGCGGATGGTGAGCGCCGACGCTGTCGACGAAGCGGCGCAGGGTGGTCGCGGCCTCGAGGGCGACGACCTGACGCTGCATCACCTCCCCGACCGTCACGTCGCGCAGCCCTTCGATCCGGACCGCCTCGTGGAGCCGCTGATCGCCCGACACCGAGGCCTCGCCCGACACGGCATAGGCGACGGCCGCGCCGATGAGGGCCGGCACGATGAAGGCGTGGCCGCCGGTGGCCTCGGCCACGAACACCACGGCCGTCAGCGGCGTCTTGTAGCCGCCCGCAATGAAGGCCGCCATGCCGACGGCCGCATAGAGGTCGACGCCCGGACTGTGGACGACCGACTGGGCGAAGGCGGTCCCGAACGCGCCGCCGGTCAGGAACAGCGGCACGAACATGGCGCTGACCCCGCCGACGCCGAGTGAACAGACCGTCGCCGCCAGTTTCAGCAGACCGAAGACGACCAGCTCGACCGATCCGTGCGCGCGGGTGAGCACCTCGCCGACGGCCTCGTAGTTCGGCCCGATCGGCACGAGCGACCCGTGGTAGAGCGAGAGGAACGCCAGGCCGCAGACGCCCGTCAGGGCGCCGCCCACCGTCATCTTGATCCAGTGCGGCACCGAGAGGTGCGCCACGAAGGTCCGGACGCGGCGGAACGTGATGTCGAACACCATCGTGACCAGCCCGCAGAGGACGCCGAGCAGCGCCGCCCAGAACAGGTCGCGCCGCGCGAAGGTGGCGCCGGGCGCCACGAAGTCGAACAGGGGGCCGGCGCCGAGGAAGGACGCGAGCGTGGCGTACGCGACGACCGACGCGATGAGCGACGGCAGCAGCGCTTCGTGGGCGAGATCGTCCTTGTAGGGCATCTCGAGGGCGAACACCAGGCCGGTGAGCGGGGCGCGGAAGACCGCCGCCATGCCCGCCGCCGCTCCGCTGATCAGCATGATGCGCCGGTCGCGCGGCTCGAGGCGCGCCAGCCGCAGCTTGTCCCAGAGCCACGAGCCGATCGCGCCGCCACCGTAGATGCTCGGCCCCTCGAGCGCCGCGCTGCCGCCCGTCCCGACGGTTGCGACGGCCGCCAGCAGCTTCGGCAGGAACGGCCGCATGTCGATGTCGCCCTGGTGCTCGTGGTAGGACCGGATGATCTCCTCGGTGGAGTGCTCGTCCGGATCCGGCGTGAGGTACTGCATGAGCAGCCCGGCGATCGCGAAGCCGGCCGTGATGCCCGGCACGATGAGCAGCGTGTGGTGCAGGTAGAAGCGCAGCAGGGGCGGCCACATCCACTGAAGGATGACGGTCGCGATCAGCGTGATCACCAGGCCGGTGACGACGCCGATGATCGGCGCCACGACGAGCCACTTGTGCAGGTCGCGCGAATAGGTGGCCGAGAGGTCGGCGTGCACGAGCGCCGCGTATCTCTGCAGGCGCGGGCTCCGCCACCAGCGGGTCGAGGGCTGTCCGTCTGCCGGGGTGTCCATCGTCGAATCGTCTCTTCCGCCTGTGAGGCCGGGCGGCGCCGGCGTGTCACGGTCGCCGGCCCGGCGACCGGGCCAGTCCCCTATTATATCGTGACACGATATTACGTGCCGGTGGGCCGCTCGACGGGCGACCGGGAATTCGCGTGCGGGAACCGGATGTCGAGGCGCGACGTCCTGTGTGTAAGATGTCTGCGTTCCCGGGGAGACCTGTCATGCCCACGCCTCTCGACGCCGCGATCCAGGACCAGCTCGTCGAACGCCGCCAGCGCGTCGAAGCCGCCCTGGGGTCGGCCCCCGCGCAACCGCCGGCCGCGCTCAAGACGCTGCTGACCGAAATCGATCAGGCGCTCGCACGGCTGGCCGACGGCACGTTCGGCCTGTGCGAGACCTGCCACGAGACCATCGAAGCCGATCGCCTCGCCAACGACCCGCTGGTCCGGTTTTGCCTCGACCACCTGAGCGCCTCCGAGCAGCGGGCGCTCGAGCGGGATCTCCACCTCGCGGCGCGGATTCAGGCCGGGCTGCTGCCCGCATGCGACGTGCGCCACGGCCCGTGGCGGGCCGCGCGCCACTACCAGCCGCTCGGCCCGGTGAGCGGCGACTACTGCGACCTGGTGCCGGCCGACGATGGCAGCGTGTTCTTCCTGCTGGGCGACGTGTCGGGCAAGGGGGTCGCCGCCTCGATGCTGATGGTCCACCTCCACGCCATGTTCCGCACGCTGGTGTCGACCGCCATGCCGCTGGCCCTGATGGTGGAGCGGGCCAGCCGGCTGTTCTGCGAGAGCACGATCGCCGGCCAGTATGCGACCCTCGTCTGCGTCCGGGCCGTTCCGGACGGCCATGTGGAAATCGCCAACGCCGGTCATCCCCCGGTCCTGCTCTTCGATCGTCGCGGGGGGCTCCGCCGCCTCGACGCCACCGGCCTGCCGCTCGGGATGTTCTGCAGCGAGGAGTTCACCGTGCACGAGGCCTGTCTCGAGCCCGGGGACGCGTTGCTGCTCTACACCGACGGCTTCACCGAGGCGCGCAACCGCAGCGGCGAGGAACTCGGCATCGATCGCCTGACGGCGCAGGCCCCGGCCTGGGCCGGCAGCCCGGCCGACGGGCTCATCCGGCTCTGCCTCGAGACGCTGCAGGGCTTCACCTCGGGCGTGCCGCTCGAAGACGACCTCACCCTGATGGCGATCGGGCGGGAGTCGGGATGATCTGGTCATCATGCAGTGCGCGCGGGGCCCCACCCCCGCGCGGTACTGACGCCGATGCCTCGCCTCGGATTCGCTTGTCCTCGGCTCGGCATGGCCTCCGGCGAAGTACCGGGCCGGCCATTCTGGCTGCGCGCTCTTCGTTCTGACTTCTCCGTGGCAGGTCTTCACCATGTCTCAAGACTCCCCCTGGCCGCCGCTGCCGCTCGCCGCCTGGCAGGACACGTACGACACGCTGCACATGTGGCTGCAGATCGCCGGCAAGATCCGGATGCGGCTGTCGCCGCACGTCAACCACTGGTGGGAGGTGCCGCTCTACGTCACCGCCCGCGGCCTGACGACGTCGCCGATGCCGCACGGGACCCGCACGTTCGCCCTGACCTTCGACTTCGTCGATCACCTGCTGCGGATCGACGTCAGCGACGGCCGGACCGACGCGCGGCCGCTCGCGCCGATGACCGTGGCCGACTTCTACCGCGATCTGATGGCCCGGCTCGATCGGCTCGGCCTGCCGGTCGCCGTCAACACCCTGCCGTGCGAGGTCCCCTCGCCGATCCGCTTCACCGAGGACCGGACGCACGCGGCGTACGACGCGGCCGCCGCGGCGAACTGCTGGCGGGTGTTCGTGCAGGTCGATCGGGTGTTCAAGCAGTTCCGCGCCCGCTTCATCGGCAAGGTCAGCCCGGTCCACCTCTTCTGGGGCAGCTTCGATCTCGCCGTCACCCGCTTCAACGGCCGGCGGGCCCCCGAGCGCGAGTGGCCGCAACTCCCCGCGGTCATGCGCGACGCCTATTCGCACGAAGTGATCAGCGCGGGATTCTGGCCGGGGGGCGGCGGCGTGGACGAACCGGCGTTCTACGCGTACGCCGTGCCCGAGCCCGACGGCTTCCGCGACGCCCCGGTCCTGCCCGACGGCGCCCGCTACGTGCCGGAGCTCGGCGAGTTCATCCTTCCCTACGACCGCGTCCGGACGGCCGCCTCGCCCGACGCGGTGCTGCTCGACTTCCTGCAGAGCACCTATGCGGCCGCGGCCGACCTCGGCCGCTGGGATCGGCGCGCGCTGGAGTGGTAGGACGTGGCACGCCTGCTGGCCTTCCACAAGCCGTACGGCGTGCTGTGTCAGTTCACCGATCCATCCGGGCGGCCGACGCTCGCCGACTTCATCCCCGTGCCCGGCGTCTACGCCGCGGGGCGGCTCGACACCGACAGCGAAGGGCTGCTGCTCCTCACCGACGAGGGGCGGCTGCAGCAGCGCATCGCGGATCCCCGCTTCAAGCTGCCGAAGACGTACTGGGTCCAGGTGGAAGGCGAACCGGACGCCGCGGCGCTGACGCGCCTCCGTCGGGGAGTGCTGTTGAAGGACGGCCCGACCCGGCCGGCGCGCGTCCGGCGGATTCCCGAGCCGGCGATCGGCCCGCGCGAGCCGCCGATCCGGGTCCGCCGGCACATCCCCACGAGCTGGCTGGCCCTGACGATCACCGAGGGACGCAACCGGCAGGTGCGACGCATGACCGCCGCCGTCGGGCATCCCACCCTGCGGCTCGTGCGCGTCGCGATCGGCCCGTGGCAGCTCGGGGACCTGGCGCCCGGTCAGTGGCGGGAGGTCCGCTGACGCGCTACGGCCGCCCGCGCTCCTCGCGCGCCACGCGCCGACCGGCCTGCGCCATGTCGGCGAACAGCCCCGACGGATCGTGGTCGAAGTGGTACACCTTCGCGACCTCGATCTCCAGGTCGCGCAGCCCGCCGAGCCGGTGCACGCCCCACGCGATCAGCACGCCCAGAGCCGGGCCGATCCAGTACACCCACCACGACTGCCACGCCCCGGCCGCCAGCGCCGACCCGAGGCTCCGCGCCGGGTTCGTGCTGGTGCCGGAGATCGGCGCCTCGAGGTACACCATCACCGCATAGAGCGGGGGGAAGAGCAGCGGCGTCCAGGCGCGCAGCCGCCGGCGCCCGAGGAACGCGAACAGGAGGATGACGAGCGTCGCGGTCGTGACGGCCTCGCCGGCAAGCGCGAGGCCGGGGCCGAACGCACGCCCCGGGAGCGTGGCCCCGAAGGCGACCGTCGTCCCCGTGCGTCCCCACGCCAGCAGCGCGGCCCCGCCGAGCGCGGCACCCGCGCACTGCGCCGCGACGTACGCGAGGGCGTGCGAGGCCGGCATCCGCCGCCGCAGCCAGAACGCCAGCGTGACGGCCGGATTGATGTGCGCCCCGCTGGCGCGCCCGACGCCCGACACGGTGACGAGCGCCCCGGTGGCCCCGAACAGGAATCCCGTGATCAGCCGCCGCAGCCCCGCGTCGGGAACCAATGGCACGACGGGGCCGCTGCTCGCGCTGGCGACGATCACGATCGAGACCCCGATCGCCACGAGCAGCGCCGTCCCCCACGCTTCCGCCAGACAGGCCTTGAGAAGTCGCATCGCCTGAGCCCCGCCGCATTCTAAGCCAGTCCGTCCCGCCGATTCTCCGCTTCGCCGCCGGCAGCTCGGCAGCACTGTCCGCCCGATGCCGGAATCGAGCAGGAGGACCGAGGCGGTGAACCCAGCCGCTTGACGTCACGGCCGGTGCAGAGCTAGGTTTAGACCATACGGTCTAACCACGTGGTCTGAACCAGCGGAACACCGTCATGCCGCGCCCCCGCTTCGACCGCCTCGCCGACGACAAGCGCCAGCGCATCCTGGCCGTGGCGGCCGAGGAGTTCGCGACGCACGGCTTCGCCGGCGCCTCGCTGAACCGCATCATCGAGCAGGCGGGCATCAGCAAGGGGGCCGCCTACTACTACTTCGACGACAAGGCCGATCTGTTCGGCACGGTGCTGCGCTACGGCATGGAAGCGTTCCGGCCCGCGCCCGGCGCCGCGCTGGACCTCGCCCGTCTCGACCGGACGTCGTTCTGGCCCGCCGTGCTCCGCAGCTATCAGAGCCTCCTCGACGCGATCCGGCGCCAGCCCTGGCTGACGGCCCTTGGCAAGATGTTCTACGGGCCCCCTCCCTCGGCCACGCTCGGCTCGCTGGTGGAGGAACAGCTGACGCTGGCGCGCGACTGGCTCGGGCAACTGGTGATCCGCGGCCAGCAGCTCGGCACGATCCGGACGGATCTGCCGGGCGACCTGCTCCTGACGGTGCTGGCGGCCGCCGGCGAGGCCGCCGATCGGTGGTTCGTGGCGAACCGCGAGCGGCTCGATCCGGACGAGGCGGATGCCGTCGCGCTCGTGCTCTTCGACGCGCTGCGCCGGATGGCCGAGCCTTCGGCGGCGCCTCTGAAAGCCGCCACGCCGCAATCGCAGGATCCGGAGCGTCAGCGACGGCGACGCGTGGGGGTGGGGCCCCACGCGAAGTGAAACATGCAGACAGAAACCATCACGGCCGCGCCGCCCGAGGCGGTGTTCCAGATCCGGGGCCTCAGCAAGGTCTACCACATGGGCGAGGTCGACGTGCAGGCGCTGCGCGGCGTCGATCTCGACATCTACGACGGCGAGTTCCTGGTGCTGCTGGGCCACTCGGGCAGCGGCAAGTCGACGCTGCTGAACATCGTCGGCGGCCTCGACACGGCGACGACGGGGACCGTGCGCTATCGCGATCACGACCTGACGCACGCCACCGACGCGGCGCTCACGCTGTTCCGGCGCGACCACGTCGGCTTCGTCTTCCAGTTCTACAACCTGATCCCCAGCCTGACCGCGCTCGAGAACGTGGAGCTGGTCACCGAGATCGCCGGGCACCCGATGCCGGCGGTCGACGCGCTGCGGCTGGTCGGGCTGGGCGACCGGATCGATCACTTCCCGGCCCAGATGTCCGGCGGCGAGCAGCAGCGGGTGGCCATCGCCCGCGCGATCGCGAAGCGGCCCGAGGTCCTGTTGTGCGACGAGCCGACCGGCGCGCTCGACATCACGACCGGCTCGGCCGTGCTGCAGGCGATCGCCACGGTGAACGAGGAGCTGAGGACGACAGTCGTCATCATCACCCACAACGCGGCCATCGCGGAGATGGCCGACCGGGTGCTCACGCTGTCGGACGGGCGGATTGCCCACGAGCGGCGCAACGCGGTGCGTCAACCGGTCGAGAGCATCCGGTGGTGAGCTAGCGATGCGTGCCCTCACCCGCAAGCTGCTGCGCGACCTGCTCCACATCCGGAGCCAGGCGATCGCCATCGGGCTGGTGATCGGCGCCGGGGTGGCGATGTACGTCCTGATGCTCAGCACGTTCGCCTCCCTGAACCTGACGCAGCGGACCTATTACGATCGCTACCGCTTCGCCGACGTCTTCGCCTCGCTGAAGCGGGCGCCGAACTGGCTGGCCGCCGACATCGCGCGCATCCCGGGCGTTTCCGCCGTCGACACGCGCGTGGTGGTCGACGTCACCCTCGACGTGCGCGGCATCGCGGCCCCCGTCACCGGCCGCCTGATCTCCATCCCCGAGGAACACCGGCCGGTGCTCGACGACCTCGCGCTGGTGGCCGGGCGCTGGGTCGAGCCCGGCCGCTCGGACGAGATCATCGCCAACGAGAAGTTCGCCGACGCCAACCACCTCACGGTCGGCGACACGATCGGCGCGGTCATCAACGGCCGGCGCCGCGACCTCCGGATCGTCGGGCTGGCGCTCTCGCCCGAGTACGTCTATGCGGTCCGCCCCGGACAGCTGGTGGGCGACGACGCCCGGTTCGGCATCCTGTGGATGGGCCACCGCGCGCTGGCCAACGCCTTCCAGATGGAGGGCGGCTTCAACGACGTCGCCCTCTCGCTGATGCCGGGCGCATCCTCCGACGAGGTCATCGCGCGGCTCGATCGGCTGATCGATCCGTACGGCGGCCTCGGCGCGATCCCCCGCTCGCGCCAGCTCTCGAACTTCTTCCTGCAGAGCGAGCTCGATTCGCTGAACGGCATCGGCCGCGTCGTCCCGATCATCTTCCTCGTGGTGGCGGCCTTCCTGCTCCACATCGTCCTGAGCCGGATCGTGACCATCCAGCGCCAGGAGATCGCGGCGCTGAAGGCGCTGGGCTACGGCGACTGGGAGGTGGCCTGGCACTACGTCGCGCTGAGCCTGCTCGTCGGCGCCGCCGGGTCGATCGCGGGGATGGCGGCCGGGGCGTGGATGGGCCGGGCGATGACGCAGATCTACACGCGCTTCTTCCAGTTCCCGCTGCTCGAGTACCGCCTGCCGGCGCGCGTGGTCGCCGAATCGATGGCGGTCGGCCTCGCCGCCGCGGCGCTGAGCGCGTTCGACGCCGTGCGGCGGGTGCTCCGCCTGCCCCCGGCCGAGGCGATGCGGCCGGAGCCGCCGGCCACCTACCGCGTGAGCCTGCTGGAGCGCGCGGGCATCCGGCGCTGGCTGTCGCAGCCGAGCCGCATCGTGCTCCGCAACATCCAGCGGCACCCGGGACGATCCCTGCTGTCGACGATCGGCATCGCCTTCGGCGGCGCCATCATGATCGTCGGCTTGTTCACCATCGACTCGTTCAACTACGTGATGGACGTCCAGTACAACCTCGCGCAGCTCTACAGCGCCATGATCACCTTCGTCGAGCCGGTCTCGGCGTCCGCGGCGCAGGCCATCGACCGGCTGCCGGGCGTCGTGCAGGCCGAGGGCTTCCGGTCGGTGCCGGTGAAGCTCGTCGCCGGCCACCGCTGGCGGTACGTCGCCGTCACGGGGCTGCCGTCGCCGTCACGGCTCGACCGGATCGTCGACGCCTCCGAGCGGATCGTCACCCTGCCGCCCGAGGGGCTGGTGCTGTCGCAGAAGCTGGCCCGGGTGCTGCACGTGCGCCGGGGCGATCGGGTCACGCTCGACGTGCTCGAAGGGGCGCGCCCGAGCCGGCAGGTCGTCGTGTCGGGACTGGTCGACGAATACATCGGGATGAACGCGTACATGCGGGCCAGTGCGCTGCACCGGCTGATGCGCGAGGGGAACAGCCTGTCGGGTGCGTTCCTGCTGACCGACCCGCTGCACCTCGATCGGCTCTACGCCACGCTGAAGGCGACGCCGAAGATCGCGGGGATCACGCTGAAGAGCGCCGAGCGCGAGAACTACGAGCAGACGCTGCTCGAGAGCATCGGCATCACGCGCACCGTCACGATCGTCTTCGCGATGATCATCGCCTTCGGCGTCGTCTACAACACGGCGCGAATCGGGCTGTCCGAGCGGGCGCGCGAGCTGGGGACGCTGCGCGTCATCGGGTTCTCCCGCCCCGAGGTCGCCTATATCCTCCTCGGCGAGCTGGCCGTGGTCACGCTGGCCGCCCTGCCGCTGGGCCTGCTGCTCGGCTACGGCCTGGCGGCGGGCGTCGTCCGCGTCTACGACACCGAGGTCTACCGGATCCCGCTCGTCGTCACCGCCCGCACCTGCCTCGAGGCGCTGGGCACGACCGTCGCCGCCACGATCGTCTCCGGCTGGCTCGTCCGCCGCCGCCTGAACCGGCTCGACATGATCGCCGTGCTGAAGACCCGGGAGTGAACATGCCTGCGCAGCCGCATCGAACCCGCACTCGTGCAATCGCCTGGACCGTCGCCGGGCTCGCCGTCACCGCCATCGTCGTGGCGCTGCTCGTGCCCAGCCCGGTGGCGGTGGATCTCGCACCGGTGACCCGGGGCGACCTCCAGGTGACGCTCGACCACGAGGGGAAGACGCACGTGCGGCATCGCTACACCGTCTCGGCTCCGGTGGCCGGCCGCGTCCTGCGGATCGACCTCGAGCCCGGCACGCCCGTCGAAGCCGGCAGGACCGTCGTGGCCACGTTCCGGCCGGCGGCGTCGCCGTTCCTCGATGCCCGCAGCCGGCGCGAGAGCCAGGCCCGCGTCCGGGCGGCGCAGGCGTCGGTCGAGCAGGCGCGCGCCGAGCTCGCCCGGGTCCGCGCGCAACGGGGCTATGCCGACCAGCAGCTGAAGCGGACGCAGGACATGTCCGAGGAGGGCATCGTCACAAAGGACGCGCTCGACGCCGCCATGTCGAACGCCCGAGCGCTCGCCGAGAGCCAGGATGCCGGGGAGTACGCCTTGCGCACCGCGCAGCACGAACTGGAGGCGGCGCGCGCGGCGCTGCTGCCCCCGCAGAGCGCCGAGGGCCGCGGCGGCGACCTGGACATCCGCGCGCCGGTCACCGGCGTCGTCCTGCAGCGGCTGCGCGAGAGCGAGGCCGTCGTGCCGGCCGGCGAGCCACTGATGGAGATCGCCGACCCGGCCGACCTCGAGATCGTTTCCGACTACCTGTCGACCGACGCGGTGCAGATGCGTCCCGGCATGCCGGTCGAGATCGATCGCTGGGGCGGGCCGCAGCCCCTGCGCGGCCGGGTCCGGCTGATCGAGCCGTACGGGTTCATGAAGGTGTCGGCCCTGGGCGTGGAAGAACAGCGGGTGAACGTCCACATCGAGTTCGAGGACCCGCGCGCCGCCTGGCACCGGCTCGGCGACGGCTACCGGGTGGAGACCCGCGTCGTCATCTGGCAGCGGACGAACGTGCTGAAGGTACCGACGAGCGCGCTGTTCCGCCATGGCGACCGCTGGGCGGTCTACGTCGACCAGGGCGGCCGTGCCCGGCTGCGGACCGTGGAGATCGGCCAGCGCGGCAGCCTCGAGGCCGAAGTGGTCAAGGGGCTGCAGCCGGGGGAGCAGGTCGTCCTGCATCCCCCCGACACGCTGAGTGACGGCACCCGGATCGAGGGACAGCAGGGGTAGCGCCTGCGGCTCGCGCGAGGCGGTCCTCCCTACTCCACCCGCAGCGCCTCCAGCGGGACGACGCGGGTGGCACGGCGCGCGGGGACGTAGCTGGCGGCCAGGGCCGCCAGCGCCAGGACCAGCGGCGCGGCCACGAACACGATCGGGTCGAACGCGCCGACCTGATAGAGCAGGCCGCTCACCAGTTTCGCCACGCCGGCGGCCAGCAGCAGCCCGATGCCGAGGCCGGCCCCGGTCAGCACCAGCCCTTCCTTCAGCATCATCCACAGCACGTCGCGCGACTCGGCGCCGAGCGCCATCCGGATGCCGATCTCGCGCGTCCGCCGGGACACGACGTAGGCCTTCACCCCGTAGACCCCGACGGCGGCGAGCAGCAGCGCCAGGCCGCCGAACAGCGAGAACATCCGGGCGCCCGTCTGCACCAGCCAGAGATCGATGTCCGCGTCCCGGTGCTGGGTGAGCGTCTGCAGCGACAGGATCGGCAGGTCCGGATCGACCTCCTGCGTCGCGCGCCGGACGACGCCGAGCATGGCGGCTTCGCCGGCGGGATCGCCCGCGGCCACGCGCAGGTGGACGAACAGGTTCGACTGGTAGTGCGTGCCGAACGGCAGGTAGACGTGCGGCACCGGCGCCAGGTCGAACAGCTCGTGGCGCACGCCCGGCACGACGCCGACAACGTCTGCGAACTCGGCCGTCCGGCCGTTCTCGTTCGTGCCGATCTGAATCTGCCGGCCGATCGGGTCGCGCCCGGCGAACAGCTGCTTCGCGAGCGGCTCGTCGATGATCGCGACCTGCCGTCCGTTGGTCGACGGCTGCTCCTCCGCCGAGGTGAACTCGCGGCCGCGCAGCACGGACAGCCCGAGCGTCCGGAAGTAGTCGGCGCCGACGATCGTGTCGATCGCCGAGACCCGGTTGCCGGTCGCGTGCCCGTCGCCGCCGTCGGTCGATTCCCCCGGCACCGACACGCGCTTGTCGTCGGTGAAGTCGCCAAACGAGACCTGCGACGCCACGCTCGCCGATTCCACCCCGGGCAGCCCGCGCAGCCGGCCCAGCAGCCGCTGGTCGATGGCACGGCCCTGCTCCGGCGTGGCGCCGGCGAGGCTCGGGTCGACGTTCATCAGCAGCTCGTGATCCAGCCGGTATCCCGGATCGGCCGCCGCCGCCAGCAGGGCCCCGCGCGCGAACAACCCGCCGGACACGAGCAGGGCCAGCGCCAGCGCCATCTGGCCGACGACCATCGCATTGCGCCCGGACAGCCGCCCGACCTGCTCGCTGGCCCGCTCGCCGGCCCCCTTGAGGTCGTGCACGACGTCCGTGCGCGTGAGTCGCCACGCGGGGCCGAGGCCGAAGAACAGCGTGCTGCCAATGGCAAACGCCAGCGTCGCGACCAGCACGTGCGCGTCCGGGGACGGTGAGAAGTCGAGAACGAGCGGCAGGCGACTCGACAGGGACGCCACGAGCAGCCGCATGGCTCCGTAGGCGAGCGCGAGGCCAACCACGCCGCCCCCCAGCGACAGCACCAGTCCCTCGGTCAGCAACTGGCGCACGATCCGCCCGCGTCGCGCCCCCAGCGCGAGCTGGACGGCGACGTCACGGCGCCGGGTGGCACCGCGGGCCAGCATCATGTTCGCCAGGTTCAGACAGACGATGAGCAGCACGGCGCCGGCCATGGCCAGCAGCAGCACGCCAACGGTGCGGGACGGATCGTCCGCCTGCGGGGCGTCGCTGACGCCGAGCCGCGGCAGCTTCGCCACCGTGAGCTGATAGCCTTTGCTGCCGGGATCCTGATCGGCGAAACCGGCGGCGAGCGCCTCCAGCCGCGGCGCCACCGACGTCATGGTCAGCCCGGGCGCCAGCCGGCCGGCGGGGATCAGCGCACGGGTGCGCGGATCGGCCAGCCCGCCCTGCTGCCCGTCCTTGAACGCGTCATTCACGACGTGGTCGTACACCCCGAGGGGCAGCCACACGGCCGGCCCGACCAGTCCCATCGTCCCGGCGAATCCCGGCTCCGTGATGCCCACGATCGTGAACGGGCGGCCGTTGATCCGGAGCGTCTGCCCGACCAGCGCCGGATCCGATCCATGCGCGCGCCAATAGGCGTCACCCACGATCACGACCGGGATGTTCGCGCCGGGCTGCTCCTCGGCGGCGGTGAACGCCCGGCCCCGCGCCGGCGGTGCGTCGAGCACCGAGAAGAAGTTGGACGAGACGACGCCGGCGAAGACCTGACGCGTCGCGGCCCCGTCCCCGACGCCGACCATCGCGAAGGTCTGGGCCAGCAGCCCCGTGAAGAGGTCGTGGCGCGCGCGGATGGCCGAGTACTCGGCGTAGGTGAACTCGCGATAGCCGTGGGGCTTCCCGGGATCGTTGGAATACAGGCCGACCAGCTGTTCCGGATGGCCCGCCGGCTGCTGGAACAGCAGAGCATTGACCAGGCTGAACACGGCCGTGTTCACCCCGATGCCCAGCGACAGGATGACGAGCGCAACCGCCGTGAAGCCCGGGCTCTTCCGGAGCGCCCGGATGGTGACGCGAAGATCCTGGAGGAAGGTCTGCATGTTAGGACTCAGGCGCGCAGGGGCTCAGGGCTCAGGCGCTCGGCGACCCTGAGCGACGTCCAAGGGTCGGAACTGCTGGAGTGGACGGACGAGCCGGTCCGGAAGTTCCAGCTCGCCGCCTCCCGGGGTTTTGCCGCGCTCGAACAGTCGGATAGACTGGCCGCAGACACCGGCAGCCCGCCGTGGCCCGTCGCCTGAAGCCCGCAGCCCGTAGCCATCATGAATCACCGCCTCCTCGGCCCGTCCGGTTTGAAGGTCTCCATCGTCGGCCTCGGCTGCAACAACTTCGGCGGCCGCCTCGACCTCGACGCCACCAGGCAGGTGGTGCACAAGGCGCTCGACCTCGGCATCACGCTCTTCGATACGGCCGACATGTACGGCAATCGTGGCGGGTCGGAGGAGTGCCTCGGCCAGATCCTGGGCGATCGCCGCAAGGACGTGGTCCTCGCCACGAAGTTCGGCTGGGAGATGAGCGAGGATGGGCGGCTGCGGGGCGGATCGCGCCGCTACGTCATGCGGGCCGTCGAGGACAGCCTGCGGCGTCTGCGGACCGACTGGATCGATCTGTATCAGCTGCACAAGTTCGATCCGGAGACGCCCATCGAGGAGACCCTTCGCGCGCTCGACGACCTCGTGCACCAGGGCAAGGTGCGCTACATCGGCTGCTCGAACCTGCCGGCCTGGCGGGTGATCGAGGCGCAGTGGACGTCGCGCCAGCTCAATCTGCACCGGTTCATCTCGTGCCAGGACGAATACAGCCTGCTGGTGCGCAGCGTCGAGCGCGAGCTGCTGCCGGCCGTCGAAGCCTACGGCCTGGGGCTGCTCCCCTTCTTTCCGCTCGCGAGCGGTCTGCTGACCGGGAAATACAAGAGGACGGCGCCACCGCCTGAGGGAACGCGCTTCGCCGGATCGAAGGGGCTGGCCGACCGGTACCTCACCGACGCGAACTGGCAGACGGTGGAGCGGCTGGAGCAGTTCTGCCGCGAGCGCGGCCGGACGCTGCTCGAGCTCGCCTTCAGCTGGCTGCTGTCCCACGCTCCGGTCTCGAGCGTGATTGCCGGAGCGACGAAGCCCGAACAGCTCGAACAGAACGTGGACGCGGCTGGATGGTTGTTGACGCCGGAAGACCTGGCCGCCGTCGACGCGGCCTGCGGCGTGCAGGCGCCGGCCTGAGTCAGACGGCCGCGGCGATCTCCCGCGCGATACGCTCGGCCACAACGGGGACCGCTGCCGCGACCGCCGCCGACAGCGGCGCTCCGGCATCGAACCCTTCTCCCTCGACGCCGTAGACGATCAGCGACGGTGGCAGCGCCTCCATCGCCCGCGCCAGCTCGATCGCGTCGCTCAACCCGAGCGCGTGGGTCGACAGGTGGAAGGCACCGGCGGGCAGCGGCTCGCGCACGGCGTCGAACCGGGCAATCGTCCCCGGTGCGGCCCCCGACACCATCGCATCGACGACCACGACCGCCGCGGCGCCGCTCCACTGCTCCATCAGCGCCGTACCGTCGCCGTCCAGCTCGCGCACGGCGACACCCGGCCACACGCGCGTCCGCAGCCGCCGCACGACCGCCGCGCCCACGCCATCGTCTCCCCGCAGCGGGTTGCCGACGCCGATCACCATCGCCGCCGCTCCCGTCACGGCCGATCGACCTCCAGCCGGAGGACGTGCGTCGAGCACGACAGGCACGGATCGTAGTTCCGCACGATCTGCTCGCACCGCCACTGCAGTTCCTGCTCGGGCAGATCGAGATGGGCCGTGACGAAGCGCCGCAGGTCGTCCTCGATCGACTTCTGGTTCTGAGACGTCGGTGGGACGATCTTCGCGTCGAGAATCGCGCCGCTGCCATCGATCTCGTAGCGGTGGTACAGCAGGCCGCGCGGCGCCTCGGTCGCCGCGTACCCGAGACCGGGGCGGACGGGCACGTCCACGGCCGGCCGATCCGGCGGCTCGTAGGACGCGACGATCTGCCGCGCCTCGCCGCAGGCCTGCAGGATCTCCACGGCGCGCACGACGATGCTCTGGAAGGGATTCCGGCACACGGCACCGAGCCCGGCGCCGGCGGCGGCCTGCCGGGCGGCGGGCGCCAGCCGATCGCCGTTCAGGTTGTAGCGTGCGAGCGGACCGACGAGGTACGGACCCGCACCGTCCAGCGTGGAGTGCAGCGCGTGGGTGTAGGGGACGTGCTCTTCGTGGACGTGACGGTCGAACTCGCGCGCGGCGATGTCGAGACCGCCACTGGAGACGATGTGCCCTTCGTTGAAGGGATATTCGTCGGGGTGCCGCAGGGCGACGAACGTGCACGGCAGGTCGAGCGCCGGCATCGGCAGCGACGCCGTCCAGCGCACCGTCTCGCGCGCATCGTCGAGGGCCTGCTCCAGCTGGTCTGCCAGCGGCGCCAGCTCGGCCCGCGACGGCGTCCGGAAGAACCCGCCCACTTTCACGTTGATCGGATGGATCTCGCGGCCGCCGAGCAGCCGCATGATGGCGTTGCCCGCCTTCTTCAGCCGCAGCCCCCGCTGGACGATGGCTGGATGGTCCTTCGCCATCCGGAGCGCGTCGGGGTAGCCGAGAAAGTCGGGCGCGTGCAGGAGGTAGACGTGCAGGGCGTGGCTCTCGATCCACTCGCCGCAGTACAGCAGCCGCCGCAGGGCGCGGAGCGACCCGCCCACGGTCACGCCGAGGGCGTCCTCCATGGCGTGCACCGCGCTCATCTGGTAGGCCACCGGACAGATGCCGCAGATGCGCGCCGTGATGTCCGGCGCCTCGCGGAAGTCGCGCCCGCGCAACAGCGCCTCGAAGAAGCGCGGCGGCTCGACGATCTTCAGCCGCACGTCGGCCACGGCGCCATCCTTCACGCGCACGTACAGCTGCCCCTCGCCCTCCACCCGGGCCAGCAGGTCAACCTTGATCGTGCGGCCGCTCATGCGCCTCGCTCTCCTGCCGGAAGGCCTCGGCTCCGGCATTGAACGTCCGGAACACCCGCACCAGGGCCGCGCGCGAGAGGCCGAGTTCGGCGCACCGGCCCCCCAGCGCGGCGGCGTTCGGCGTCTCCATCGGCCCGAAGCAGCCGTAGCAGCCGCGGTCGTAGGCGGGACAGATCGCGCCGCAGCCGGCCTGGGTGACCGGGCCCAGGCACGGCGTCCCGCGCGCCACCATCACGCAGACCGTGCCGCGGCGCTTGCACTCGAGGCAGACGCTCGATGCCGGCGTCTGCGGCTTGCGGCCGGCCAGGAAGGCGCCGATCACCTCGAGCAGCTGGTGACGGCTCACCGGGCAGCCGCGCAGTTCGAAGTCGACCCGCACGTGATCGGCGATCGGCGTCGAGCGGGCCAGGCTGTCGATGTAGCGGGGCTGCGCGTAGACCAGCGCGATGAACGCCTTCACGTCCGCGAAGTTGCGCAGCGCCTGGATGCCGCCGGCCGTCGCGCACGCCCCGATCGTCACCAGCACCCTCGAGACCCGCCGCACCTGCTGGATCCGCTGCGCTTCCTCCGGCGTGGTAATCGAGCCCTCGACCAGCGACAGGTCGTAGGGCCCCTTCACGGCGGCGCGCGACGCCTCCGGGAAACGCGCGATCTCGATCGCATCGGCGAGTGCCAGCAGCTCGTCCTCGCAGTCGAGCAGCGCCAGCTGACACCCGTCGCACGAGGCGAACTTCCAGACGGCCAGCTTCGGTCGGCGTCGTCTCATGTCACAGCTCGCGGATGGCGAGGCGCGGCAGCACGCGATCGGCGCGCAGCACCGGCCCGCTCCGGCAGAGGAAGTCGGGCCCGAACTGGCAGTGGCCGCACAGGCCGACGGCGCACTGCATGTTGCGCTCCATCGACAGGTGGACCTGCGCCGCGTCGAGGCCGCAGTGCTCCAGCTCGCGCACCGCATAGCGCATCATCACTTCCGGCCCGCAGGTGAGCGCCAGCGTGCGGGCGGGATCGATCGTCAGCTGGCGCAATCGAAGCGTGGGGACGCCGACCAGCCCGGTCCAGCCCGCGGACGCCCGATCGACCGTCACCTGCAGGTCGATCGCCCCGTCGCGCCGCCAGCGCGCGAGCTCGCGCCGGTACAACAGCTCGTCCGGGGTCCGCGCGCCGTAGAGGACCGACACGCGGCCGAACGCCGCGCGATGCGCCCGCACGTGATAGATGACGGGACGCAGCGGCGCCAGACCGACGCCGCCAGCGACGATGATCAAATCGCGGCCCAGCGCCTCGGTCAGCGGCCATCCCCGGCCGAACGGTCCCCGGATGCCGATTTCCGCGCCGCGCCTGAGACCGGCGATCGCCCTCGACACCGCCCCCACGACGCGCACCGTGTGCACCAGCCGGTCGTCCCGGGCCGGGTCGCCGGTAATCGACATCGGCACCTCGCCGACGCCGAAGACGTAGACCATCGTGAACTGCCCCGGCACGAAGGCCGGCGCCGGCCGGCCGTCGACCGGCTGCAGTTCCAGGGTTCTCGTCTCGGCCGTCTCCCGGTGGACCGCCGCGACGCGGAACGACCGCGGCAGGAACGCCGACGGCCCCGTGGCCGGCGGTTCAGCCGTTGGCGTCATACGCATTCAGCAGCTGCAGCCGGGTGGCGTGCAGGCGCTGTTCCACCATGAGCGCGAACTGCTTCAGCAGTTCGTAGCCGAGATCGTGATCGGTCTCACTCTTGGTCCGCAGGCACTGCGCGTCGAGGGCGATCGCCCGGGTCGGCTCGACGGCCCGTGCATCGAACTTCCAGCGGTACGGCGGAAACAGCCACGACCAGCCGAGCACCTCCCCCGCGCCGAGCGTCATCATCGTCAGCGTCGTCGTCGGCGTCGCGACCTCGAGCGCGATGCACCCGTCGCGGATCAGATAGAAGGCATCCGCCCGCTCGCCTTCCCGGAACACGAACTGTCCGGCGTCGAAGCGGACGTTGCGCGCGCAGCCGACCAGCACGTGCAGGTGCGCGGCCGAGAGGTGCCGCGCGAACGGGTGCGCCGCCAGGAGCGGCTCAAGGGTGTCCATGGGACGGCTCCGCAGCCGGCCCGGGCCGGGAGGGCGTCTCCCGGATGGCCCGGACTTCCTCGGTGAGGTCGATGCCGACCGGACACCACGTGATGCAGCGGCCGCAGCCGACGCACCCCGACCGGCCGAACTGATCGAACCAGGTGGAGAGCTTGTGCGTGAGCCACTGGCGGTAGCGCGACTTCGTGGAGCGGCGGACGCTCCCGCCGTGGACGTACGAGAAGTCCATCGTGAAGCAGGAGTCCCAGGTCTGCCAGCGCTCGGCTTCCCGTCCCGCCAGATCGCCGCGGTCGCTCGTCGCCGTGCAGAAACAGGTGGGGCAGACCATCGTGCAGTTCCCGCACGCCAGGCAGCGCGAGGCCACCTCGTCCCACCGGGGGTGATCGAGGTTCTCCTGGAGCAGCTCACGCACGCCGCCGGCGTCCAGGCGCCGCCCCATCTGGGCCAGGGCCGCGTCGTGCCGCTGCGCCGCCGCCTCGAGGTCCTCCGGCGCCGCCGGACGATGCGGCAGGCGGGCGAGCACCGCCTCGCCGGCCGGGGTCCCCGCTTCGCCGACGAAACGGTGCCCGCGCTCGTCGAGCACTTCCGTGAGGGCGAGATCGAACCCCGCGGAGGCGCGCGGGCCGGTCCCCATCGACGCGCAGAAGCAGGTGCGGGCCGCCTGCCCGCACTGGATCGCGACCACGAACGTGTCGCGCCGGGCGGCTTCGTACCGGCGATCGACCACGGGACCGTGGAGGAAGGTCGTGTCCTGGATGGCGATGGCGTGCAGGTCGCACGCCCGCGCCCCGATGAGGGCGGTCTTCGCGGCCGGCAGCGGCTCGGCTTCCAGCCGCAGCCCGCGCTCGTCGCGGACCGCGCGCCACAGCTTGACGGCCGGCGGATGAAAGACCTGCTTCCAGGAGTGCGGGCCGACGGTGTAGCCGAACAGCGCGGCGTCGTCGCGCCGCGTCAGGCGGTAGGTCCCGCCGTCCTGCTCGTCGGTCCAGCCGATCGGCAGGTCGTCGACGCCCGACAGCTCGTCGTACACGATGGCGCCATCGCGCACGGTCGGCCCCATCAGCCGGTAGCCCTGCGCCCGCAGCGCCGCCAGCAGCTCCACGAAGGCGGCGCGCGACAGGACGAACTGGGCGGGCATGCCCCCATCATAGCGCGCAGCCTGCCCGGCGGCGCCCCTGTACTAGGCCGGCCCCGGCTCCTCGGTGCCGTCGGCGAACCGGACGGCCGGCCGGGGCCGCTCGTCGACCACCAGTGAGAAGACGTCGGGACGCGCGTAGTGACCGACGACATCGAAATCGTACTTGCCGCGGGCGATCTCGCCCGGGTCGAGATCCGCCACGAGCACCCCTTCTCCGTCCCGCAGCGGGCCCGCGAGCACGTGGCCGAGTGGCGAGACGATCACGCTGCCCCCCTTGATCAGCACCGTTCCGGGATCGTCGCCCTGCACGGCGTGATACTCCGCCGGACAGTCGGCCCTGCGCAGGTACTGGCAGGCGCTGAGGACGAAGCAGCGCCCCTCCATGGCGATGTGCCGCATCGTCGGCAGCCAGGTCTCGCGATCGTCAACCGTCGGAGCGCACCACAGCGTGACCCCCTTCGCGTACATCGCCGTCCGGAACAGCGGCATGTAGTTCTCCCAGCAGATCGCCATGCCGATCGTCCCGCCGTCGCACCGGATGGCGGGCAGCGTCGACCCGTCGCCGAATCCCCACACCAGCCGCTCCGACGCGGTGGGCATCAGCTTGCGATGCTTGCCGAGGAGGGTGCCGTCGGGTCCGAAGCAGAGCGACGTGCAGTACAGCGTGCCGCCGCCGCGCTCGATGACGCCGATGACGAGGTGGAGCCGGCTGCCGGCGGCCAGCTCGCCGAGGGCCAGTGTCCCGGGGCCCGGGACGGCAATGGCCGCATCCCAATACCGCCGGAAGTCCTCCCGTCCTTCGGGCGACCGCGAGCCGACGCGCGCGCCGAAGTCGAGCCCCTTCGGGTACCCCCCGATGAAGGCCTCCGGAAAGACCACGAGGGTGGCACCGGCGGCCGCCGCCCGCTGCACGAACGCCCGCGCCTTGTCGAGCGCGCGGGGCGTGTCGAAGACGATCGATCCCGCCTGCACGACGGCGGCTTTCAGTCCGGACATGAGCACGCTCCGTGATGAAGGCACCCGCGGCGAGCCGCGAGCCGCGACCGCCCTATTGTGTGCCGGACGGAAGCCGGCTGTCAGGCGTCCGGCCGTCGCCGTCAGGCCCGCGCCGCGCGGCGCCTGCGCGACAGGAGGCCCGAGTGCTCCGGGTCGAGCACCTTGTACGCCAGCACCTTCGCCTGATCCGACACGAGGAACCACGCCAGGGCGTACCCCCACACGACGGCAGCCCAGTGCCAGCCGATCGGCGGCATCAGCAGGCCGTAGACCGCGATCAGCGTGGCCAGCACCTGCGTCCCGAAGACCGCGACGACGAGGATGCGGGCCGGCCGGCTCTCCCAGAAGCGCTTCCGCGTGCGCGTCAGGAAGATCGTGAGGTGGCCCGCCACCGACAGCTTCAGGTACATCAGCGTCTGAATCGTGCTGCGGTCGAGGTGCCAGACCCGTTCGCCGAGGTAGAACAGGCCGAACGACGCGAGAACGCCGGTCGCCCCGAGGACGGAGGCGATCCCCAGGACGATCCGCATGTCCCACCGCTCGGGCTGGTTCGAGTAGTGGACGCGGTCGTAGGCGATCGACAGGATGGCGCCGTCGTTGAGCAGCGCCAGCAGCACGATCATCACCGCGGTCACCGGATAGAAATTGAAGACCAGGATCGACAGAGTCATGAACAGCAGCACGCGCGTCGTCTCGGCAATCCGGTAGATGGCGTAGCTGGTCATCCGCTGGAAGATCTTCCGGCTCTCCTTGATGGCGTCGATGATCACCGACAGCCCCGGCGTGGTCAGCACGATGTCGGCGGCCGATCGGGCCGCGTCGGTCGCCCCGGCGACGGCGATGCCGGCATCGGCCTTGCGCAGCGCCGGCGCATCGTTCACGCCGTCGCCGGTCATCCCGACGATGTGGCCGCGCTGCTGGAGGATCTCGACGAGGCGGTACTTGTGCTCCGGGAAGACCTGCGCGAAGCCGTCGGCCCGTTCGATCTGCTCGGCCAGCCGCCCGTCCCCTGCCGCCGGCCGGCCGCCGTCGCCGAAGACGCCCGCATCGAGAATGTTCGCCCCCATGCCGAGCTGCTGCCCGATCTGGCGGGCAATCGCCAGCTGATCGCCCGTGACCATCTTCAGGCGGATCCCCATCGTGCGGGCCATCTCGATGGTCGCCTTCGAGTCCTCGCGCGGCGGGTCGTAGAGCGGCAGCACGCCGAGAAACTGCCAGCCGGCATCACCGGCCTTCCGGGCGACCCCGAGCGCGCGATACCCCTTCGTCGCGAAGTCATCGATCGCCCGGCCGACCGCGTCCGTGATGGCGCCGGCGTCGGCGACGAGCGCAAGGATGACCTGAGGCGCCCCCTTCGTCGTCGCGAACGTCTTCCCGTCCGTCCCCGTCACGATCGCTTCGGTCCGCTTGTGCACCGGATCGAACGGCTGGAAGTGCTGCATCGTGAAGCCGCCGGGCGGCCATGCGCCCCGCACGCCGTTCAGCACGGCCAGGTCGATCGGGTCGTTGTCCTCCCGGCGGGAGGCCCACGCGGCGGCCTCGATCATCTCGCGCGGCGTCACGCCGCCCACCACGAACGGTTCGCCGAGCGTCAGCCGGTTCTGCGTCAGGGTCCCCGTTTTGTCGGAACAGAGCAGATCCATGCCTGCCAGTTCCTCGATCGAAGCCAGGCGGCTGACGATCGCCTGCCGGCCCGCCAGGATCCGGGCGCCCACGGCCATCGTCACCGACAGGACGGCCGGCATCGCCACGGGAATCGCGGCCACCGTCAGCACGAGCGCGAACTGCAGCGTGGTCATCATCGGATCGCCGCGGAAGAGCGCCACCGCGAGGATGACCGCGACGAGGACGATCGCAATGATGATGAGGTAGTCGCCGATCTTGAGGACGGCCCGCTGGAAGTGGCTGGCCGTGTGCGCCTCCTCGACGAGCCGCGCCGTCCTGCCGAAATACGTGTCGCGCCCCGTCGCCCGGACGATGGCATCGGCCTCGCCCTGGCTGAGGACCGAGCCCGAGTACAGGAGGTCGCCCGTGCCGTGCGTCACCGGCAGCGACTCCCCGGTCAGCGCGGACTGGTCCACTTCAACGGGGTCACCGGGCTTCAGCGTGGCGTCGGCCGGGACGATGTCGCCGATCCGCAGGCGGATGAGATCGCCCGGCACCAGCTCGCGCGCGGGCACGGTCGTCCACGTGCCGCCCCGCCGGACGCGCGCCTGCAGCGCCAGCCGCGCCTTGAGCGCGGCAATGGCATTGCCCGCCTGGTACTCCTCCCAGAAGCCGACCGCGGCGTTCATCACGAGCAGCGCGCCGATGATCCAGAAGTCCTCCCAGTGATGGACCACGATCGACAGCAGCGCCGCGATCTCGATCATCCAGGCGATCGGTCCCCAGAAGTACGACAGGAACTTCAGCACCGGGTTGACCGACGCCTCGGGCAGTTCGTTGGGCCCGTACCGCACGAGCCGGCGGGCCGCTTCCTCGGGGGCGAGGCCGGTGTCGGGCGTCTCGGGCAGCGCGCCTGCGCCGGGAGACGCGGGGGTGTGGGGCGGGATCATCGGGGCCTCCAGGCGTCGAGGAACCACGAGGCGGGGACGACGAACCTCCTCCAAGCATAGCAGCCCGCCCTCCCCGGCAACCGTCTGTCACCTTTCTCCGTCCGCCGCATCTCTGAACACAGCGGGCCGGCGCCCGTGGTCGAGTCAGGCCCGGAGGAACGGGCGGAAAGGACGTCAGACCGATGGCTCTGCTCAATGCCCAGGCCGAAAAGCAGGTGCGTGCCGCGTTCGCCGAGCTGGACGGGCCGGTGAAGCTCGTGCTGTTCACGCAGGGCGCGGGAGGCGCGCTCGAGTGCGAATACTGCACGGAAACGAGGCAGCTCGTCGAGGAGCTGACGGCGCTGTCGGATCGGATTACGCTGGAGGTCCGCGATTTCGTCGGCGACGCCGACCTCGCGCGCCAGTACGGCATCGACAAGATCCCGGCGCTCGCCGTCGTGCGCGGGGGGGACGACCCCAGGGACTACGGCATCCGGCTCTACGGGATTCCGGCCGGCTACGAGTTCGCGACGCTCCTCGAGGACATCCGCATGGTCAGCCGCGGCGAGCCGGCGCTGCACGCGGAGACGCTCGAACAGCTGAGCCGCCTGACGGCCCCGGTGCGGCTGCAGGTGTTCGTCACGCCGACCTGCCCCTACTGCCCGCGCGCCGTGCTGCTCGCGCACAAGCTGGCGATGGCGAGCGACCTGGTCACCGGCGAGATGGTGGAGGCCACCGAGTTCCCCCACCTGGCCCAGCGATACCACGTGAGCGGCGTGCCGCGCACGGTCATCAACGAGGTCATCCACATCGAGGGCGCGGTCCCCGAGCAGCAGCTCATGATGGAACTGATGACCACGACCGACGAGAAGACGATGCAGGCGCTCGAAGCCGAATGGGCGGCGCACGACCACACGCATCACGCGCACGCCCACTGACCGACTGCCTCACGGGCCCGCAGCCGCACGGCCGCGGGCCCGGCCGGCGGCGCCGCGGCCGTCAGCCCTGCAGGCCGAATACCGCCAGGCAGGCCCAGCCCGCCAGGAACGCCAGGCCGCCGAGCGGCGTGATCGCACCGAGCCACGCCACCCCGGACGTGGCCAGCAGGTACAGGCTCCCCGAGAAGAGGATCGTGCCGCCGACGAACAGCCAGCCGGCCACGACCGGCAGCGTGCTTCCCGGCCACTGCGACACCACCCACGCCACGCCGATCAGCGCAAGCGCGTGGTACATCTGGTAACGCACGCCCGTCTCCCACACCTCGAGCATCTCCGGCGACAGGCGGAGCTTCAGGGCGTGCGCCCCGAAGGCGCCAAGGGCCACGCCGAGCCCTGCCAGCACGCTCCCGGCGAACAACAGCGTTCGATCCATCTCAGATGTCTCCCTCGCGGCCGGACGATCGGCGTTGCGGCCGCGCTGTCTCAGGGCCGGGCCCAGCGGCACGCCCGAGGCCTCCCGTTCAGCTGGCAACAGTTCCGTCATTGGCACGAATCTCTCTTACTGCTTCAGTTCGACGAGCAGGATCGTCAGGCAAGCCCTGATTTTCCTCCATTATCGCGGAGAAAGCAGGAGCAGGGCTCAGCCGCTCTGAGCGGAATCGACACACCTGTGCGGATCCGCCTCACGGTTGTGTGGCCTCGATGGCTCTTCTGCTGTCGGACAAACACCGACTATCAAGCCTGTCGGTTTACCGTCATACTTACGGGCGCTACGAGCGGGCGCACTTCTGCTTCCGTGCTGTTCCATGCCGCTGACAACGATGGCCGTCACCGACCGGTTGGATTCCGACACGCGCCGCTGCCCGTTTGACGGGCAGCCGCTGCGCCGTCAGCGGGTTGGCTCGAGCGGTGCCGCCGAACGGACCAGCTGGATCTGCCTGCGCCAGCAGTGCACGTACGCCGAGCCTGACGATCCCCAGGCGCTCTTCCGTCTCTCGTGGCTCCGGCCGCTCTACCGGGCGCTCTGGACGCGAGCCGAGTTCCGCGAGCGGTCGATCGACGAGCAGTGGATCATCCTGCAGCAGGCGGCGCGGCAGGTCACCGAGAGCCAGGGTCAGAACGAGCATTTCGACCTGAGCGGGGACAATCCCGCCGAGGTCCTGAGCTGGCTCGAAGCCGCCCGCCGCCGGACTCAGCGCTGATCGTCCATCCCCACCCACCGCGCGGTTCCCCTGTACCCGGGATCGGCGCCGCTGCTGCTGGCATATAATGAGCCGGCTTCCAGGAGACCTGTCAGGTCCCACATGCCCCAGGCAGGCACCCACCCTGCGGCACGCTACGCCGCCGCCGTCTTCCTGACGGCCGTCGCCCTGCTGCTGACGCTGCTCAGCGGATCGGTCTTCGCCTACACCCCCTCCCTCTTCATGTTCGCAGCCGTCGTGGTCTGCGCCTGGTATGGCGGCTTCGGTCCGGCGGCGGTCAGCACCGTGCTCGGCGGCCTGGCGTTCGAGTTCTTCGTCAGGCCGCCGGAGTTCGGCTGGGCGGGCGGCGAATCGGTGTCGCGCATCGGTGCGTTCGTCGCGCTCGGCCTGCTGATCGGCTGGCTCGGCCGGCAGCAGCAGGCAGACCACTCTGAAGATCTCCTGGGGGCGGTCGTCGCCTCGTGCCGGGATGCGGTGCTGGTGGTCGGGCTCGACGGAACCGTCGTTGCGTGGAATCCGGCGGCCGAGCGCCTGTACGGCTACGGCGACGGCGAGATGCTCGGCCGTCACGCCTCGATGCTGTTCGCACCGCAGGAGGTCGCCAGTGCGGAGGTGGCGCGGGCCCGGGTGTTCCGGGGCGAACCGATGGAGCCGTACGAATGCCTCCAGCGGACGCGCGAAGGCGACCTCGTGCCGGTGGAACTGACCCTCTCGCCGGTGTTCGACCGCGGGCAGACGCTCGCCGGGCTCTCCATGATCGTCCGGCCAACGCAGCCAGCCGATCGGCATCGCTCGGCATCATCGAACCGCTCGTAGCGGCGGCCGGCGACCGTGCCGTCCCTCCCGGCGCAGAGGGTCGGCGCGCGGGCCGGCCGTCCGCCTTTCCGACAGGGCGCGGCGAGGGCCGCCGGCCGGGAATGGCCGGTTTCGTCCGGAAATCCGCACGCCGCGCCCCGGACCGCTCCTTGCTCGTGTCACGGTGGGGGATTGGTGTCGGTCATCGGTCCCGGATTCGCGGCGCCGGTTTGGCCCGCGTGCCACGACATGAAGCAGCCGCCTTTCGACCACTCGCTCGACCCGGCCACGCCCGGTGACTGGCAGGCCTTGCGTGCCCAGGGCCACCGGATGCTCGACGACATGTTCGACTACCTCGAACACATCCGCGAGCGGCCGGTCTGGCAGCCGATTCCGCGCGCCGTCCGGCGCGCGTTCGACGAACCCCTGCCGCGCCAGGCCACGAGCGTCGAGGCGCTCCACACCGCCTTCCTGCGTGACGTCGTCCCCTTCGCCGTGGGGAACGCGCATCCCGGGTTCATGGGCTGGGTGCAGGGCGGGGGAACGCCGGTCGGCATGCTGGCGGAGATGCTCGCGGCCGGCCTGAACGCCAACCTGGGCGGGCGCGATCAGATGCCGCTCGAAGTGGAGCGGCAAATCGTCCGCTGGATGCGCGATCTGTTCGGCCTGCCGGACACCGCGAGCGGCCTCTTCGTCACGGGCACATCGGTCGGCAACCTGATCGGGGTCCTCGTGGCGCGCGCCGCCGCGCTCGGCGCCGACAGCCGCCGCACGGGGATCGGCGATGCCGCCGCGCGGCTCACGGCGTACACCTCCGCCGGTGCGCACGGCTGCATCGCGCAGGCCATGGATCTGTCCGGGCTCGGCACCGATGCCCTGCGGCTGATCCCGATGACCGCCGACTACCGGATGGACGTCGGCGCCCTGGTGGAGGCCGTCGCGGCCGACCGCCGGGCGGGCCGGACGCCGTTTCTCGTGGCCGGCACGGCCGGCACGGTCGACGTCGGCGCCATCGACGATCTGCAGGCGCTGGCGGACGTCTGCCGGCGCGAACAGCTCTGGTTCCACGTCGACGGGGCGTACGGCGCCCTGGCGATGCTGGCCCCCGACCTGGCGCCGCGCCTGGACGGGATCGGGCAGGCGGACTCGATCGCCTTCGACTTCCACAAGTGGGGCCAGGTCCCCTACGACGCCGGATTCGTGCTGGTGCGCGACGGCCGGCGGCAGCTCGAAACGTTCGCCGCGGACGCGGCCTATCTGCGGCGCGACACGCGCGGCCTCTCGGCCGGTTCCCCCTGGCCGTGCGATCTCGGCCCCGATCTCTCGCGCGGCTTCCGCGCGCTCAAGACCTGGTTCACCTTGAAGGCCTACGGCACGGAGCGCCTCGGGCGGATGATCTCCGGCACCTGTGCCCTGGCCCGCGGCCTCGCGCAGCGCATCGAGGCGACCCCCGAGCTCGAGCTGCTCGCGCCGGTGTCGCTCAACATCGTCTGCTTCCGGTACCGCTGCGCCTCGCCGGATGCCGTGAACGCCGAGATCGTCACGGCCCTGCAGGAGTCGGGCGTCGCGGCGCCGTCCACCACCGTCCTCAACGGCCACCTGGCGATCCGGGCGGCCATCGTCAACCACCGCACGACCGCGGCCGACCTCAACGCCCTCGTCGAGGCCACCGTGGCGATCGGCCACGCCATTACCGCGGCCTGGCGAAAGGCGTCATGACTCCCGTCCGTCCCGAACCGTTCCCCCTCATCGGCTTCGCGCGCCTCTTCCGGATGGCGATGGCCGGCGAGGATCTGGTTCCGCTGCGCACGGAACTGATCGAGCGTGCGTCGCAGGCGCCCGACGATGCGAACACGCTGCTGGACGTTTCGTGGGCGCTCCAGTTGACCTGGAACCGCGAGGTGGGACTCGACGTGCAGGCGCAGGCGCTGCGCATGCAGCAGCTGTATCACCTGCCCGCGCCCTCCGGACGGACCGGGCTCCGGCTGCTCGTGCTGATGGGACCGGGGGACCTGATGGCCAACACGCCCGTCGAGTGCCTGCTCGAGGAGTCCGACGTCGCAGTCGACCTCCTCTTCACCGGTCCCGACCTGCCGTGGCCGGCCGTCGTGCCCGCTCACGACGTCCTGTTCGTCGCCGTCGGCGAGAACGACCAGAACCGCCCGCTGCTCGAGCAGCTGGCCGGGCGGCTGCGCGACTGGCCGCGTCCCGTCGTCAACCGGCCCGAGCAGATTCTGACGCTCTCGCGCGTGGGGGTCTCCGAACGGCTGCAGGGGGCCGGCGGGATCGCGATGCCGTCCATCCGGCGGATCCCGCGCGACTGGCTGGCGGCCCTCGCCGATGGTCGAGTCCCGCTCGGCGACGTGCTCCCGGGTGCGGCCTTCCCGATCGTCGTCCGCCCGGCCGACTCGCACGCCGGGCAGGGGCTCGAGAAGCTCGAGACCCCGGCCGCCCTCGGGCCGTACCTCGCCGCGCAGGCCGGCGCGGATTTCTACCTGTCGCCCTTCCTCGACTACCGCAGCGCCGATGGTCTGTTCCGCAAGTATCGCATCGCGCTCATCGACGGCCGCCCGTTCGTGGCGCACGTCGGCATCGCCGCCCACTGGATGATCCACTACCTGAACGCCGGCATGGCCGAGAGCGCCGCGAAGCGCGCCGAGGAGGCCGCCATCATGGAGACCTTCGACGAGGGCTTCGGCCGCCGGCATGCCGCGGCCTTCCGCGCCATCCACGAACGGCTCGGCGTGGAGTACCTGGGCATTGACTGCGCGGAGACCCCCGACGGCCGGCTGCTGGTCTTCGAGGCCGACAACTGCATGGTGATGCACGCCATGGACCCGGTCGACCTCTTCCCCTACAAGCCGCCGCAGATGCGGAAGCTGTTCGGCGCCTTCCGCACCATGCTCGCGGGCGCCGCGGCCCGGCTGCCGGCGCAGCCGCTCCCTGTGGCCCGCCGGGCCTGACGCCCCCCATTCGTCCGCCCCGCCCCGGGCCCGGCAGGACCCGGGCAAACCCGATTGCAGCCGGGCCGCACAGACGTTATGCTGCACCTTGTCTAAGGGCCCTCCGCCAGCTCCCCGTCTTCCCCGTCACGGGCCGGGCAGTTCGCGCGGGCTGGGCGCATCGGGCATTCCCGCCACCACAGGAGACCGAGGCATGCGGTTCGAACTGACGGTCAACGGGCAGGCCCACGCGGTCGACGTGTCCCCGGACACGCCGCTGCTGTGGGTGCTCAGGGACGTGCTGAACCTGAAGGGCACGAAGTACGGTTGCGGCATCGGCCAGTGCGCCGCCTGCACGGTCCATCTGGGCGGCCGGCCGGTGCACTCCTGTCTCATCCCGGTCGAGCGCGCCGTCCACGCCCCGATCACGACGGTCGAGGGGCTCTCGGCCGACGGCTCGCATCCCGTGCAGCGTGCCTGGGAAGAGATCGACGTTCCCCAGTGCGGCTACTGCCAGGCGGGACAGATCATGGCGGCGGCCGCGCTCATCGCGCAGACCCCGAAGCCGACCGACGCGGACATCGATGCGGCCCTGAGCGGCCATCTCTGTCGCTGCGGGACGTACCTGCGCATCAAGGAAGCGGTCCACCGGGCGGCGGCCCTCGCCGCCGGCACCCCCACCGATCAGCGTCACGCCGGCCGCGCCGGCGACGGCGAATAGAGGAGGCGAGCCATCATGCACATGAACCGACGCGCCTTCCTCAAGGTCTCGTCCCTCGCCGGCGGCGGCATGCTGCTGGCGCTCTACGCCCGGCCCGCGGCATTCGCCCAGGGCCGGCCGGCGGGCCCGCCGCTCGAGCCGGACGCCTTCATCCGGATCGCCGCCAACGGCACGATCACGATCATGGCCAAGGACCCCGAGGTCGGCCAGGGCGTGAAGACGATGCTGCCGATGCTGATTGCGGAGGAACTGGACGCCGACTGGGCGCACGTGGCGATCGAGCAGACCGACTTCGACGACACCAAGTACGCCGGTCAGTTCGCCGGCGGCAGCACCGCGACGCCGCTCAACTGGGATCCGATGCGCCGCGTCGGCGCGGCGTGCCGGCAGATGCTCGTCGCGGCGGCAGCCGCCCGCTGGCACGTGCCGGCCTCGGCCTGCACGACGACCGCCGCCCGGGTCCACCATCGCGCGTCGAACCGCTCGATCGGCTACGCCGAGCTGGCGGCGGACGCGGCGAAGCTGCCGGTGCCGGACGTCCAGACGGTCCCCCTGAAGGACCCGAAGGCCTACCGCATCATCGGGCACACGCAGCGCGGCTGCGACGTCCACGCCATCGTCACCGGCCAGCCGGTCTTCGGCATCGACATGGTGCGGCCGGGGATGCTCTACGCCGTGTACCAGAAGTGTCCCGTGTTCGGCGGCAAGGTGGTCAGCGCCAACGTCGACGCCATCCGCGCCCTGCCCGGGGTGCGCCACGCCTTCGTCGTCGAAGGGGCGGTGCCGGCCGGCGACGTCGTGCCGCGCGATCCCGGGCTGATGCCCGGCGTCGCCATCGTCGCCGACACCTGGTGGCAGGCCCAGGCGGCGCGCAAGAAGCTGCAGGTCACCTGGGACGAGGGCAAGGGGGCGGCGCAGAGCAGCGAGGCGTTCGCGCAGCACGCCGACGAGCTGTCGAAGCAGCCGCCGGCCCACGTGCTGCGCCACGACGGCGACACCGACGCGGCCCTGAAGAACGCCGCCGCGCGCGTCGAGGCGGCCTACAGCTATCCCTTCATCGCCCACGCGCCGCTCGAGCCGCAGAACTGCACGGCGCACTACGCGAACGGCCACATCGAGATCTGGTCGAACAGCCAGACGCCCGGCAGCGGCCGCACGATGGTCGCGAAGCTGCTCGGCATCCCCGAGGGCAACGTCGTCGTCCACATGCTGCGGGCGGGCGGCGGCTTCGGGCGGCGGCTCACCAACGATTACATGGTCGAGGCCGCCTGGATCGCCAGGACCGTCGGCGTCCCCGTGAAGCTGGTCTGGGCCCGCGAGGACGACATGACGAACGACTACTATCGTCCCGGCGGCTTCCAGTACCTCAAGGGCGGCGTCGACGCCGCGGGCCGGCTCGTTGCCTGGCAGAACCACTTCGTGACGTGGGGGGCCGGCGACGAGTACGCCTCGGCGGCCACGCTGTCGCCGCTGGAGTTCCCGGCCCGCTACGTGCCGAACTTCACGCTCGGCACCTCACTGCAGGAGCTCTGGCTCAAGACCGGCGCGCTGCGCGCCCCCGGCAGCAACGTGAACGCCTTCGTCATCCAGTCCTTCCTCGACGAGCTGGCGCACGCCGCCGGCAAGGATCCGGTCGACTTCCGGCTGGCGCTCCTCGACACGGCCCCGCTGCCCGACGCGGAGGCGGATCGCCAGCCGAAGTCCCGGACGTTCGACGCCGCCCGGATGCGCGGCGTGCTCGAACTCGTCGCCGAGAAGTCCGGCTGGCGCCACCGGACGAAGCAGCCGGGCCGCGCGCTCGGCGTCGCCTTCCACTTCAGCCATCTCGGCTACTTCGCCGAAGTGGCCGACGTGAGCGTGTCGGCCGACAAGCGCGTGAAGGTCCACAAGGTGTGGGTCGCGGTCGACATCGGCAGCGAGATCATCAACCCCGGCGCCGCGCAGAACATGGTCCAGGGGGCGATCATCGATGGCCTCAGCGAGCTGATGGCGCAGCAGATCACACTCGAGCACGGCCGCGTCGTGCAGACCAACTACGATCGCCACCCGCTGGTCCGGATGTCCCAGGCGCCGATCGAGATCGAGGCGATCTGGCGGAAGACCGACAACCCGCCGACGGGCCTGGGCGAACCGGCGCTGCCGCCGATCATCCCGGCCGTCTGCAACGCGATCTTCTCGGCGACCGGCACGCGCATCCGGACGCTGCCGCTCGTGAAGAGCGGCTACAGCTGGGCGTAGGCTGCCGTACAGACGACGCGCCGGGCGGACTCCCCGTCCGCCCGGCGCCCCATCCCCTGCCCCGCCTCACCCACACTCCGCGCCGCCCGGCCGGCGCAGATCCTCCTCAGCGAGCCACGGCCGTCGTCATCACCGCCGCAAATGCCGGCTTGGTGTCCTGCAGGATCTGCAGGATGGCCGTCCGATCGGCCGCCGACAGGTTGGCGAACGCCGGGTCCTGATCCTGCCCGGTCAGCACCTGGCGCAGTCGCGTGTAGACGTACGACCGGACGACCGGCGGCAGGGCGTCGAAGGCCGGTGAGTAGATCAGGTAGCTCAGCGGGTACTTGAACAGCCGCGTCTTGAGGTCGAGGTCGCGCAGCGAGCGGCCCAGGTGATCGCGCGGCCCGAGCCGCTGGAAGTCCTGCGTGAAGGTCGAGTCCCCCGTGATCGGCGACGTGAGCGGCGCCTCCCGCGAGTAGAGCAGGCCCCTCACGAGCCGCTCGGCCGCGCCCCGGATGCGCACCATCGCCCCTTCCGACAGCCCTCCGGAATCCCCTGCCATCGACGTCAGCTGGTCGTCGTAGATCGCCTTGCGCGTCTCGTAGCCGGCGATGGTGATGAGGTTGTGGACGTAGGTCTGGTCGGCCAGCACCATCAGCGCGACCGCATCACTGTACGGGCTCAGGTACGGCGACGTGTCGAACCGGCTGCTGAGATCGGTGACGTTCAGGTTCGGGCCGATCCTCATCTTCGCGAGATAGGCGGCGGGATCCCCGACATCGTGCGCCGAGACCGGCGCCATCAGGTTGCCGAGGTGCGGCTGGTCCCCCGTCGTCCCGGTCACGTACCAGCCGCCCCAGCGCTCCGCGATGGGCGTCTGCGGCGTCGTCGCCGCGACCGGTGAGGAGATCGGATACCCCATCTTGTCGGCGAACACCGACCGCATGATGAAGCCGGGGACGCCACCGGTCGACGAGGACGAGTCGTGGCACTGCAGGCAGGTCGAGAACTGCCGCTGGAACTTCGGGTGCGCGGTCGGCTGCTGATCGAGCGTATAGAACACCCCGCCCAGCTTCGGATCCACCGAGGCGACCTCCATGATCGGCCCGCCCTGCACCCAGCCGACGTACACGTCGTCGTTGAAGTACACCGCCCGCGGCGTCCAGGGCGCGATGTGATCGACCTGCAAACTCGTCCGCGAGAAGACCAGGCCCTGCGAGGAGATGGGCACGTGCAGCGCCTTCAGCACAGCCGGCAGGTACCCGTGCGCCGGGTCGAACGCCAGATGCACCTGCCCGCTGTCGATCTGCTGCTGCAGCTGGGCCACCGGGTCGGTCGGCGTGGCCGTGTTGTAGCCGATGACGTCCTCATCGGAGCCGAACTGCCCCATCGCCAGGACGGCCACCGGCACCAGGAGGAGCAGGACGAGGAGGGCGGGCGGCAGCGCGAACGTCCGCACGCGGCGTGATCGACCGGTCATGGGCAACGGGCTCCAGGAGGAGGCGGGCGCGGAACACCCGCGCCGGCACGAACTCCAGCGTACGCCGGGCGGCCGGGGGGCCGTATGACACTTGTCATACCACCCCGGTAATAGATTGTCGCCGATTGTCGTCTGATGTGACAGGCCGATGCCGGCAGAGGTGCCAGAAACGCACAAAGGCGGGAGGGCGGCCCTCAGCCGCGCCTCCCGCCTCCGTGCGGTCACTTCCAGGCCGTCAGCCGCAGGACAGGCACTTGTGAACGAGCCTGGCCCCCATCTTCTGCAGCAGGGCGATGGTCTCCGGGAACGGGCTGATCCGCTGCACCGGGCCGTTGGCCAGGTCCGGCACCGTCTGGCCCTTGCGGTTGACCGCCTTGACGTCGGCGCCGCGCGAGACCAGGTACAGGATCATCTCGTTGTCGCCGCGGGCTGCGGCGTTGTGCAGCGCGGTGTTCCCGTCGGCGTCCGCCTCGTTGACGTCGGCGTGCAGCTCCTCGACCAGGTACTTCACGGCCGCCAGCATCCCCGTCGGGGCGTAGCGATGATGGTTCGCCGTGAAGCTGGACCCGTAGGCCTCACCAGACGCGGCGAGCAGCGGCGTCACGTCGGGCCCGCCCACGGCCACCGGCGGACGGCCGGAGGGATCGCGCTTCGCCTTGGCGGCCGCCTCGTCGTCGAGGTTGCCGGTGCCGGTCGGACGGCGCCCCGCGGGCTTCTTCGTGGCGATCGCCGGGTCGGCGCCGTGCGACATGAGCAGTTTCATCGCTGCGATGTCGTCGGCGTACGCCGCGCGCCAGAACGGCGTGGCCCCCGCCTCGTCGACGCCCGACTGGTCGAAGTTGTAGCCGGAGTACCAGACCTTCTCCTTCAGCCGGGCGTTCGGCTTCGCGCCGTGGTCCAGCAGGTCCTTCATCAGCTGGAGGTAGGTGGTCTGCTGCTGCTTGTAGGCCGTCGGCTGCGGATAGAGCGTGCGCGGCGCCCACACGCAGTTCAGCACGGCGTAGAGCGGCGTGACGCCGTTGGCCTGCGCCAGGTTGGGGTCGGCCCCCTTGGCGAGCAGTTCCTCGGCCAGGTCGAAGTGACCGTTGATGATGGCGCTCAGCAGCGGACTGGTATGATCCGCCGGGTTCACCTCGTTGAGGTCGGCGCCACCGGCGAGCAGCGCCCGCACCGATTCGGTGTTCCCCTGCCGGGTCGCGAACTCCAGCGCGGTCAGCCCGCCCTGCGTCCCGACCAGCTTGACGTAGCCGCCGGTGAAGTCGAAGGCCGCCGCCTGGCTCTTCGCCTTGCGGGCGCCGTCCTTCTTCTCGCCGGGGATCCCGGCCGGCCGCGCGGCGGCGCCGGGTTCGACCGTATCCGGCTCTTCGTCGGCCGGCTCGGCCGCCTGCGTGGACGCCTCGACCGGCTTGACGGCCGGCTTCCCGCCGGGGGCGGCCGCGCCCGGCCGTGCGCCCGCCGCAGGGGTCGTCGAGGGCGCGCGCCGGCCGAAGCTCGGCAGCCGCGGATCGTTCTTCGCCAGCTTCGTCCAGTCGAGCACCCTCGTCGTCGCCTTCACGTCGGCGCCGTGCTGGAGCAGCACCGCGACCGTCTCGGCGCGATTGAAGGCAGCGGCGAACATCAGCGCCGTCTCTCCCTTGGCCGTCTCGCGGGCGTTGACGTCGGCGCCGTGCGCCAGCAGCGTCTGCACGGCCGGCGTGCTGCCAGCGGCCGCCGCGAGCATCAGCGCCGTGGCACCGGAAGCGGTCGTGGCCTGCGCGTTCGCGCCGGCCTTCAGCAGGGCCTCGACCACGTCCGCGCGGCCGTTCTTGGCCGCCAGATGGAGCGGCGTGTAGCCGCCCAGGCGCGTGGTCGCGCCGACGTCGCCGCCGGCGTAGACGATCATCTGGACCAGGGCCAGGTTGCC
>JAGWRA010000051.1 GCA_028876655.1 Acidobacteriota bacterium | reverse complement strand
GCTGCGCGGGCGGACGGTCGTGAACCTGTTCTTCGAGCCGAGCACGCGGACGCGCACGTCGTTCGAGGTGGCCGAGAAGCGGCTGAGCGCCGACTCGTTGAACATCGCGGCGGCGTCCTCCAGCGTGCTCAAGGGCGAGACGCTCGTCGATACCGCGCTGAACCTCGAGGCGATGGCGCCCGACCTCATCGTGCTCCGGCATCCCGCGTCCGGGGCGAGCCACCTGCTGGCCCGCACGTGCCGCGCCGGCGTCATCAACGCCGGCGACGGCATGCACGAGCATCCGACGCAGGCGCTGCTCGACGCCTTCACCATCCGCGCGCACAAGGGGCGCATCGCCGGGCTGAAGGTCGCCATCATCGGCGACCTGCTGCACAGCCGCGTCCTGCGGTCGAACGTGTCGCTGCTGCGGAAGCTCGGCGCCGAGGTCTGGCTGGCGGGCCCGGCCACGCTGATGCCGCCGGGCATCGAGCAGTTCGGCGTCCGCTGGACGACGGCGGTCGACGAGGCGGTGGACGGGGCCGACGTGCTGATGATGCTGCGGATTCAGCTCGAACGGATGCGCGGCGGCTTCCTGCCGTCGCTGCGCGAATACTTCACGGTCTTCGGACTGACGGCCGAGCGGCTGCGCCGGGCGGCGCTGGACGTCATCATCATGCATCCCGGACCGATGAACCGGGGCGTCGAGATTGCGTCCGACGTGGCCGACGGTCCTCATTCGGTGATTCTCGAGCAGGTGGCGAACGGCGTCGCGGTGCGGATGGCGGTGCTCTACCTGCTGGCCGGCGGAGTCGAACATGAAGCGACTGTTTAAGGGAGGCCGCGTCGTCGATCCGGCCACGGGACGCGACGGACGATTCGACGTCCTGGTCGAGGACGGGCGCATCGGCCGCATCGCGACCGACATCGCGCCGGCCGACGCGCCGGGTGCCACGGTGGTGCCGGTGCCGGCCGGCGGCATCGTGTGCCCGGGGCTGATCGACATGCACGTGCACCTGCGCGAGCCCGGCCAGGAGCACAAGGAAACCGTGGCGAGCGGCACCGCCGCCGCGGTGGCGGGCGGCTTCACGGCGGTCGCCTGCATGCCGAACACGACGCCGATCAACGACAACGCCGGGGTGACGGCGTACATGCTCCGGAAGGCGGCCGAGGCGAACCTCGCGCGCGTCTATCCGATTGGCGCGGTGTCGAAGGGATCGGCGGGCGAGGAGCTGGCCGACATCGGCGAGCTGCACGAGGCCGGCTGCGTCGCGATCTCCGACGACGGGAAGCCGGTCGCGACGGCGCTGCTGATGCGCCGCGCGCTCGAGTACGCAGGGATGTTCGGCATGCCGGTGATCGACCACTGCGAGGATCCGAGCCTGAAGGGCGAGGGGGTGGCGCACGAGGGGTATCACGCCTCGGCGCTCGGCCTGCGCGGCATCCCGAACGCGTCGGAGGAGATCGTCGTGCACCGCGACATCGTGCTCGCGGGGCTCACCGGCGCGGCCTTCCACGTGGCGCACATGAGCGCGCGCGGGTCGCTCGACGCCGTCCGCTACGGTAAGTCGCGCGGCGTGAAGGTGACCTGCGAGGTGACGCCGCACCACTTCGTCCTCACCGACGAGGCGCTGCGCGACCCGGTCCCCTACGACACCAACGTGAAGATGAACCCCCCGCTCTGCGAGGCCGCCGACCGCGACGCGATGCTGCAGGGGATCGTCGACGGGACGATCGACGCCATCGCCACCGACCACGCGCCGCATCACGCCGACGAGAAGCGGGTCGAGTTCGACCGCGCCCCCTTCGGCATCGTCGGCCTCGAGACCGCCGTGCCGCTGGTGTTCGACCGGCTGGTCCATCCGGGCCACATCACGCTGCGTCGGATGGTGGAGCTGCTGTCGACCAACCCGGCGCGGATCCTCCGCCTGCCGGGCGGCACGCTCGCCGAGGGGGCTCCGGCCGACCTGACGATCCTGGCGCCGGATCTGCCGGTGGCGATCGAGGCGGCCCGGCTGCGCTCGAAGTCGAAGAACACGCCGTTCGACGGCTGGCAGCTGCGCGGCGGCGTGGCGGCCACGATCGTGGGCGGCCGGACGGTCTACGTGAACGACGCCGTCGCCGGCGCGGACGCGCTGGGGGCATGAGGGGAGCCGGAGTGGTGACGACACGACGCGACGAGATCCGGGAGAAGGCCCTGGAGGACCTGCAGCGCTTCCAGGTGCTGATGATGGACGGGCACTTCGACTACGGCAACGGGTTCCACGGCCGCGTCTACCTGAACCCGCACCAGCTGTTCCGCTATCCCTCGACCATCTGGCGCTTCGCCCAGGATCTGATCGACATCCTGCCGGCCGACCTGCTCGACCAGGTGGAGGTGGTGGCCGGGCCCGCGACCGGCGGCGCCTTGCTCGCGCACACGATTGCCGGCCTGCTGGACAGCCGGCGGAGCCTCAGCCGCCCGCCGGCCAGCTTCGCCCCCTTCGTCGTCGATCCGGTGGAGGGGCCGATGCTGCGCCGCTTCTACCGCGACCTGGTGCACGGCAAGCGGGTGCTGCTGGCCGACGACGTCCGGAACACGGGACAGACGTTCCAGCGCTGTGCGGCCGAGATCGCCGAGGCCGGCGGCACGGTGCTCGCGACCGTGGAGATCTACGACCGCCTCGAGGCGCACGTCGATCTCGGCGTGCCGAACGTCGCGCTGGCGGAGTACCGCGCCACCGAGAACTATCCGGCCGCGGAGTGTCCCCTGTGCCGCGCAGGCCAGCCGATCACCGCGTTCTGAGACGTCAGCGCCTGCGGCCATGCGAGCCCGAGGACGTGCGGATCCGAGGGAGAGCATCGGCGTGAGTTCGCGGCGGGGGTGGGGTCCCGCCGCCATCGATGAATGCAGACCGCAATGCTCAAGGCCGCGCTCGACCGCGCCTACGCGGCCTTCAACGCGTCCGACGCGGCGCTCGATCCCATCCAGGTCGTCCGCCGGTATCGCGATCCGCGCGACTTCGAGATCGCCGGCTTCTGCGCGGCCGCCCTCGCCTTCGGCCGCGTCTCGAGCGTCATCCAGTCGGTCGAGCGCCTGCTGGCGGTGATGGGGCCGTCGCCCGCCGCCTACGTCGCGCGGTTCGACCCGGCCCGCCAGCGCGGCGAGCTGGCCGCGCTCGGCCACCGCTGGACGCGGAGCGTCGACCTGGTGGCGCTGCTGTGGGTGCTGCGGCAGATGCTGGAGGAGGCCGGTTCGATCGAGGCCTTCTTCCTGCGCGGCCTCGATCCCGCGGCCACCGACATCGAGGCGGCCCTCGACGACTTCTCCGTCCGCGCGCTCGCCCTGGATCTCCGGGCCGCGTACGGCACCGTCCCCCGGCGCCCGGGGGTCGGCTATTTCTTCACGCGGCCGGCATCGGGCAGCGGCTGCAAGCGGCTGAACCTGTTCCTCCGGTGGATGGTCCGCCGCGACGCGGTCGACGCGGGGCCGTGGCGCGGCGTCCGCCCGGCGCAGCTCGTCATCCCCCTCGACACGCACGTCATCCGCCTCGGGCAGTGCCTCCGGCTCACGCACTACCAGAGTCCGGGCTGGCGGATGGCGCAGGAGATCACGGCGGCGCTGCGCGCGCTGGATCCGGTCGATCCGGTCCGCTACGACTTCGCGCTGTGCCACCTGGGGATGATGAACGCGTGCGGGTTCAGACGCCCGCAGGGGGACGCGCAGTGCCCGCTGCGTGGCGCCTGCCGGCCACGCGGGCGTAGACGGCGGCCGTCTGCTCGACCATCCGCTCGACGCTGAACTGCTCGCGGACCCGGGCGAGCCCGGCGGCCCCCATCCGCTCGCGCAGGCCCCGATCCTGCAGCAGGTGGACGATCGCGGCGGCCATCGCGCGGTCGTCCCGGACGGGCACCAGCAGCCCGGTCTCTCCATCGACCACCACTTCCGGCATGCCGCCCGCGGTCGTCGCGACGATGGGACGGCTGCAGGCCATCGCGTCGAGCAGCGACGTCCCGAGCCCCTCGGTCACCGAACTCATCACGAAGAGGTCGAATCCCTTGATCAGCCCGGGGACGTCGTGACGGAAGCCCGTGAGGAACACGTGCTTCTCGAGGTGCCGCTCGTGGATGTGCCGCTCGAGCGCCTCGTGCAGCTCGCCCTCGCCGACGATGACGAAGCGGGCGTCGGGGACGGCGCGCAGGACGAGGGCGGCGGCGTCGATCAGGTGGCGCTGGCCCTTGTGGGGGACCAGCGCCGCCACGTTCCCGACCACCGGCGCGTCGGCCGGCAGCCAGAGCTCGCCGTGCACGTTCACCCGCGGGGCGGCGGCGATCCGATCGACGTCGATCCCCTCGTGGACCGTCACCACGTCGCCGGGTGTCACGCCGTCGGCGACGAGCATCTGCCGGATCGCCTCCGACGCGGCGATGAAGCAGTCGACCTGGCGGTACTTCCAGCGGGAGAACGAGTTGCCCTTCAGGTGGAAGTCGACGCGGCGCGACACGACGAGCGCGAAGTCGCCGTCGGGGCCGGCGAAGGATCGGGCGAGCGCCGCCATCGCCACGCCGTGCGGATCGTGGGCGTGCACGACGTCGGGCCGCAGCCGGCGGACGACGCGGGCAAGCCGCCACGCCGCGGTGAGGTCCATCTCGGTGCGCGGCGCAATCGGAACGAGCTCCAGCCCCTCGGCGGCCCGCCGGCGGAGTTCGCCGTTCGGGTGGGCGACCAGCGCCGCGCGATCGCCGCGCGCCCGCAGGCCGTTCACCGTGAGCAGGACCTGGTTCTGGCCCCCGCGCCAGGTCCGCGCCGTGTCGATGTGGAGGGAGAACACGATCTGATCTCAGCCGGCAATGGGCAACGGGCAATGGGCAACGAGTGATGGCCGGAACGGGCCATCTGTGCCGAGCCGTCTCAATACCCGTTGCTCATTGCTCATTGCTCATTGCTCGTTGCTTGCGCAGGCCCGCTGTCCTCTCCGCGCGGGCCCGTCCCTTTCCCCAGTTCCCACAGCTTCGCGAACTTCAGGCAGACGTACCACGCGTTCATCGCCGAGACGATGAGGCCCGGGACGCCGTCGGTGAAGCCGCGTTTGAGCGCGTAGTTGCGGAAGAAGGCGAACGGCGGGTGCAGCCCGATGTCGAGCAGGCCGGCGCGCCGGCCGTCCTCGAACATCTGCCGGGCCGCGAACGTCGTGTACCGGTCGATCGTCTCCAGGTGGTCCGCGATGTCGCGATACGCGTAGTGCTGCAGCTCGTGCCGGAGGCGGCCGACGCGCCCCTCCACCCGCACCCCTTCGTGCACGTACCGCCCGGTCCAGGAAGCGCGCCGGCGATCGTACAGCCGCAGCTGGTCATCCGGATACCAGTCGGTCGAGCGGATCCAGCGGCCCAGGTGCCAGGTGACGCGCGGGATCCAGTACCCCGCGTCCGCCGGGCCGGCATCGACCAGGGCACGGATCTCCTGCGCCAGCTCCGGTGTCACCCGCTCGTCGGCATCGAGCGACAGGATCCAGTCGTGGGCCGCCTGGGCGGCCGCAAAGTTCTTCTGGGCGATGTACCCCGGCCACGGCCGCACGATCACCCGATCGGTCGACCGGCGGGCGATGGCCACCGTGTCGTCGGTGCTCTCCGAGTCGACGACCACGACCTCGTCGGCCCACGCGACCGACGCGAGCGCCGCCCCGATGTCGGCCGCTTCGTTCTTCGTGATGATGGTGACCGACAGCTTCGGCACGAGCGGGAGTGTAGCACCAGAGGCCGCGATTGCGGCCGGCGGGGAAGGGCCGGGCGGCGGAGTGGGGACGGGGCCGGGGGCCGTCCCCGCCCCGCCCCGCGTGCTATTGCTGGACCGAGCCGGTGGGGCTCGTGGTGCCGATCGTCCCGGTGCTCCCGGCGGTGCCGGTCGTGGACGTGGTGCCGCCGAGCACGATGTTGCCGCCGTTGCTCGACAGGGCCGACTCCTGCACGGTCTGGAAGTCGACCAGCGCCTTGTTGTAGTCGAGGATCGCCTGGATCTCGTCGTTCCGCGCCGACGACAGGTCGCGCTGCGCCTGGAAGACCTGGAAGTTCGTCGACATCCCGGCGGTGAACTTCTTCTGCTCGGCCGCGAGCTTCTGCTCCTGCAGTTCGCGCGCCGCACGCGACGAGTTGACCCGCTGCAGGTCAGTGTTCACCGTCCGCGCCGCCTGTCGCACCTGCGCCGCCACCTGCAGTTCCATGTTCCGCAGCTGCACCTTCGCCTGCTCGTCGTACAGCCGCGCCTGCGCGAGGCTGGCCTGGGCCGTGCTGCGGCCGATCGGGTAGCCGACCGTGACGCCCACCGACCAGTTCGGGAAGTTGTTCTGGAACAGGTCGCCGAGCACCGACCCGAAACCCTGGCTGACCTGGCCGATGATGTTCCCCGGGAAGCCGTTGTTGTCGCGGATGAACTGCGTGCCCCCCAGGCCGACCACACCGTAGTTCACCTGGGCGCTGACGTCCGGCAGCAGCTGGTTGTGGTAGTAGCGGATGTTGACGTCGTTGGCCTCGATGCTCTTCTGGGCGACCTGCAGGTCCGTCCGCTTCGCGAGCGCGTTGCGCACCGCCGCCTCCACGTCGATCGGCTGCGTCTGGAGGGTCGGTGCGTCGGTCGGCTCGAGGTCGATGCTCCAGAAGTCGGGCGTGGACGGATCGAGGATCAGCGTCCGCAGCTGATCCTCCGCCTGCTTGATCGCCCCCTGCGCCACGACGACCGCCTCCTCGCGGCTCGCCACCTCGGCCTGCGCCTCGACGATGTCGATCGGCGCCATCGTCCCGATCTGGACCCGCTTCTGGTTGTCCCGCAGCGATTCCTGCGCGAGGTTGAGCGACTCCTGCTGCACCTTCAGCGAATTGATCGCGTAGGAGAGATCCCAGTAGGCGTCCTTCACCGCGCGCACCGTCTGCACGACCGTCTGCCGCAGCTGCACCTCGGAGATCTCGCGGTTCTTCGCGCTGACGAGGATCTGGTCCCGCGTGCTGTCGATCCGGAAGTTGCGGAGCAGCGGCTGCGTGTAGTTCAGGTTCAGCGTCGACTGCAGCACCGGGTTGACGTTCTGGAACAGGCTGTCGGTCGTCTGGCGCTGGTTCTGCCAGTCGGCGCTGTAGCTGCCGCCCCAGGGCAGCAGCTGGTTCACGCCGAGCGACGTCGCGAACTGACCGCTGTTGACCGAGCTGGCACCGCCCGACAGGATGCTGGCCACCGGATCCCGCCGCCCGTAGCCGTTCAGCGTCGACTGCAGCTTCGGTGTCCAGTTCGTGCGGGCCCTCACCACGTTCAGGTCCTGAATCTGCGGGTTCAGCCGCTGCACCTGGATGTCCAGGTTGTGCTCGAGCGCCAGCTGCACGGCGTCTTCGATCGACAGCCGCCGGACGGGCCCCGGCTGGTTGCTGGCGGCGTCGGTCGCCGCCGCCGGCGGGGCCGGCATCGGCTGTCCGGTCTGGGCGGAAACGGACACCGCCAGACCGAGCAGGGCGACGGTTCCGGAGATCAGGCGCGCGGCGCGCAACAGGTCCTGACGCATTGGTCACTTACTCCCATGGCAAAGAATCCGGCTCATGCGTGGGCGCGGGCCGGCCCACCGGGCGCCGGCAACCGCTCTCCGAACAATAGACGAGAGGAGGGGAGGGCCAGTTCGAAGCTTCAGGGAATTGTATACTAGCCGTTCCCGCGCCCGGGCCCGGAAGCGGCCGGACGCGAGGGGCCTCTCGGCGGCCCGGGCCAGGCGGCCCGACGCCCTCAAGGCTCTCTTCCGGAAGGATCGGCAGGTCAGTCATGGCATTGACGCAGGACGCGCTGCTCGACATGTTCCGCCGCTCGGGCGGCCTCCTCGAAGGGCATTTCCGTCTGTCCTCGGGGCTCCACAGCCCCGGATACCTCCAGTCGGCGCTCGTGCTCCAGCATCCGGACAAGGCCGAGGCCCTCGGCGCCGCGCTCGCCGCGAAGGTGCAGGCCCTGCGGCCGACGGTCATCCTGTCGCCAGCGCTCGGCGGCATCGTCATCGGGCAGGAGGTCGGACGGGCGCTCGGCGTGCGCGCCATCTTCGTCGAACGGCAGGAAGGCGTGATGACGCTCCGGCGCGGCTTCACCATCAGCGAGAACGACCGCGTCCTCGTCGTCGAGGACGTGCTGACGACGGGCGGGTCCACCCGCGAGACGATGCAGGCCGCCCGCGCGGCCGGAGGCACCGTCGTCGGCGCGGCGGCCATCGTCGATCGCAGCGGCGGCGCAGCGGCGCTCGACGTGCCGTTCTCGGCGCTGCTCGAGATCGCGCTGCCGACCTACGAGCCCGACCGGTGTCCGCTCTGCGCGCAGGGACTGGCGGTCGTCAAGCCGGGATCGCGGCCGACGGCGTCCGCATAGCGTACGGCAGCCCGCGTCGTCAGCAACGGGCAACGTGCAATGGGCAATGGGTATTGAATCCCCCCGCACCCTGAAGCTCACCCTCGCCTACGACGGCAGCGCGTACGCCGGCTGGCAGCGGCAGACCAACGGCGTCTCGGTGCAGCAGCGTCTGGAAGAGGCGCTCGCGCGCCTCGAGGGCAGCCCCGTCACGGCCGCCGCCGCCGGGCGGACGGATGCCGGGGTGCACGCCACCGGCCAGGTCGCCAGCGTCCGCCTCGCCCGCGACATGCCCCTGGACGCGCTGGCGCGCGCCGTCAATGCCATCCTGCCTCCTGATATCCGCTTGCTCGACGTCGCCGAAGTCCCGGACGAGTTCCACGCGCGCTTTGCCGCCCGCGCCAAGACCTATCAGTACCGCCTGCTGGACGGCGGCGTCGTGAGCCCCTTCGACCGTTCCTGGGTCTGGGCCGTCCCGGGACCGCTCGACCTCGAGGCGATGCGGACGGCGGCCCGGGCGCTCGAGGGCCGCCACGACTTCGCGTCGTTCCAGGCGGCTGGCAGCGCCGTGCGCGACACCGTGCGGACGGTGCTGGCATCGTCGGTCGGCGACCGGCCGGGACCCGCGGAGGAGGCCGGGGTCATCCCGCGGACGCCTGCCTGCGGCTGGCTGCACGCGTCCACCGGACGGCTGCTGGTGTACGAGATCACCGGGGATGGCTTCCTGCGGCACATGGTCCGCGCCATTGTGGGGACGCTGGTCGAGATCGGCAGCGGCCGCCGGCCCGTCGGCTGGATGGCGGAAGTGCTGGCGGCCCGGGATCGGGGGCAGGCGGGCCCGACCGCACCGGCACAGGGCCTGTGCCTCGTGCGTGTCGACTACGACCCGATCGTGCTTGCGGACAGGGGCTAACGGCCTGTAACATTTAGGGTTACTAGTCTCAGGAATGCCGAATGTCGCTTGAGCAGCTTCTGGCCTGGATCCCGCCCGGCTCGCCCGATGCGGCGCTCGTCCGTCAGCTGAACCCGGACCTGCTGCCCGCGCACGTGGCCATCATCATGGATGGCAACGGCCGGTGGGCGGCGAAGCGCCACCTGCCGCGGGTCGAAGGCCATCGCGCCGGCATCGACGCCGTGCGCGACACGGTGGAAACCTCCGCCCGGCTGGGGCTGCAGGTGCTCACGCTGTGGGCCTTCTCGGTGGACAACTGGAAGCGGCCGCGGTCCGAGGTCAACACGCTGATGCGGCTGCTGAAGCGGTACCTGCGCCTCGAGCTCGCGACGCTGATGACCAACAACATCAGGTTCCGGGTCATCGGCCGTCCGGACGAGCTGGCGCCGGACGTCCGCCGCGAGCTGCAGGCGGCGGAGGCCGAGACGGCCGGCAATACCGGCATGGAGTTCAACATCGCGCTCAATTACGGCGGGCGCGCGGAGATCGTCGATGCGGTGCGGCGCGTCCTGGCGGCAGGACTTCCGCCGGAGGAACTCGACGAGGAGCGATTCAGCCGGTACCTGTACACCGCGGGCCAGCCGGATCCCGACCTGCTGATCCGCACCAGCGGCGAGATGCGGCTCAGCAACTTCCTGCTCTGGCAGATTGCGTATTCGGAGATCTGGGTCACCGATACGCTGTGGCCCGACTTCCGCTGCCGTCACCTGCTCGACGCGATCCTCGCCTTCCAGAAGCGCGACCGCCGGTACGGCGGCATCAAGACGCCGGCCGTGGCGCTGGGAGCCAAGTGACGCCGCCGCACGCCGGTGGCGCGCGTCACGAGGCCCCGCCAGCCGGGCCCGACGGCCGTCTGCCGATCCGATGACGCGCCTGCTGAGCGGTCTGGTCCTCGTCGCGCTGGCGGTGTCGGCGATCTGGTTCCTGGGGACGCTGCCGCTGCTGGCGGTCGCGGAAGTGGTGCTGGTGCTGGCGCTGCACGAGTACGAGCGGCTCGCCCGGGCGCTGGACCTCCAGATCCCGGGCGTCGTCGCTGGTGCCGCCGCGATGCTGACCTGCGCGGCGGTGGCATGGCCCGCGGCGCCGCTGGATGCGATCCTCGTTGCGGCGCTGGTGGCGCTCGGTGCGCTCGCGCTCGCCTCGCCGCGGCCGGCGGTCCGATCGCTCGGCGACGCAGCCGCCGGCCTGTTCCCGGCGCTGTACCTGGGTCTCCCGCTCGGCGCGCTCGTCGCGATTCACGACCGGGCCGGCCGCGAGGGGTTGTTGCTGCTGCTGCTGACCGTGATGGCGAGCGACACGTCCCAGTACTACACGGGCCGCGCGTTCGGCCGGCGGCCGCTGGCACCGGCCATCAGCCCGGGCAAGACCGTGGAAGGGGCGATCGGCGGCTTCGTGGGCGGGGCGGCCTGCTTCGCCATCGTCGGCCGCTGGTGGCTGCCCGCCGTGCCCGTGCCGATGCGCATCCTGCTGGGCCTGGCGCTGGTCGCGCTCGGCATCGTCGGTGATTTGTTCGAGTCGCGGCTGAAGCGCGGCGCAGGACTGAAGGACAGTTCGACGCTGATTCCCGGCCACGGCGGCGTGCTGGACCGGATCGACGCGCTGCTGTTCGCCGCGCCGGTGTTCTACGTGTTCGTGCGCTACGGGCTCCGGGGATAGTGGCTCGGGACTCGGGGCTCAGTGCTCGGGCGTTCAGGCGCTCGAGCCGGTAGCCACTTGAGTCGCAACGGGCGATGAGCAATGGGCAATGGGTGTTGCTCTCGCTCGCGGCGGCTCAGGCCTGTAGCCCGTAGCCTGGAGCCGGTGTGGTCGCAACGGGCGATGAGCCATGGGCAATGGGTGTTGTTCTCACTTGCCTCGGCTCAGAACCGTAGACCGAAGACCGAAGACCGTTCATGACTCGCATTGCCATTCTCGGTTCGACGGGGTCGATCGGCACGAGCGCCCTGTCGGTGGTCGAGCAGCAGGCCGGCCGCCTGGAGGTCGTCGGCCTCGCGGCTGGCGGGAACGCCGCACGCCTCGCCGAGCAGGTGGCCCGGTTCCGCCCGCGGGCGGTGGCCATGGCCACCGGCGCGGCCGTGGACGCCCTGCGGCAGGCGGCACCGCCCGGGCTGCCGAAGGACATCGCCGTCGGGCGCGAAGGGCTCGTCGCGGTCGCCACGCATCCCGACGTGGACATCGTCCTCTGCGCCTCGTCGGGGACCGACGGCCTCGAGGCCGTGCTCGGCGCGATCGAGGCGGGGAAGACGATCGCCCTGGCGAACAAGGAAGTGCTCGTGATGGCCGGCCCGGTGGTGATGGAGGCGGCGCGGCGGCGCGGCGTGCCGGTGCTGCCCGTTGACAGCGAGCACAACGCCATCCATCAGTGCCTGCACGGGCGGGAGCCGGCCGAGGTCCGGCGGCTCGTGCTCACCGCGTCGGGCGGACCGTTCCGCGGCCGGACCGCGGCGGACCTGCGGCGCGTCGGACCGGAGCAGGCGCTGCAGCACCCGACGTGGCGGATGGGACGGAAGATCACGATCGACTCGGCCACGCTGATGAACAAGGGGCTCGAAGTGATCGAAGCGCGGTGGCTGTTCGACATGTCCGCCTCGCGCATCGACGTCGTCGTGCACCCGCAGTCGGTCGTCCACTCGATGGTCGAGCTCGTCGACGGATCGGTCATCGCGCAGCTCGGGGTCACCGACATGCGCCTGCCGATCCAGTACGCCTTCTCGTACCCGGCACGGTGGCCGGCCCCGGTGCCGCAGCTCGACCTCGTGCGTCACGGGCGCCTCGAGTTCCTCGCCCCCGACCGCGACGCCTTTCCGTGCCTCGGGCTGGCGTATCGCGCTGCGGCGGCCGAGACGAGCCTGCCCGTCGTGTTGAACGCCGCGAACGAGGTGGCGGTGGCCGCGTTCCTCGAGGGGGCCATCGGCTTCATGGCCATCCCCGAGCTGATTGCCGAGGCGATGGACGCCCACCAGCCGTTCGCCGTGCACACCCTCGCCGAGGTGCGCCGCGTCGATGCCTGGGCGCGCGACGATGCGACCGAACGGATCCACCGGCTGGCCCTGAAACACTGAGGTTCCCGATCGTGCTGACGTTGCTCGCGTTCGCGTTCGTGCTCGGCGTGCTCGTGTTCGTCCACGAGTTCGGCCACTTCATCATGGCCCGCCGCATCGGTATCCGGGTGATCACCTTCTCGCTCGGCTTCGGACCCAAGATCCTGAAGACGCAGCGCGGCGACACCGAGTACTGCATCAGCGCCATCCCGCTCGGCGGGTACGTGAAGATGGCCGGCGACAACCCCGAGGAGTCGCGCTCGGGCGCCCCCGACGAGTTCCTGTCGCGCACCAAGTGGGAGCGCTTCCAGGTGCTCGTCATGGGACCCGCCATGAACGTCATCCTGGCGATCGTCCTGCTCGCCATCGTCCTGATGAACGGCGCCACCGTGCCGGCCTTCCAGGACGCGGCGCCGGTCGTCGGGGCGGTCGCCGCCGGATCGCCCGCGCAGCAGGCCGGCATCCAGGCCGGCGATCGCATCCTGTCGGTGGACGGGCGGGCCGTGCCGACCTGGGACGACTTCTACACGGCCGTCGGCACGCATACCGACCGCCGGATTCCGATCGTCCTGGAGCGCCGCGGCCAGCAGCTGACCAGGGACGTCACGCCGCAGGGGAAGACCGAGTTCCGGATCGGCGAGATCGGCGTCCTGCCGGACGTCCACCCGACCATCAAGTCCGTCCTGGCGGGACAGCCGGCCGAGAAGGCGGGCCTGAAGGCCGGCGACGTCGTCGTGGCCGTCGATGGCCAGACGGTGACCTTCGCGAGCCAGCTCTCGCAGACGATCTCGGGGCACGGCGGCCAGCCGGTCACGCTGACGATCGAGCGGAACCAGGTCCAGCAGCAGATCCAGGTGACGCCGCAGCTGCAGGGCAAGACGGCGCTCATCGGCGTGACGATCGGCGACGCGGTGAAGACGTTCAAGCCCGGCGTGCTCGAGGCCATCGGTCTGAGCTTCCAGCGGAACTACCAGTACTCCATCCTGATCGGCCAGACCGTCTGGGGGCTGATCACGCGGCAGATTTCGGCCAAGCAGCTGATGGGGCCCGTCGCCATCGCGCAGTTGTCCGGGGAGTCGGCGCAGGCCGGCTGGATCGCGCTCTTCGGCCTCATGGCCTCGATCAGCCTGAACCTCGGCCTGCTGAACCTGCTGCCGATCCCCGTGCTCGACGGCGGCCACATCTTCATCATGGCCCTCGAGGGGATCGCCCGCCGCGACTTCAGCGTGCAGGTGAAGGAGAAGGTCCTGCTCGCCGGCTTCGCCTTCCTGATGCTGCTGATGGTGATGGTGATCTACAACGACCTGACGCGCATTCCGTGGATCGACCGGTTCCTTCCGTTCAAGTAGTCGAGGTCTGCACCATGCGACAGCTGTCCTTCGCCGCTCTGACCGCCCTGACCCTCACCCTCGGCCTCCCCGCCCCCGGCCTCGTGGCGCCTGCCTCGGCGCAGAGCGCCAACGGCGTGAGCGCGGCCGCCATCCGGAAGCTCGAGGACCGCGTCGTCGAGATCCGCCACGACATCGTCAAGCTGCGCGCGACCGACGCCGTCGAGGCCGACCAGCTGATGAGCACGCTCGGCGACCTGCACGACGACGTGATCTACCTGAAGGTGAAGCTGCGGAAGGGCCAGCGGGTGTCGTTCCAGGAGTACGGCGATCTGAACGGCCGGCTCGAGGACTTCGCCGCCAGGGTCCAGGTGGCGCTCGCACCGCCGCCCCCGCCTCCGCCACCGGCACCGGTGAGCCCGGCCCCGCCGGCCGAGAGCAGTGACGCCGGCACGCCGCGCGTGATGCGCGAACTGCCGGTCGGCACGCTGCTCGACGCGCGCCTGCAGGAGACGCTGAGCTCGGCGACGGCCGCCGTGGAGGATCACGTGCAGGCGACGACCGCCGTCGACCTGATCCGCGGCGACCGCGTGCTGGTGCCCGCCGGGTCGCTGATGCGCGGCGTGGTGACGTCGGTGACGAAGGCGACGCGGCTGGATCGCAAGGGGCAGCTGACGATGAGCTTCGACCGGATCACCATCAACGGCACGACGTATCAGATGCGCGGCACCGTCACCGAGGCGAGCGAGGGGATTGCGGGCGAGAAGGCGAAGATCGGTACGGGCGCCGGCATCGGCGCGATCATCGGCGGCCTGCTGGGCGGCTTCAAGGGCGTGCTCGCCGGCGTCCTGATCGGCGGCGGCGGCATGGTGGCCGCGACGCCCGGCAAGGACGTCGAGCTGCCCGCCGGCACCGTGCTGCGCGTCCGGATCGATTCACCGCTGACGGTGGTCGAGGGGGGCGGGAACCGGCGCTGAGGCGACCTCCCGCAGCGCCTCCCGCGCCGCCGCGATCGTCCGGTCGACGTCCTTCTTCGTGTGCGCGGCCGAGAGGAACCAGCCCTCGAACTGCGAAGGAGGCGGGTAGACGCCGCGCGCCAGCATCGCCTGGAAGAAGCGCCCGTACGCGGCCGTGTCGGCCGTGAGCGCCGACTGGTAGTTGCGCACGGGACGATCGGTGAAGAACGGCGTCAGCACCGATCCGAACGCATTGACCTGCAGCGGCACACCGGCTTCCCGCGCCGCGCGGGCCAGCCCGGCCGCCAGCCGCTCGCCGAGCGCCGCCAGGTCGCGGTAGAGCCGCGGCTTCAGCCGCTCGAGGCTCCAGAGGCCCGCTGTCATCGCCAGGGGGTTCCCCGAGAGCGTCCCCGCCTGGTAGACCGGGCCGGCCGGGGCGACCAGTTCCATGATCTCGGCGCGCCCGCCGTAGGCCCCTACCGGCAGCCCGCCACCGATGATCTTCCCCAGGCAGGTCAGGTCGGGCTTCACCCCGACGATCGCCTGCGCGCCCCCCGCCGACGCGCGAAATCCTGAAATCACCTCATCGAAGATCAGCAGCAGGCCGTGCGTGTCGCAGAGCTTGCGCAGGCCGGCGAGGAACCCGTCGGCCGGCGGCACCAGGCCCATGTTCCCCGCAATCGGCTCGACGATGACGGCGGCAATCGTCCCGCGGTGCTCCTCGCAGACCTTCCGCACGCTGCCGAGATCGTTGTAGCTGGCGAGCAGCGTGTCGCGCACGGCGCCGGCCGGCACGCCGGGGCTGGTCGGCACGCCGAGCGTCAGCGCACCCGACCCGGCCTGCACCAGGAACGGGTCGCCGTGGCCGTGGTAGCACCCTTCGAACTTGATGATCCGCTCGCGCCCGGTGGCAGCGCGCGCCACCCGGACGGCGCTCATCGCCGCTTCAGTCCCGGAGCTGACGAATCGGACCCGCTCGAGCGACGGCATCAGCTTGCGGACCCGCTCGCCCATCTCCACTTCGAGTGCCGTCGGCGCCCCGTAACTCGTGCCGCGCCGCGCCGCAGCCGCGAGCGCCCGGACCAGCCCCTTCGGCGCGTGGCCGTGGATGAGCGGCCCCCACGACATCACGTAGTCGATGTAGTGATTGCCATCGACGTCGGTGAGCCGCGCGCCCGATGCCTCGGCGATGAACAGCGGCGTGCCGCCAACCGCCTTGAAGGCCCGGACCGGGCTGTCGACACCGCCCGGCAGAATGTTCTGAGCGCGGGCGAAGAGCTTGGAGGACTTTCGGGTGCGCATGGGAGAAAGATAACACGGGCTACGGGCTGCAGGCTTCGGGCTACGGTGCCCACAGGACTGAAGCCGTAAGCTTCGCCTCGCGGCGCTTCGGCTCACCTTGGCTCGACTCTTTCACTGCGGTGGCGTGGAGCCCACCATGAGCAGAGACCATCGCAAGCTCAGGGTCTTCGATGACGCCCACCGGCTGGTGCTCCTCATCTATCGGCAGACACGTGAGTTCCCGAGGGATGAGTGGTTCGGACTTCGTGCTCAGATGCGCCGGGCTGCGGTATCGGTGCCGGCCAATATCGTGGAAGGAAGTGCACGCCGTAGCACCGCGGACTATCTCAGATTCCTCAATCAGGCCCTCGGCTCGGCCTGCGAGCTCGAATATCTGGCTGCTCTCAGCCAGGAACTCGGATTTGCATCGGGAGTCGATTGGATTGACGTTCTGGTCAAGTGCGACGGGTAGTGCGCCAACTGGAGCGTCTGACTCAGCGTATTGGCGAGCACGTAGCTCTCGAAAGACTGCGACAACCCCGGAGCCCGTAGCCCGAAGCCCGTAGCCGACCACCGGGGCTCCTTCCCCCGTCCGCCGCCCCTACCCGATCGCCCGCGCCGCCTCTCGCGCGTAGTACGTGATGATCATGTCCGCGCCGGCGCGGCGGATAGCGGTCAGGGTTTCCAGCATCGCGCGGGGCTCGTCGATCCAGCCGTTGCGCGCGGCCGCCTTCAGCATGCTGTACTCGCCGCTCACGTGGTAGGCGGCGGTCGGGTAGCCGAACTCGGCCTTCACGCGCGCGATCACGTCGAGGTAGGTCAGCGCCGGCTTGACCATCACGATGTCGGCCCCTTCCTCGATGTCCTGCTCGACTTCGCGCAGCGCCTCCTCCACGTTCGCCGGATCCATCTGGTGCGTCCGCCGGTCGCCGAACTTCGGCGCCGAGTCGGCCGCGTCCCGGAACGGACCGTAGAAGGCCGACCAGTACTTCGCCGCGTACGACATCACCGTCACCTGCGTGAAGCCCCGCTCGTCGAGCGCCTGGCGGATCGCCCCCACGCGGCCGTCCATCATGTCCGACGGCGCCACGATGTTCGCCCCCGCCTCCGCGTGCGACACGGCCGCCCGCACGAGCTGCGCCACGGTGGGGTCGTTCACGATCTCCTCGCCCTGGACGATGCCGCAGTGCCCGTGCGACGTGTACTCGCAGAGGCAGACGTCGGTGACCACTACCGTGTCCGGCGATGCCCGCTTGATGGCCCGGATCGCCGCCTGCACCGGCGCGTCCGGATCGTAGGCCGCCGATCCGATGTCGTCCTTGTGCTCCGGCAGGCCGAACAGCAGCACCGCCGGGACGCCGTCGCCGCGCGCGGCCTCGGTCTCCTTCACCGCCTCATCCACCGAGAGCTGGTAGACCCCCGGCATCGACGCCACCTCGCGCCGGACTCCCTCGCCCTCGCAGACGAAGAGCGGGTAGATGAACATCTCCGGCGACAGCCGTGTCTCGCGCACGAGCGCGCGCAGGCCGGCCGACTGCCGCAGCCGCCGGTGGCGGCGGGCCAGACGGAGGGTGGTCGGGATGATGGTGCTGGGCATGGGAGAACTCCTGTCGGGCGAAAGGCTGCGGGCTACGGGCCACGGGCTACGGGGTCCCGAGGCCGGCGCTCGGATTGGGGCGCGGACAAGCCCCGGGGCCCGTAGCCTGAAGCCCGGAGCCCCTATCGTCTGTCCGCCGCGTAGTGCGCCACGATCGCGTCCACCAGCGCCGGCACGGTGTAGTCGGCCGGCATGATGGCCGTCCTGATGTTGTACTGCGCCGCCGCGTCGGCGGTCACCGGCCCGATCGCCGCCACGAGCGTCGTCTGCAGCAGGTCGGCCGCCGGTTCGGCGCCGATCGTCTTCACGAAGCTGCGGACGGTCGACGCACTCGTGAAGGTGACGACGTCGATCTGGCGGTCGAGCAGCATGCGATAGACATCCGGGACGTCTCCGGTTCCAGGCTCCAGCGCGACCGTCCGGTACGCCTTCACTTCCGTGACGTCGGCCCCCAGCCGCCGCAGCTCCGTCGCGAGCAGCTCGCGCGCGATGTCGGCGCGCGGCAGCAGGACCCGGACCCCGTCCAGCGGGCCGGCCGCCGCCAGCGCCTCGACGACGGCCTCGGCGCGATACTCGGTCGGCATCAGGTCGACCTTCAGCCCGAAGCGTCCGAGCCGCTCGGCCGTGGCCGGGCCGATCGCGCAGAGCCGCACGCCCTTGAGGTCGCGCGTATCGCCCGGACCCGCCAGCAGCCGCTCGAAGAACGCATCGACGCCGTTCGCGCTCGTGAAGACGATCCAGCCGAACGAGCCGGCCTGCCGGCACGCCTCGTCGAGCGGCCCGTAGTCGTCAGGTGGTTCGATCCGGATGAGCGGCACCTCGATCGTCTCGGCGCCCAGGCTCTCCAGCCGATCGACCAGCTCCGCCGCCTGCTCGCGCGGCCGTGTCACGGCGATGCGGCGGCCGAACAGCGGCCGCTCGTCGAACCAGCGCGCGTGGGCGCGCAGGCCCACCACGCGCCCGACGATCAGCATGGCGGCGCGGTGGTGCCCCGGCTGCTTCACGGCCTCGGCGATGTCGGCGAGCGTTCCCTCGACGGTCTGCTGGCCCGGGGCCGTCCCGTTGTAGACGAGCGCGGCGGTCTCGCCGGCGGGGCGCCCGTGCCTGAGCAGCGCGTCGATCATGGCGGGCAGCTGGTGCGGACCTGCGTAGCAGACCAGCGATCCGTCCAGCCGCGCGAGGCTGCTCCAGTCCACCGCGGGCGGCTGGCGGCCGTCGTCCTCGTGGCCGCGGATGAGCGTCACCGTGTCGCCGCCGCCCGGGTGGCTCAGCGGGATGCCCGCGTAGGCCGCCGCACCGATGCCCGCCGGCACGCCCGGCACGATCTCGAAGCCGATCCCCTGCTCGTGCAGGAACAGCGCTTCCTCGCCCGCCATCCCGAAGACGAACGGATCGCCCCACTTCAGGCGGGCCACCACCTTGCCTTCACGCGCCTTCTCGATGACGAGGAACGCAATGGCGTCCTGGTCGAGCGGCTGCGGCGCCGTGATCCCGACGTCGATCAGTTCCGCCCCCGGCCGTGCCTGCCGCAGCAGGCGCGGGTGGACGAGGTGATCGTGCAGGACGACGTCGGCGGCCCGCAGGCAGGCCAGCCCGCGCGCCGTGATCAGGTCGGGCGCGCCCGGGCCGGTGCCGATCAGGTAGACCTGGACGCGCGTCATGGCTGCAGCCCCTCGACCGCCCCTTGCGCGCGCCGCACCTCGTCGAGCAGCGCGCCCGCGCCGTCGGCGAGCAGGGCATCCGCCACACGCCGGCCCAGCCCGGCGGCGTCGTCGAGCGGGCCGCGCGCGCGATGCTGCACGGCGCGGCTCCCGTCGAGCGACAGCACGGCCCCGCGCAGTTCGAGGGTGCCCTGCTCCACGCGCGCCAGCGCCCCCAGCGGCATCTGGCATCCGCCGCCGAGCGCCGTCACCAGCGCCCGCTCGGCCGCCAGCGCCCGGGCGGCGGCCGGATCGTCGATCGGTGCCACGGCCGCGCGCGTCGTCTCGTCGTCGGCGCGGATCTCGACGGCGATGATCCCCTGGCCCGGGGCCGGCAGGCAGGCGCTGGCGGGGATTGCGAGCGAGATGCGCGCACCGAAGCCGAGCCGGTGCAGGCCGGCGGCCGCCAGCACCAGGGCGCCGTACCGGCCTTCGTCCAGCTTGCGCAGCCGCGTGTCGAGATTGCCGCGGATGTCGGAGAACCGGGCGTCCGGCATCAGGCGCCGCAGCTGGGCGACGCGACGCACACTACCCGTGCCGATGGCGGGTGCCGGCCCGAGGACGGCCAGCAGATCCTCGAGCTGCGCGGCGCGCGGCGCGCCCGCTGGCAGCACGAACGCGTCGCGCGGATCCTCCCGCGGCAGCACGGCCCCGATCGTCAGCCCCGCCGGCAGCTCGGCGGGGAGGTCCTTGCTGCTGTGCACCGCGAGGTCGATGGCGCCCGCGGCGAGCGCCTCCTCGATTTCCTTCACGAACAGACGCTTGCCGCCGATCTCGGAGAGCGGCGCATCCTGCACCCGATCGCCGGTCGTGCGGATGACGACGATCGTGGCGGACGGCCCGCCCGCCTCGGCGATGCGGGCGGCGACCGTGCGGGCCTGGTACATCGCGAGCTGACTGCCCCGCGTGCCGAGGCGCAGCTCACTCACCGTCGTGCTCCGTGTCGTGGCCGGCGGCCTGGCGCTCGCCGCGCCGGGCACGATAGCGCCGGCCGGCGTGCACGGCCTCCTCGTCGTTGAGATCGAACAGGCGGGTGACGGCGTCGGCGTACAGGGTCATGGTGTCGGAATCGGGCAGGGCCTTCAATTGCTCGGTCGGCCGGATGAGCAGCTTCTCCACGAGCAGCCGGGTGATCTCGTCGACGCGGGCCCGCGCGTCCGGCGACAGGCCGGCGAGCTTCGGCTCCAGCCGCTGCAGCTCCGACTGGCGGATCGCCTCGAACCGTTGGCGGAGCGCCACGACCGTCGGCACCGCGCTCCGGGCGCGCACCCAGGCGGCGAACTTCTCCACCTCCTCGTCGACGATCGTATTGGCGCTGGTCACCTCCGACGACCGCCGCGACAGGTTCTCCTGGACGATCGCCTGCAGGTCGTCGATGTTGTAGAGGAACACCTGCGCGATGTCGCCGGCCGCCGGATCGACGTCGCGCGGCAGGGCGATGTCGATGATGAACAGCGGGCGCCGGCGGCCCGCGCCGGTCGCCTCGGCGATCCGCGCGCGGTCGAGGATCGGCCGCGGCGCGCCGGTGGCCGACACGACGATGTCCGCGCGCGCCAGCTCGTCCGACAGCCGCTCCCACGGCACGGGCTGCGACTCGGGGATCTCCGCCGCCAGGGCCTCGGCGTGCGCCAGCGTCCGGCTGGTGATGACGATCTCCTCGATGCCCTGGGCCTTGAGGTGCACCGCCGTCAGCTTGCCCATCTCGCCGGCGCCGACGACCAGCACGCGCCGGCCCTGGAGCCGCCCGAAGATCTTCTTGGCGAGCGAGACCGCGGCGTAGCTCACCGACACGGCCCCTTCGGCCAGCGCGGTCTCCGCCCGCACCCGCTTGCCGACGACGAACGACGAGTGGAACAGCCGCGTCAGCAGCGGCCCGGCCGCCCCCTGGTCCCCGGCGACCGAGAAGGCATCCTTCACCTGGCCGAGGATCTGCGGCTCGCCCACCACCAGCGAATCGAGGCCGGCGGCCACGCGGAACAGGTGCTGCACCGCCTCGGCGTCGACCTTGTCGTAGAGGTGCGGCGTCAGCGCGGCCGGTGGTACCTCGTGGAAGTCGCTGATGAAGGCGCCGAGCTCGCGCTTGGTCCGCTCCGCGCTGTCGCAGGCCACGTAGATCTCGGCCCGGTTGCACGTCGACAGCACGACCGCCTCGCGGCCGATCCGGCGCGCCATCAGCTCGTGCAGGGCCTGGTCGAGGCCGCGCGAGGAGAAATCGAGACGTTCGCGGATGTCGATCGGAGCCGTCCGGTGGCTCACGCCGACGAGCAGGATCTGCATGCGATCAGAAATTGTGGCTCCTGGTCAGGAACAGGCTGATCGGCACCAGGTTGAAGAGCACGATCGCGAAGCCGATGATCGAGAGCCACGCGGTGCGGCGGCCGCGCCAGCCGGCCAGCCGCATCGCCACCATCTCGAACGAGTACACCGCCCAGCTGATCAGGGCGACCAGGATCTTCGGGTCGGCGAGCGACATCGCCTGCACGCGCGGATCGTGCGGATCGATGATCCGCGCCTGTTCCGCCCAGATGCCGCCGACGATGATCCCCACGGTCAGGAAGATCCAGCCGACCACGATCGCCCGCCGGTTCATCACGTCGAGCACCTGCAGCGACGGCAGGCGGGCGTAGAAGACGCCCAGGTGCTTCGCCTTGATCTCCTTGAACAGCAGCACGTAGGTCAGCCCGATGACGCAGCCGAGCGCCAGGCTCGCGTACCCGAAGAGCAGCGACGAGACGTGCACGCCGAACCACGGGCTCTGCAGCACCGCCGCCCGGTCCTCCACCCCCGGGTGCACCGCCGGGATTACCTGCAGCCCCACGATGAGCGGCAGGATGAAGACGCCCATCGCCCGCTCGTCGGTCGTCATCTCCGTGTAGAGGTACGCCAGCGCCAGCAGCCAGACGAAGGTGGAAATCGCCGGCGTCGCCCCGGCCACCGGGATATGGCCGCTCTGCACCGTCTGCATGCCGATCACGAAGGTGTGCGTCAGCGCCCCGGCCACCAGCAGCGTCGTGGCGGCCCGGCCGACGGCCGGGTCGCGCCGCGCGAAGTGCAGCACGTACGCCACGAGCGCCCCGACGTAGAGGACCAGCGGAACGATGTTCATCCTGAATGCCATCCGCGCGCCGCCGCGCGCCCTCGCGCCTCAGCGGGACGTCGTCGGCGCATAGTAGCCCAGCTTCGTCCGGACGATCGCGTCGGGCCGCGACACGCGCACGACGATCCGCCGCCACGTGCCGTCACGGCGCTGGTTCTTGGAAATGTACCCCAGCCGGTACTGGCTCGACAGCTCGTCCCCGATCTGCCCGTACACCCCGGCCAGGTCGCTCAGCTTCGTCGGGAAGAAGGACCGCCCGCCCGTCTGCTCCGCCAGCTGCCGCATCACGTAGTCCGCCTCCTGGAACCCCGGGCGGCTGACGTACGGATCGTCGGTCCGGAGCCCGATCGTGTAAATCGCCGTCTCGGACCGCTTGGCGAGATCCATGACCTCGTCGAAGCTCACCAGACTCGACGTGTCCTCGCCGTCCGACAGCACGATGATCGCCTGCCGCCGCACCTCGTCGGGATGCGCCTCCACCACCTTCTTCAGTTCGTTGAGGGCGATGTAGATCGCGTTGTACAGCGACGTCGACCCGCCAGCCGACGTCTGCAGGATCGCCTGCTGCAGCGCCTGCTCGTTGCTCGTGAACGGCTGCAGCACCTGCACGCGGCTGTCGAAGTCGATCACCTCGGCGAGGTCCTGCGGCCGCAGGTGCCTGGCGAAGCCGATCGCCGCCTGCTGCACCGTCCCCAGCTTCTCCTGCATGCTCGCGCTCGTGTCGAGCAGCAGCGCCAGCGCCAGGGGCAGGTGCGTCGCATCGAAGTAGCTCAGATCCTGCTGGACCCCGTCCTCGTAGACCTGGAAGTCGCTCCGCTTCAGATCCGTGATGTAGTGGCCGGTCTGATCGGTCACCGTCACGTTCAGCGACACCACCTCCACACCCGCGCGGAACGCCGGGGGCTGGCCCGGAATCGCCCGAGGCTGCGCGGGGGGCTGGGGAGCGGGCTGGGCCGGAGGCTGCGCGGGCGCCGTCGGGGCGGCCGGCGGCGGCTGCATGCCGCCCGCCATCAGCCGCGGCGCGAGCACGAACCCGGCCGCCAGCACCGCCAGAACGGCCAGGCCGGGCGCCGGGCGGCCCCGGCGCGATCGCCGCAACGGCGTCGTCACGGCCGCCTCGAGGATCGGAGCGGCGTGCCGCGCGCCGACAGGCCGGGCCGGTCGACGGACACGCTGAACGTCTTCGGCGGGATGAGCGTCTCGGGATGGGCGTAGACGATCCGGTACTGGTGGGTGAGGTCGTCGCCGATCTGCGTCAGGGTCTGCGACAGCGCCATGCCCGTCAGGATGTGATCGAAGCGCCCGCCGGTCTCCTTCGTGCTGCGATCGAAGACCAGCGCCCGCTCGCGGGCCGGCGGGTTCATGAGGTTGGTCGCGGTCGGCCCGAACGAGAGCAGATCGAGCGTCGCACCGGCGGCCTGCACCGCCTGCGTCACAGTCGTTGCCGCCGCGTTGCTGAACTCCGTCCCCTCGGTGGTGATCCCGACGATGACCGCGCGCGAGATCGGACGCTTCGCCAGGCCGTGCGCCGTCTCGACGATCGCATCCAGCAGGTACGCGCCGCTGTCGGGCGCCGCGAACAGCCGCTGCGCCCCCTGCTCCAGCCGCTCCGGGTCGGTCGTGTAGTCGACCACGATCGTCGGCCGGTCGCCGAACGAGATGATCGCCACCCGGTTGCCGCCGGTGGCCATCGCCCGGGCGAACTCCGCGACCGCCGGCCGGATGTCCTGCACGTACGGCGCAGCCGCCTGGCTCGTGTCGACGAGAATCGCGATGTCGCTCGGATCGGTGGCCGGCCCCGCCTCCAGGACTTCGCGCGGAATACGGTCTTCGTACACCGTGAAGTCGCGGGCGGTCAGGCCGCTGACGGGCTTGCCGGCCTGGTTCAGGACGCTCACGTACATCGTGCGGTGAACGTCCTGCTGGGCCCGGAGCGTCGGAACGGTGAGGGTGACGGCGGCGGCGAGCGCGACGACGGCGAGAACGGTCCTGACAGTGAGTCGCATGGCAGCCAACCGGATCAGGGAAGTTTGAGGCCAGTATAGGTCTCCCGTTTCCGGGGCGTCAAGCCGTCTCTTGCCCGAAAATTCTTGTGGGTCTGTAGGTTGCGGAGAGTTGGCGAAGGGCTTTGAAACGCCGGTCGGTCCCCCCTTAAGATGAGGGGATCGACGACCGGGCGGGATGGCCGGGCGGCGGAGGGCAAACGGACCCGATGGCGGGCAACTGGCGGAAGCAGCAGGCGGACACCTACCGGGCCCTCGGCACCGTGGGGGCGGTCGGCATGGCGTTCGTCCTGGCCATCGTCCTTGGCTTCTGGATCGGGCACGTGCTCGACGGCTGGCTCGGCACGTCGCCGTGGCTGACGATCCTCTTCTTCTTCTTCGGCCTGGCCGCTGGCGTGGTGAACGTCTATCGGACGATGGCGCAGGCCGAGTGTGAGATCCGGAAGAGCAAGCCGTCAGAGCGGTGAACGACCGGCGGAGGCGTCGCTTCAAGCGGTACCCCAGCCTCTGGACAGGATCCGGAGCGTGAGCGACGGCTGCGGCGGGGGTGGGGCCCCGCCGAGACTGAAGAATGCCAATCACTTCTCCCTCCGATCCGTTCCTGCGCCGGCTCGAGCGCGAGGCGGTCGTCATCTGCCTCGGACTGGCGGCGGTGGGGGCGTTGGTGGCTCCGGCGCGGCTGGCGGGGGCCGGCAGCGTGCTGGTCGGCGGCGGCCTGATCGGGGTGGCGTACTGGTCGGTGAAGGGGGCGACGGAGGCGGCGCTGCAGGGGACGGGCGCGGGGCCCTGGCGGCTGGTGAAGTTTTTCACAAGATACGCTATACTGGCCGTCGCGGCGTATGCCGCCGTGGTGCGCCTGCGCCTGCCCGTGGTGGGCGTGCTGGCAGGCGCCTCGTCGTTTGTACTGGCGGTATTCGTCGAAGCCGGCCGCGTGGTCGTGACCAGCCGCCGCTCCGGTTGAGTTGATACCCCGAGGGTCGCGCCAAGCGCGGCCCTTGGAATGAAGCCTTGCGGGCGGCGCAGAACTTCGCCGAAGGCCATGCCGAGCGGAGGACAGGCGAATCCGCAGCGAGGCATCGGCGTCAGTTCCGCGCGGGGGTGGGGCCCCGCGCGCATTCGAAATGATTATGGACAAGCTTCACCATCCCCTCTGGATTGTCGAGCTGGCGAACGCGGTGTTCGGCCCGCTGGTGGCCGCGCTGCTGCGCCCGCTCGGGCGGACGTACCCGGCCGGCACCGAGGTCATCCCCGACTACATGGTGATGGCGACGCTCGTGCTGGTGGGGCTCACGGTGATCTGCCTGGTGGTCCGCAGCCGGCTGAGCGTCGAGAATCCGGGACGCTTCCAGATCCTGTGCGAGGACGGCGTGCTGGCGCTCGAGTCGCTGATGAGCGACTACATCGGTCCGAAGGCGCGGCGCTACCTGCCGATCGGCGCGTCGATCTTCCTGTTCATCCTGCTCGGGAACCTGATGGGGCTGGTGCCGGGGCTGATGTCGCCGACCGAGAACATCAACGTGCCGCTCGGCTGCGCGATCACGGTGTGGGTCTACTACCACATCGAAGGGATCCGCGTGCAGGGGCTCTGGCACTACATCAAGCACTTCGCCGCGCCGCCGGGCGCCCCGCTGTTCACGGCGCCGCTGATGTTCCCGATCGAGATCATCAGCCACTTCTCGCGGGTCATGTCGCTGACCCTCCGGTTGTTCGGCAACATCTTCGGCGAGGAGCTGGTCATCGCGATCCTGTTCAGCATCATCCCGTTCCTGGTGCCGATCCCGATGATGTTCATGGGGATCATCACGGGGTCGCTGCAGGCGTTCATCTTCCTGCTGCTGACGGCCATCTATCTCGGCGGCGCGGTCGCCACCGAGCACGACACCGACAGCGAGCACCTCGCGGGCGCCATGTAGCGGCGCCCCGTCGCGCGACGTTCGTCATCCCGTCAACCCTGTCCCGTTGAACTGTCATTTCGAGGAGGCTTTGGTCGTGAGCAAACGGTCCTTCCTGCTAACCATGTTCGTGTTCGTCGCCCTGGGCGCGGTGATGCCGCTGCACGCGCAGGAGGCGGCCGGGGCGGCCGGCGCCGCCGCGGCGGGCCATGCGGAACTGATCAAGTGGTCGATCATCGCGGCCGGCTTCCCGCTCGGCCTGGCGGCGGCCTTCGGCGCCCTCGGCCAGGGTATGAGCATCAACGGCGCCGTGCAGAGCATTGCCCGGAACCCGAGCGCGGCCGGTGAGATCCGCGGCAACCTGATCCTCGGCCTCGTGCTCATCGAGTCGCTGGTCATCTACGTCCTGCTGATCTCGCTGATTCTGTTCTTCGTCAAGCCGTTCGGCGCCTAGCGCGCACCTCGACGGGACAGGCCGTGGTGGCCGCGGCGCGCTGATCGTCAGCGCGCCGCGGCATTCGTCCCTCTCCTGCTGACCTTTCGCCGCCCACGCCCCTGATGTAGACTGTGCCCCTCCGGGCACAACTCTCGGCTTCCTCAGGAGGCACGTCCGTGCGGCGTTTCACCTGGCCGTCGCGCATCCTGTGCGCGCTGGCCCTCGCGCTGGGCAGTTCCCTGTTCACGCTGGCGCCGGGCGCGCGCACGGTCGACGCACAGCCGGCGCCTCGCGTCGCGGCTCCCGGCCGTGCCGGCCAGCCGCCGGCCCTGCCCCCGCTCACGCTCGAACCCGCCGACGAATCGCAGCCCGGCTACGTCGGGTCGAAGCCCTGCGCGCTCTGCCACACCCCCGAGTACAACGAATGGCACCGGTCGCTGCACGTGCAGATGACCAGGCCGATCGCCGACGCCCGCGTCGAGGGGGACTTCGGACCCGGCGTTCACCTCGAGGCGTACGGCCGTTCGTACCGGATGACGAAGGAGGACGGCCACTACTACGTGTCGGTCTCGCTGAACGGCGGCCGCCCGGCGAAGTACGAGGTCGACTACACGCTGGGGGCACGGCGCTTCCAGGGCTACCTGTCGAAGCTGCCCGACGGCCGCATCTACGTGCTGCCGGTCTTCTGGCACCGGTTGACCCACCGCTGGCTCGACTGGAGCGAGATCACCCCGATTCCGAAGCACTACACCGGGGACATCCGCCAGATCTGGAACGCGAACTGCGTGAACTGCCACGCCGTCAACATCGCGCCGAACTACGACGTCGCCAGCCGGACCTACAAGACGACCTGGAGCGAGATGGGGATCGGCTGCGAGGCCTGCCACGGCCCCGGCGGCGCGCACGTCGCGTTGATGAAGCGGTGGGACGCGGAGCCGGCGCTGAAGCCGGCCTATCTGAAGACCGCGACCGGGGCCGATCTCGACCGGATCCTGCGCATCTTCAACCCGGCCCGGGGGACACCCCGGCAGACGCTCGACACCTGCGGCTACTGCCACGGCAACAAGACGAACTACTTCATCGGCTTCGAGCCCGGCGAGCGGATGTCGGACTTCGCCGTGCCGTTCCTCATCAGCGAGCCGATCCCCGCCAACGATCCGCAGGGCGACTTCTGGCCCGACGGCCGGCCGAGCCGCTTCGACCGGCCGCAGGCCGTGCTCGACAGCCAGTGCTTCCTGAAGGGCGGCGCCACCTGCACGACCTGCCACGTCGCCCACGGCTCGCGCTGGGACCACTCGCTCAAGGTCGATATCGACGTCCCCGGCAGGCCGGGCGAGCACTCGCGCCAGAGCGACGAGCTCTGCACCCAGTGCCACAAGACCTTCACGACGCCCGACCCGTCGGGCGGAGCGCCGCTCACGCACCACTTCACCGACGCGAGCCTGAGCTTCCACACGCACCACCCGCCCGATTCGCAGGGGAGCCGCTGCATCAACTGCCACATGGCGAACGTGAACTGGCGGCTGCTCACGCGGCGGCTCGACCACACCTTCCAGCCGCCGGTCCCCGAGATGACGGCCGCCTACGGCGAGCCGAACGCCTGCACGACGTGCCACGACGACAAGACGCCGGAGTGGGCGGAGTCGACGATGGACGCCTGGTTCCACGACCGGGCGAGGCGGCAGACGGTGATGACCGTCGCCAACGCGATGTACGACGCCGGGGCCGGGGAGTTGTCGGCGCTGCCCGAGGTGGCACGCCTGGCCGTCGACCGCCAGCAGCCGCCGATCATCCGCGCCAGCGCGGCGACCTTCACGGGACGGCTGATCTGGGCCATCCGGTCGGGCGGGGCCGGGGCGCTCGCCGCGCCGCCGGGCGCGCGC
>JAGWRA010000050.1 GCA_028876655.1 Acidobacteriota bacterium | reverse complement strand
GTCCGCCACGCCGCGCGCCACGACGACCCGGCCGCACGCCAGCGACGGCGCCAGCGCGCCGGCCAGCCCGGCTGCCACGCAGGCGTCAGGCCGGTCCGCGGCGAGCACCGGCTCGACGGCCCGCGCCCGCACCGGACCGATGCCGGTCAGCACGGCGCAGACGCCGATGCCGCCGATCTCGGCGCCGTACATCGAGACGCCCGCCGCGGCGCGGCCCGCCAGCGGCTGGAACGGATGGCGGCGGCGCCACGGCGCGAATTCGGCGTCCAGGGCGAAGGTGACGACGAGGCGCACGCCTCTGCCTCCTCCCGCTCAGGCCGCATGCCCGGCCGCGACGCGGGCCGGGAGATCGGGCACGTAGCGGTGCGCCACGTACCACGCGATGGCGCGCGCCAGCGCCTCGTCCACCGGTCCCGGCGCGAAGCCGATCTCGCGCGTGGCCTTCGAGCAGTCGACGAACATCCGGTGGCGCGCCATGCGCACGCCGTCGAGCGGCACGCGCGGCTCGCGGCCCGTGAGCCGCGACACCGCCTCGCTGGCGTACCCGGCCGCCAGCGCCACACCGTAGGGCAGCCGCACGCGCGGCGCCTTGCGCCCGGTCAGCGCCGCCAGCGTCCCGAGCAGTTCCCGCAGCGTCAGGTTGCGGCCGCCCAGCAGGTACCGCTCGCCGATCGTCCCCCGTTCGGCCGCCAGCAGGTGGCCCGCGGCCACGTCTTCGACCGCCACGAGGTTCAGCCCCGTGTCGACGTAGGCCGGCATCCGCCCCTGCAGGAAGTCGACGATGATCTTCCCCGTCGGCGTCGGCTTCCAGTCCCCGGGACCGACCGGCGTCGTCGGGCTGACGATGACGACCGGCAGCCCGGCCGCGGCGGCCCGCCGCACTTCCTGCTCGGCCAGGAACTTCGACCGCTTGTACGGCCCGATCATCTCGTCGAGCCGCGCCTCGGCGGTCTCGTCGGGGAGCGGCCCCGGCCGCCCCATCGCGATCGTCGCGACGGTGCCGGTATAGATGAAGCGCTCGACGCCCGCGTCGGCGGCCGCGCGCAGCAGGTGGCGCGTCCCGCCGACGTTGCTCTCGTAGATCGCCTGCGGGTCGCGCGCCCAGAGCCGGTAGTCGGCCGCGACGTGGAACACGCGGCGCACGCCCCGGCAGGCGGCCTGCAGCGACGCCTGATCGCGCAGGTCGCCGTACGCCCACTCGACCGGCAGCCCCTCGAGCGCCCGCGTCAGCGCGGTTGGCCGCACCAGCACGCGCACGGGCTCGTTCCGGGCCAGCAGCAGCCGCACCAGCTGACTCCCGACGAAGCCGGTTGCCCCGGTTACCAGCGTGGTCATGCGTCTGCCGGTCTCGTGTCCGCCGGCCTGCCGATCCGCAATTATCCCACCAACGCGTGTCCCAGCCAGCCGGGACGTTCCGCCGCGGGCTCCTGGAGCCGCGTGAGGGTGCGGTACCGGGCCAGCCCGTAGAGCGGGAACGCCTGGCGGTAGAGGTGGTACTTCAGGTAGAACACGCGCGGGAAGCCGGTGCCGGTCGTCCCCTGCTCGTCCCACGATCCGTCGCCGTGCTGCTGATCGAGCAGGCACTCGACGGCGCGGGCGACGGCCGGGTCGGTGGCCGGCGCGGCGGCGAGCAGCCCGATGAGGCCCCAGGCGGTCTGCGAGGCCGTGCTCGCGCCGCGGCCCATCTGCGCCGGGTCGTCGTAGGATCCGCAGGTCTCGCCGAACCCGCCGTCCGCGTTCTGCACGCTGCGCAGCCACGCGACGGCGCGCTGGCCGTACTCGCGCGCGCTCAGCCGCAGCGCCTCGAGCGCGCGCAGCACGCCGCTGGTGCCGTAGAGATAGTTGACCCCCCACCGGCCGTACCACGCCCCCTCGGCGGTCTGCTCGCGACGGATGTAGGCCAGCCCGCGGACGACCACCGGGTCGGTCGCCGGCCAGCCGAAGCGGCCGAGGCACTCGACGACGCGGGCCGTCACGTCGACGCTCGACGGATCGATCATCGCGTTGTGATCCGCAAACGGGATCTGCGTGAGGATGGCGCGGTCGTTGTCGCGGTCGAACGCCCCCCAGCCGCCGTCGCGGTTCTGCATGCTGACCATCCACCGCAGGCCGCGGCGGATGGCGGCGTCCTGCCGCGCCGGATCGGAGCAGCGGACGCGCTGCAGCGCCTGCAGGACGAACGCGGTGTCGTCGACGTCCGGGTAGAAATCGGTGCGGAACTCGAACGCCCAGCCGCCGGGCTCGGCGTCGCGGTTCTTCACCTGCCAGTCGCCCGGCCCCAGGATCTGCTGGTCGACCAGCCAGTCGCCGGCCCGCACCAGCGCCGGGTGCGTCGGCGGCAGCCCGGCCTCGGCGAGCGCCACCACCGCAATGGCGGTGTCCCAGACCGGCGAGACGCACGGCTGGAGCCGCAGCGTGTCGGGCTCTTCGATCTCGAACCGGGCGAGCTCCGCGATCTCGTGCGCCAGCTGCGGCTCGCCCTCCGGGTGACCCAGCGCGAGCATGGCGAAGACGGCGTTCATCATCGCCGGATAGATCGCCGCGAGGCCGTCGGAGCGATCGAGGTGCTCGGTGAGCCAGGCGCGGGCCTGCCGCAGCGCCCGCGCGCGGAACGGCTTCCACGGCAGCCGCTCGTACAGCTTCGCCGCGCGGTCGACGGCGAGGAAGAAGTTGCGCCAGCTGAAGAGCGTGGCATCCCACTCGAACGCCACGGTCTTCCGCTCCGGGTCGAGGAACAGCTCGTCCACCCGCGCCGTGTCGGGCAGCGTCCACTGCGGGCGGCAGGCGTAGAGGATCGTCAGCGGCACCACGATGGCGCGCGTCCACGACGACATCTCGTAGAGGTTCACCGGGAGCCAGCCGGGCAGGATCATCAGCTCGGGCGGCACGGCGGGGACCATCTCCCAGCCGACGGCGCCGGCCAGCGCGAGGTAGAAGCGGGCGAACGAGTTGGTCCGCTCGAGGCCGCCCAGCTCGCGCACGCGGCGGCAGGCCGCCTGCATGTGCGGCGCCTCGACGCCGTCGCCGGCCAGCTTCAGCGCGACGTAGGCCTTGACGGTGGCGTTCAGCTCCGACGGCCCGTCTTCGTAGATGTTCCAGCCGCCGTCGGCCAGCTGCCGGCGGCGGATGTAATTGGCGAGCTTGTCGATGCGCGTGCGATCGGCGCGGCCGAGCACGTGCAGGTACAGGATGTAGTCCGACTCGAGGGTCGTGTCGGCCTCGAGCTCGCCCAGCCAGTAGCCGTCGGTCGTCTGCCAGGCCAGCAGCCGCTCCACGCCCCGGTCGATGGCGGTGGCGAGCCGATCGGCGAGGACAGCCTCCGGCCCCGCGCGCCGTCCTTCGGGCGGCGCGTCCAGTCCGATGCCCTGCCCGGTGGTCATCAGGCGCCCGTCCTCTGTCCCTGTGCGCACGGTTCGGCGTCTCTGAGCTGGGGCGGCAGGCTGAACCGCACGTTTTCCTTGACGACCTCGATCGGCTCGACCTGGTCGTACCCGCGGGCGCGCAGCGCGGCGACGACCCGCTCGACCAGCACCTCGGGCGTGGAGGCGCCGGCCGTGACGCCGATGCGGCGGCACCCCTCCAGCCAGGCCGGCTGGATGTCGTCGACCGAGCCGATCAGGTGCGCGCGGGTCCCCGCGCGCTCGGCCACTTCGACGAGGCGGTTGGAGTTGGAGCTGTTGTGGGCGCCGACGACGAGAATCAGGTCGGCGCGCGGCGCGATCAGCTTCACCGCCGACTGGCGGTTCTGCGTCGCGTAGCAGATGTCCTGGTCGGGCGGTGCGACGATCGCCGGGAACCGCGCGCGCAGCCGCGCCACGATCTCGGCCGTGTCGTCCATGCTGAGCGTGGTCTGCGTGAGGTAGGCGACGCGGCTCGGATCCGGCACCTCGAGCGTGTCCACCTGCTCGACCGACTCGATCACCCGGATCGCGTCGGGCGCCTCGCCGACCGTCCCTTCGACCTCTTCGTGATCCTGATGGCCCACCAGGACGATCGTGTACCCCTGGCGCGCGTAGCGCACCGCCTCGAGGTGGACCTTCGTCACCAGCGGACAGGTCGCGTCGATGATCCGCAGCTGGCGCGCGGCCGCGTCGCGCCGGACCTCGGGCGACACGCCGTGCGCGCTGAACACCACGACCGCTCCCGACGGCACCGCGTCGAGCGAGTCGACGAACACCGCGCCCTGCGCCGCCAGCTCAGCCACGACGTGGGCGTTGTGCACAATCTCCTTGCGCACGTAGACTGGCCGTCCGAGCCGCTCGAGCGCCAGCCGGACGATCTCGATCGCGCGGATCACCCCGGCGCAGAAGCCGCGCGGGCTGGGCAGCAGCAGCGCATTCGACGTGTGGAAGGTCGTGTTGATTTCCGGCTGGGGGTCGTGAACCATACGTTCGAACACCGGGAAGGTTCTCAAAGACTGTCCAATTATCGAGATTACTGTTCCCGGTGGCCCCGGTCAATGACTTTGCACGGTTCGCCGCTCAGCTGAGGCCCTCGTTCCGGCCCGCCCGCGGCGGACCACCATCGTCCGCCTCCACCAGTAAAAGGAGCCCGTCGCGTGAGCATGTTGTGGTCGCCCGTCACCCTGCGGGGCCTCGAGTTCCGCAACCGGATCTTCGTCTCCCCGATGTGCCAGTACTCCAGCGACGACGGGATGCCGACCGACTGGCACCTCGTCCACCTGGGCAGCCGCGCCGTCGGCGGCGCCGGGCTCGTGATGGTCGAAGCGACCGCCGTGAGCCCCGAGGGCCGGATCTCGCCGTGGGACTCCGGCCTGTGGTCCGACCGGCACGCGGACGCCTTCCGGCCGATCACGGCGTTCATCCGCGCGCAGGGGGCCCGCGCCGGCATCCAGCTCGGCCATGCGGGCCGCAAGGCGTCGGTCGACGTCCCGTGGCGCGGCGGCGGACCGGTGGGCGACGAGGCCGGCGGCTGGCTCCCCGTCGCGCCGAGCGCACAGCCGTTCTCCCCGCAGTCGCGCACGCCGCGCGCGCTCTCGACGGCCGACCTCGCCACGCTCGTCGACCAGTTCGTCGCCGCGACGCGCCGCGCCGAGGCGGCCGGCTTCGAGCTCGTCGAGCTGCACATGGCCCACGGCTACCTCCTGCACGAGTTCCTGTCGCCGATCGCCAATCACCGGCAGGACGAGTACGGCGGATCCCTGGAGGCGCGCGCCCGGTTCCCGCTGGAGGTCGCCCGCGCCGTGCGGCGCGCCTGGCCCGACGACCGGCCGCTGCTCGTCCGGATCTCGGCGACCGACTGGATCGAGGGCGGCTGGGACCTCCCGCAGTCGATCCAGTTCGCCCGATGGCTGAAGGAGGCTGGCGTCGATCTCGTCGACTGCTCGACCGCCGGCATCGCGCCCGGCGCCGCGATTCCGCTGGGCCCGGGCTACCAGGTCCCCTTCGCGGCGGCCGTCCGCCGCGAGGCGCAGGTGCCGACCGGGGCCGTCGGCCTCATCACCGAGCCGGCGCAGGCCGAGCGGATCGTGGCCGGCGGCGAGGCGGACGTGGTGCTGCTGGCGCGCGAACTGCTGCGCGACCCCTACTGGCCGCTGCACGCCGCGCGCGCGCTCGGCGACGACGTCCCCTGGCCGCCGCAGTACGAGCGGGCGAAGCGCTGACGCGGCGGCGGCTGCGCGGCCGGCTCGACCGCCGGCAGGCCGCCGCTCGCGCGCCGCGGCCCTCTGCGATACCCTGAGGGAGCGTGGCGGCACTCAGGCCGCCCC
>JAGWRA010000049.1 GCA_028876655.1 Acidobacteriota bacterium | reverse complement strand
GGGGGCGGATCTGGCGAACCTGGTGAACGAGGCGGCGCTCAGCGCGGCCCGCTACAACCAGAAGACCGTCCGGATGCACGACTTCGAGTACGCGAAGGACAAGGTCCTGATGGGGTCCGAGCGGCGCTCGATGATCATCAGCGACGAGGAGAAGCGGGTCACGGCCATCCACGAGGCCGGCCATGCGCTGCTCGCGGTGCTGCTGCCGTACGCCGACCCGATCCACAAGGTCACGATCATCCCGCGCGGCATGGCCCTCGGGCTCACGCAGCAGCTGCCGGTCGACGAGAAGCACAACTACTCGCGGCACTACCTGAACGATCAGATCGCCATCCTGCTCGGCGGCCGCATCGCCGAGGAACTGACGACGGGCAACATGACGACCGGCGCCGGCAACGATCTCGAGCGGGCGACCGACATGGCCCGCAAGATGGTCTGCGAGTGGGGCATGAGCGACGTCATGGGGCCGCTCACCTTCGGCAAGAAGGAAGAGCAGATCTTCCTCGGCCGCGAGATCGCGCAGCACCAGGACTACAGCGAGGATACAGCGCACCAGATCGATCACGAGGTCAAGCGGATCGTGACCGACAACTACCAGCGCTCGTTCTCGCTGCTCACCGAGCACAAGCAGGAGCTGGTCCGGATTGCCGAGGAGCTGCTGGCGCGCGAGGTGCTCGATGCCGATCAGGTGAGGCGGCTGGCTGCCGGCCTGCCGCTCGATGCGCCGAAGCCGGCCGTCGAGACGCTCGCTGACGAGCAGGATGCCCGAGCCCGGCAGAAGGAGCGGACGCCGATTGTCGCGCCGCTCAACAAGCCGCTGCCCCAGGAATAGCACCACCTCGGTCCGCCGCCGGCCGGTCCCGTTTCCGGGGCCGGCCGGGCGCGCGGGCGCCGGGTGCCGGTCGTGAACGTCCCCCGCCAGTCCTACATCGTTCCCCTGCCCGACGGCACCCCTCTGTCGCTCGGTACGCGTACGCTTGTCGCGGGCGTGCTGAACGTCACGCCCGATTCGTTCGCCGAGGCCGGTCCCCGGACGGATCCGGCCGCGGCGGCCGATGCCGCTTTGCAGCTCGAGGCCGACGGCGCTGACCTCGTCGAGATCGGGGGGGAGTCGACGCGGCCGGGCGCCGAGCCCGTGCCCGAGGCCGAAGAGCTGGGTCGCGTGCTGCCCGTGATCCGCGCCCTGCGCGGCCGGCTGCGCGTGCCGCTGGCGGTCGACACCTACAAGGCCGGCGTGGCGGCCGCGGCGCTCGACGCCGGCGCGGTCATCGTCAATGACGTCAGCGCCCTGCGGTATGATGCGGCCCTTGCCGGCATCGTGGCGGCGCGGGGCGCGGCGCTGGTGCTGATGCACAGCCGCGGGCGATCCCGGGACATGTACCGGGAGGCGCAGTACGGCGCGCTGCTCGACGAGATCGCGATCGAGCTGCGTGAGGCCATGGACCGCGCGGCGGACGCGGGCGTGGCGGCCGATCGGATCCTGGTCGATCCGGGACTCGGCTTCGCGAAGCGGCCGGCGCACAGCTACGAGGCGCTGGCCGGGCTGCCGGCGCTGGCGGCGCTGGGTCGGCCGATCGTGGTCGGGCCGTCGCGGAAGGGGTTCCTCGCCGCCGCGATGGGTGACGTGCCGGCGGTCGACCGGGACTGGGGCACGGCTGCGGCGGTGACGGCGGCTGTGCTGGCGGGCGCGCACGTCGTGCGGGTGCACGCGGTGCGCGAGATGGTGCAGGTGGTGAGGGTGGCCGACGCGATCCGGCGGACTTCCGGAGAGAGCCGGGGTGCGGGGCGGAGCCCCGCGTGATATGGACAGGCTGACGAGTCTCCTGCAGCGGCCACCGGGCTGGTGGGATCTGGTCGACATCCTCGTGGTGGCGGTGGCGATCTACCAGATCCTGGTGCTCATCCGCGGCACGCGCGCCGTGCAGATGGCCCTCGGCAGCGTGGTGATCGTGGCGCTGTACTACGTGTCGCGGTTCGCGCACCTCGACACGATCAACTGGCTGATCCGGAACATCTTCGGCTACGTGGTCTTCGCGGCGATCGTGGTGTTCCAGGCCGACATCCGCCGCGGGCTGGCGCGGCTGGGGCAGGCGCCGTTCCTGCAGTACTTCGCCAAGCCGGTCGCCGGGGACGAGACGATCGAGGAGCTCGTGGTGGCGGCGGAGATGCTGGCGGCGCAGCGGGTCGGCGCGATCGTCGTCATCGAACGGCAGGTCGGCCTGCGGACCTACATCGAGAGCGGGATCCCGCTCGACGCGGTGCTGACCTACGACCTGCTGTTCAGCATCTTCCAGACCGCCTCCCCGCTGCACGACGGCGCGGTGATCCTGCAGCGCGACCGGATCGCCGCGGCGGCCTGCTTCCTGCCGCTCACGGTGAACCCGGCGCTCAGCAAGGAGCTGGGGTCGCGCCACCGCGCGGCGATCGGCCTCACCGAGGAGACCGACGCCGTCGCCATCGTCGTCTCCGAGCGCACCGGACGGATCTCGCTGGTCTGCGACGGGCAGATCGAACGGGGGATTGCCGCCGACCGGCTGCGCGCGCGGCTGGTGACCCTCGTCCGGGAGCGCCCGCCGATGTCCCGCCAGGACGATCTGCAGTACGCTGAACGCTGATGCCGTACCGTCCACGCCCCTTCCGCAACTTCGGGCTGAAGGTCCTGGCCGTGGTGCTGGCCACGCTGCTGTGGCTGGTGGTCTCGCGCGAGGAGACCGTGGAGCGCAGCGTCCGCGTGCCGCTGGAACTGCAGCAGGTGCCGGGCGGGCTCGACCTGATGAGCGAGCCGCCGAACACCGTGGACGTGCTCGTCCGCGGGGCCTCGGACGCGGTGAGCCGGATGTCGCAGGGCGATCTGGTCGCCGTGCTCGATCTGCGATCCGCGAGGCCCGGGCGGCGGCTGTTCCCGTTGACACCGCAGGACGTGCGGGCGCCGTTCGGAGTCGAGGTCGTCGAGATCACCCCCAGCACCGTGTCGATGACGTTCGAGAAGGAAGGCTCGCGGATGATCCCCGTGGCCCCGTCGGTGGAGGGGCGGCCGGAGCCGGGCTACGTCATCGGGCAGATCACGTCGAGTCCGGCCAGCGTGCTCGTGGTGGGGCCCGAAGGGGCGCTCGACCGCGTGAAGGCGGCGATGACCGAGCCGGTGCAGGTCAACGGCGCGGCGGCGCCGGTCCGGGAGATCGTCACCGTCGGCGTGGCGGACCCGTACCTGCGCCTGAAGGTGCCGGTGATGGCGAACGTCGTGGTGAACGTGATCCCCGCGCCCGAAGAGCGGACGTTCGGCCGGCTGCCGGTGCGCGCGCGCAACCTGGCGTCGCACGAGGTCGTGCGGATCGAGCCGCGGCTGGTGTCGGTGACGGTGCGCGGCGGCCGCGAGGCGATCGACGCGCTGAAGGCCGAGGCGGTCGAGCCCTACGTGGACGTGAGCGGGCTCGGCCCCGGCACGTATACGCTGGACGTGCACGCCAACCCGGGGCCGGACGCGGGGGTGGCGCGCATCGATCCGCGACAGGTGAAGGTGACGATCAGGTGACCAGAGCACATGGGAGAAGCGCCGCGCCAGCCGGGCGGCTGTTCGGGACCGACGGTGTGCGCGGCAAGGCGGGCGTGCCGCCGCTCGATCCGGCGACGGTGCGGCGCCTCGGCGTCGCGCTGGTGCGGGCGCTGCCGGCGGGGGCGCCGCGTCGCCTGCTGACGGGGCGCGACACGCGCGCGTCGGGCGTCTGGATCGAGCGCGAGCTGGCCTGCGGCGCCGCATCGCAGGGGGCCGACGTGGTCAGCGCCGGCGTCATCCCGACCCCGGGCGTGGCCTACCTGGCGCGGACGGGCGGGTTCGGCGCCGGCGTGATGATTTCGGCCTCCCATAATCCCTTCGAGGACAACGGCATCAAGGTGTTCTCCGGCGGCGGCGAGAAGTTCACGGAGGATCTCGAGCGCCAGGTCGAGGCGATCGTCGCCGATCGCGGGCTGCCGGTGCCGGCGGGCGAGGCGCCGGCCGTCGGATCGGCGGCGCTCGTCGGCGCCTACGAGGATCACCTGCGGAAGGTGCTGCCCGAGCCCGGGCGGCTCGGCCGGCTGCGGATGGCGATCGACTGCGCCAACGGCGCGACGAGCGAGGTCGCGCCGCGACTGCTGGCCCGCCTCGGCTTCGAGGTCGACTGTCTCGGCTGCCGTCCCGACGGCCGCAACATCAATCTCGACTGCGGATCGACGCACCCGGAGCGGCTGGCGGCCCGGGTGGCGGCCGACGGCTTCCGGCTCGGGGTGGCGTTCGACGGCGACGGCGATCGGGCCATCTTCGTCGATCACACCGGGCGGGTGCTCGACGGCGACGCGATCCTGCTGCTGTGCGCGGCGCAGATGCAGGCGGAGGGGCGGCTGCGCGGCAACGCCGTCGTGGCGACGGTGATGAGCAACCTCGGCCTGGAGCTCGGGCTGCGGGCGCTGGGCATCGACCTCATCCGCTGCAAGGTCGGCGACAAGTACGTGATGGAGGAGATGCTGAAGCGGGGCCTGTCGCTCGGCGGCGAGCAGTCGGGACACATCATCTTCTCGGACTATCTCTTCACCGGCGACGGCCTCTGCACCACGCTGAACGTGCTGCGGACGATGGCGGTGACGGGACGGGAGCTGGCCGACCTGGCGTCGGCGCTGGTCACGTACCCGCAGGTCCTCATCAACGTCCCGGTGCAGGCGCGGGTCGATCTGGCGACCGTTCCCGCCGTGAAGGCGGTGATGACGCGCGTGACCGGGCAGCTCGACGGCACGGGACGCCTGCTCGTCCGCTACTCCGGCACCGAGCCGCTGCTGCGCATCATGCTCGAGGGGCGGGACCGTGCCGAGATCCAGCACTGGGGCGAGGAGATCGCGGCGGCCGTCCGCGAGCATCTCGGATAATCAGCCATGCCCGCCATCCGGCTCAGCGTCAACGTGAACAAGGTCGCGACGGTCCGCAACTCGCGGGGCGGGCGGGAGCCGGACGTCCTCGAGGCGGTCCGCGCCTGCCTGCACGCCGGCGCGCCGGGCATCACCGTCCACCCGCGGGCCGACCGGCGTCACATCACGCCGGAGGACGTGCGGGCGATTGCGGCCGAACTGGCGGCTTGGCGTCGCGGTGTAGAGGCGGCGGACCTCCGGGCGCAGCCCGGCGGCCCGCACAGCGGGCCTGCGGGCGGAACGGAGCGAGCCGCGAAGGGCGAGCGAGTGCCGCGCGCCGGGGTTCGGGGCGGAGCCCCGACTGAAATCGAACTGAACATCGAAGGCGACCCGCGGCCCGAGCTGCTGGCGCTCGTGCACGAGGTCCGGCCGGATCAGTGCACGCTCGTGCCGGTGGCGCCCGGCGAGATCACCAGCCAGGCCGGCTGGGCGCCGGCGACCCGGCGGCCGGACCTGCCGGAGATCATCCAGGATCTGCAGGGTGCCGGCATCCGCGTCAGCGTCTTCGTGGACGCGGAGGCCGAACCGATCGAGTGGGCGGCGTCGGTGGGGGCCGATCGCATCGAGCTCTACACCGAGCCGTTCGCACGGGCGTTCGAAGAAGGGGCTGCGGCGGCCGAGCGGAGCTTCGCGCGCTATGTCGAGGCGGCGACGCTGGCGCACGCGCGCGGCCTCGGCGTGAACGCCGGGCACGACCTCGACCTCCACAACCTCGTGCTGTTCCGGCAGCTGCCGCACCTCGACGAAGTGTCGATCGGCCATGCCCTGATCTCGCGTGCGATCTTCGTCGGACTCGAGCCGGTCGTCCGGGAATACCTGGACGTGCTGGCCGCCGCGCCGTCCGCGGCTCGCTGAGGCGGGCCGCTCCTCCCTCCCGCATCTTCGAACGTCCCGGTCCAGGTTCCGGGACCGCCCGCGGTCTCAGTCGTCGACGGCCAGCCGGCCGAAGATCGGCTGGCCCGTGCGCGCGGCGTAGAAGCCGAAACAGATGATGCCGGCGGCGAGCAGGAGCGCGATGTTGCCGGACAGCGCCCACCAGACCCCCGGCGCGTGTGACAGGGGGACCGACGACAGCACGTTGTCGAGGAAGAGGCCGACAGTGACCGTGAGCAGGCCGAAGCGGAAGACGGCGATGGTGATGAGCAGCATCACCGTCACGCCGATGAGGGTGATGGGCCAGCCGCTCCCGATGTAGCCGCCGCCGTTCGAGGCGATCGTCGTGACGGCGACGACGAGGGCGACGGCCAGCCAGGCGCGACGCACCAGCAGCCGAAGGATGACGAACAGGAGGGCGAGCAGGAGGCCGCTGGCGAGCGAGTTGTAGGCCTGGTTGACGGCGGCGAGCGGCAGCGCCGAGGCGTGCGCCAGCAGGCTCACCTGATTGCCGAGCGGAGGCACTCCCGCCTTCAGGCCGCTCAGGATCGGCGCGAACCCGCGTGCCACCTCCGCGACCAGCAGGATGACGCCGATCGCCGCGCCGGCCAGGATGTCGCGGCCGACCCGCGGATCGCGCAGCCGGCCCGACATCAGCCGGCTCCAGCCCAGCAGCCCGTCGGGCCAGTACCGCCGGGCGTACGGCTCGACGGCCACGTAGAACACCCAGACCTGCGCGACCTGCACCAGGATGATGGCGACCGCAAGCAGGAACTGGCGCAGCTCGACGTCCGGGGACGGTGCGTAGTGGGCGCCGAACAGCCAGCCGACGGTGAAACAGACGAACAGCGCGAAGCTGAGCCGCGTCGCCGCGCGCCAGTCGGCGCGGTGCGCACGCACGTGGCGCCAGGCGAGGAACGCCGCGCCGAAGGTCGTCAGGTTCCAGACGATCAGGTTGAAGAACCCCAGGAAGATCTGCAGCCTCGATTCGCCCGCCGGCACCGGCGGCTTCTTCCAGGGCCCGATGACGTCGAAGAACGTGGGGCGGCCGCGATAGGCGGCGGCTTCCACGCGCAGGGTCACGCCGGGCCGCCCGGCCAGCGGGCCCTCCCAGGCCTGGCGGACGTCGGCATAGGCGGGCGGCGTCCATTCGGGTGCCACCGGGTGGAACGCCGTCACGTCGAGCCCGGCGGCGTCGAACAGCGGCTTCCACGGCGGCGTTGTCGCCGCGGTTGCGGCCGCCTCGAAGGCCGGCGGCACCGCTTCGAACTCGACCAGCCGGCCCTCCGTGTCGGTGATCACCGTCTGCATGCCGGGCGTGGTGTCCGGCGGATCGGCGAGTGAGATGGGCAACGCGGGCCGGCTGGGCGTCATCGGCTGCGGGCTCGTCCGGTACCAGAAGAGCAGGGCCGGCGGCGTCCCGCTGCGCAGGCCGGTCCACCAGTCGGTGCTCGGGCTCGAGTCCCTGAGCCAGTCCAGGTTGCCGTCGGGCACCTGCAGGTTGTAGGCCGCGTCGGCCGGCGTGTCGTGGTACCCGAAGGCCGCCGTCATCTGCTGAATCCGGTCGATCAGAACCGCGGGCGGCCGGGCGAGCGGCGCCAGGGCGGGCACCGACGCGCGCGGCGCGAGGACGGCGAACACCACCAGCGCGGCGAGCGAGGCGAGGGTGATCGTCAGCGCGCGGCCGAGCGGCATCGTGGGCGTTTCGCCGGCGGCGATCAACAGCTCGGGTGACGGTGTCTCGCCGGCCGCGAGGGCGGCCGCCAGGGGATCGGCACCCGGCAGGGCGGCGGCGACGGCGAGCGCCGAGCCGGGGCGACGCTGCGGATCCTTCTCCAGGCAGCGGAGGATCACCCGTTCGATGGCCGGATCGAGATCGCGGACGATCGAGCTCGGGGTGGGCCGGCTGTCGGTCTCGTGCAGCGCCACGATCTCCTGCAGCGACTTCGCCTCGTACACGCGACGGCCCGTGAAGATCTCGAACAGCACCAGCCCGAGGGCGTAGAGGTCGGTGGCGACCGAGGCCGGCTGGCCCGCCAGCTGCTCGGGCGCCATGTACTGCGGCGTCCCGGCGAGGCCCCCTTCCCGCGCGCGCTCGGCGCCGGCGAGGCCGAAGTCCATCAGGCGCACGTTGCCGGCGCCGTCGATCATCACGTTGGCCGGCTTCAGGTCGCGGTGCAGCACGCCGCGCTCGTGCGCGGCCGACAGTCCGGCAGACAGCTGGCGTGCCAGCTCGATGGCCTTGTCCTGGGGGATCCGTCCGATCCGGCGGAGCAGCGACGCGAGGTCCTCGCCGTCGATGTACTCCATCGTGATGAACCGGCGGCCGTCGGCGTCGCCCAGGTCGTACAGGCGACAGACGTTCTTGTGCGACACCTGGCGCGCGACGCGCAATTCGGCGTGCAGCTGGGCCAGACGCGCCGCGCTGTTCGTCATCCCCGCCGGCAGGAACTTCAGCGCCACCGGTTGCTCGAGGGTCAGGTCGTCGGCCCGGTACACCTCGCCCATGCCCCCCTTGCCGAGCAGCGCGACGAGCCGGTAGCGGCCGGCGACGATGGTGCCGGGTTCGAATCGAAGCGTGCCGCTCGATCCCGGCGCGCTCGGTGCGGGCACGCCTGGCGCCGGCATGTCGGGCGGGACGGTGGGGGCGGTGGTGTCACCCACTGGAGGATCGACCGACGGATGGCTGTCTGAGCGATTGGGGGTGGAGGCCGGCTCGAGCCGGGCGCCGCACGACGGGCAGAAGCGGCCCGCGGCCGGCCGGGCCGCACCGCAGGCGGGACAGAAGGGCATGACGGATTGTAGACGGATTCCCTTGGCGCGTGGGGTCTGGCGGACTCAGCCGGTCTGCCGGTCCGGTGGACGGGTTCCAGGCACACTGCTATGATCGACACTTCCAGAGGCGGGGCCATGAAATCCGAGTCCATCATCTTCGGCGTTGCTGGTGTGTGCTTCGGTCTCATCGTCGGGTGGGTGCTGGCCAGCCAGCCGGGCACGGGGCGTCCCGTGCCGGCCGCGTCGGCGGCCGCCTCGCAGCCGGCTCCCACGCCTGCCCCGGCCACCGACAGCCAGAGTGGCGGGCCGCAGGCCCGGCCGCTCGATACGGCTCAGGTCCAGGCGCTGACGTCTGAGGCCGCGCGGAACCCGAACGACGTGAACGCGCGGGTGCAGCTCGGCAACATGTACTTCGACGCCGAGCAATACTCGGACGCCGTGAAGTGGTACCAGGAAGCCCTGAAGTTGAACCCGCGCGACGTCAACGTCAGCACGGACCTCGGCGTCAGCTACTACTACCTCAACGAGCCGGACCAGGCGCTGAAGCAGTTCGACGAATCGCTGAAGATCGATCCCAAGCACCTGAAGACGCTGCTGAATATGGGCATCGTGCGTGCCTTCGGCAAGCAGGATCTGGAAGGGGCCGCGCAGGTCTGGCAGAAGCTGGTCGACATCGCGCCGGACAGCCCCGAGGGGCAGGCGGCCAAGCGGGCGCTCGACAGCATGAAGGCGGCGCATCCGGGGATGCAGCCGGGCAGCTCTCCGGGGGCCTGAGGTCCGATGGCCGAGCGCACCGAAGAGTCCCTCCGCGCCGACATCGTTGAAATCGGGCGGCGCGTCCACGCGAGGGGCTACGTCGCGTCCAACGACGGCAACATCAGCGTCCGGCTCGACGACGGCCGCCTGCTGGCCACGCCGACCGGCGTGTCGAAGGGGGACATGACCCCCGGGATGATGGTCGTCACCGACATGGAGGGCCGGAAGCTCTCGGGCGACCGGAACCCGTCGAGCGAGCTGCTGATGCACCTCGAGGTCTATCGCAGCCGGCCGGATGTGCAGGCGGTGGTGCATGCGCATCCCCCGGTGGCGACCGGCTTCGCGGTGGCGGGGATCCCGCTCGACCGGGCGGTGCTGGCCGAGGTGGTGACGACGCTCGGGAGCATCCCGATTGCCGAGTACGGCACGCCGTCGACGCCCGAGCTGGCCGACGCGGTGCGGACCTACATCCGGGCGCACGACGGGCTGCTGCTGGCGAACCACGGCGCGCTGACGGCCGGCAAGGATCTCTTCGCGGCGTACTACAAGATGGAGACGATCGAGCACTTCGCGCGCATCAGCCTGACGGCGCGCCTGCTCGGCCGCGAGCACCTGCTGGCGCGGGAGGAAGTCGAGCGGCTGCAGGGGCTGCGGGGGACGTACGGCATCAAGGCGCCGGCGCCGATCTGCGCGGAAGACGTGCCGGCGGCCGGGCCGGGCGCACCGGCGACCTGCCAGGTGCTGCAGGCCCCGCCGGGTGGCGGCCTCCGGCTGGTGCCGGACGAGCCCGTGCTGCCGCCGCCGGCGCGGCGGCCCGGAGCGGCCGGGATGCCCGACGAGGACGCGGAAATTCGGTTAACATACCGCGAGCTGACGGCCCTGATCGAAGAGGCGGTCCGGAGCCTCAAGTCGTAGGGGTTCGGGATTGGGGATTCGATTCGCCTGCGGCAGGCGGACAGGCGGATCGTCGAACGCGAGCTTCGCCGAAGGCGATTCCGAGGGAGGGACATGGCGTTCCCGAGCGAGGAATCCGGGCAGTCACGCAGCGGGGGTGGGGCCCCGCGCGTCGATGCGACTGAAAGCGGGAACGCGCTCGCGGCAAGATCCGGAGCGGAAGCGACGGCAACGGCGGGGGTGGGGCCCCGCCGAGATTGAATAATGGAGACTCACATGGGCGAGGCGCTCGGGATGGTCGAGACCAAAGGGCTTGTCGCGATGATCGAGGCAGCCGATGCGATGGTCAAGGCCGCGAAGGTGACGCTGGTGGGCTGGGAGAAGATTGGCGCCGGGTACGTGACGGCGCTGGTGCGGGGCGACGTGGCGGCCGTCAAGGCGGCCACGGATGCGGGGGCGGCCGCGGCCCGGCGCGTTGGCGAGCTGGTCTCGGTCCACGTCATTCCGCGTCCGCACGCGAACCTCGAGGACACGCTGCCGATCGGCAAGTCGGGCGCGAAGGGCTAGCGCCCGGTCGATCGGTCCCGGTCATGATTCTGGCCAAGGTCGTCGGCACCGTCGTCGCCACCCGGAAGGACCCCCGTCTGGTCAGCAACAAGCTGCTGGTCGCGCGGCCCATGGATCCGCGCGGGAAGGCGGAAGGGAACTACCTCGTCGCGGTCGACACCGTCGACGCGGGCTTCGGGGAGACGGTGCTGATCGTCAGCGGCAGTTCCGCGCGCATGTCGGCCGGCCTGAAGGACTGCCCGGTCGACGCCGCCATCGTGGGCATCGTCGACGCCGTCGAGATGAACGAATAGGGGATGGTGCCGTGCAGCTCGCCCGTGTCGTCGGCACCGTCGTCGCCACCAGGAAGGACGCCTCGCTCGGGGGCCTGACGCTGCTCGTCCTGCAGCCGCTCACGCCGGACCGGCAGCCGGCCGGCCGGACGATCGTGGCCGCCGACGCGGCGGGGGCGGGCGTGGGCGAGGAGGTCTTCTTCGTCCGCGGCAAGGAAGCCAGCTTTCCCTTCTATCCCACCGAGGTGCCGGTGGATGCCGGCATCGTCGGCATCATCGATCACTGGACGGTGGAGGCACCGTCCCGGTAGCCGGCCGACCCTCATGCAGCTGGCCCGCGTCATCGGCACCGTGGTCTCCACGCAGAAGCACCGCAAGTTCGAGGGGGCGAAGCTGCTGCTCGTGCAGCCGCTGACGCTCGACGATGCGCCGCGCGGGAATCCGCTGCTGGCGGTGGACGGCGTGGGGGCGGGCGTGCACGAGAAGGTGCTGATCGTGCTGGAAGGGCGCGCGGCGAGCGATGCCATCGGCCGGCGCGGCGCCCCCGTCGACGCCGCCATCATCGGCATCGTGGACCGCGTGGACCTCGACGGCGAGGGCGGCCCGGCGGCTGCCGGAGAGGCGCGCCCGTGAAGGGGATCGGCGAAGAGGCGTTGAAGGCGCTGGTGCGCGAGGTGGTGGCGCGCGAGCTGGGGCGGCCCGCGGTCCCGACAGCGCCGGCGGTCCCGCACGCGCCCGCGGCGGCCGTCGTCGTGCACGCGAGCCACCGGCAGTTCACCGCGCTGCGGGTCGCGGGGGGCGACGGCGCCTGCCTGATCGAGCCGGCCGTGGCGTGCACGCACTGCGGCTACTGTCAATCCTACGGGCACTGACCCGCATCGCACATCTTGCCGACCATGCCCAGGCCCTCGCTGCTCATCACCCGGCGGATTCCGTCCTCGGTGCTCTCGCGGCTCGAAGCCGTCTGCGACATCGACCTCTACACCGGCGAGTCGGCGATTCCCCGCGACGAGCTGCTGCGCCGCGTCCACGGCAAGACGGCGCTGATGTGCCTGCTGACCGATGCGATCGATGCCGAGCTGCTCGACGCGGCGGGTCCCGGCCTGCAGATCGTCGCGAACATCGCGGTCGGCTACAACAACGTCGACGTGCCGGCGGCCAACGCGCGGGGCGTGATCGTCACCAACACGCCCGACGTCCTCACCGAGGCGGTGGCCGATTTCACCTGGGCGCTCATCCTGGCGCTGACGCGGCGGGTGTCCGAGGGCGAGCGGGTGGTCCGGAGCGGCACGTGGAAGGGCTGGGCGCTGGACTTCATGCTGGGGACCGACCTGCGCGGCAAGCAGCTCGGCCTGGTGGGCATGGGGCGCATCGCGCGCGCCGTGGCGGCCCGCGCACCGGCGTTCGGCATGCGGGTCGCCTTCAGCGACAGCGGCGACTTCACCGTGCCCGGCGCGGAGCGCCTCTCGTTCGACCAGCTGCTGACCACGTCGGACGTCGTCTCGCTGCACGTGCCGCTGGTCGACGAGACGCGGCACCTGATCGACAAGCGGGCGCTGGCGCGGATGAAGCGGTCGGCGTACCTGATCAACACGGCCCGCGGGCCGGTCGTCGACGAGGCCGCGCTCGCCTGGGCGCTCGAGCAGCACCTGATTGCCGGCGCGGCGCTGGACGTCTACGAGCAGGAGCCGAAGGTGCACCCGACGCTGCTGGCGCTGGAGAACGTGCTGCTGGTGCCTCACCTCGGCAGCGCCACCACGGAGACGCGGACGGCGATGGCCGACCTGGCGGCCAGCAACGTGCTCGCCGTGCTGGCGGGTCAGGCGCCGCTCACGCGCGTGACGTCGTGAAGCGCGCCGGGGCTGCCGTCGCGCGCCCGCGGCGGGCATCCGCGCGGCCTCGGCCGGCGCCGCCGCCATCCGCAGCGGCCGTCGACGCGGTGATGCGCGGGCTGGCGCGCGCGATCACCGGACTCGAGCTGCCCGCCGTCGAGAAGATCGCGGAGGATCAGGCCGAGGATCCCTTCCAGGTGCTGATTGCGACGCTGCTGTCGGCGCGCACGCAGGACGCGACGACGCTGGCGGCGTCCCGCCGGCTGTTCCGCACCGCCCGGACGCCCGCGACGATGGCCCGGCTGACGGTCGCGCAGATCGAGCGGTTGATCTATCCGGTGAGCTTCTACCGGCACAAGGCACGCTTCGTGAAGGAGACGTGCCGGCTGCTCGTCTCGCGGTTCGGCGGACGCGTGCCGGCGACGATGGCGGAACTGCTCGAGCTGCCGGGCGTGGGGCGGAAGACGGCGAATCTGGTGCTGATCCTGGCGCACCGGAGCCAGGACAACATCTGCGTCGACACCCACGTGCACCGGCTGTCGAACCGGCTCGGCTGGGTGCGGACGAAGACGCCGGACGAGACCGAGCAGGCGCTCTACCGTGCGGTCCGGCGCCAATGGTGGCCGTACGTGAATCTCTACTTCGTCACCTGGGGGCAGAACGTCTGCCGGCCGATCGCGCCGCGGTGCGGGGGCTGTCCGATCCAGGCGTCGTGCAAGCGCGTCGGGGTCACGCGCACGGGGCGGCCGGTTCCGCCGGACGCCCGTCATCACCAAGGGGGAGCTGAACGATGAAGAACGTGTCTCGTGCTGTCGTGACCGCGGTGGCGGTCGTGGCGATGCTGGCGGCCGGCGGCCTGAAGGCCTCCGCTCAGGATCAGATTCCGACGGAGAAGGGGCCGATCCTGGTCGTCGAGACGACCAAGGGGACCTTCGAGATCAAGACCTACCCGGTGGAGGCGCCGAAGACCGTGGCGCACATCATCGGGCTGGTGAAGCGGGGCTTCTACAACGGCCTGCGGTTCCACCGCGTGGTCCCCGGCTTCGTCATCCAGGTCGGCGATCCGCAGAGCCGCGACCTGACGAAGAAGGCGCTGTGGGGGACCGGCGGTTCCGGCCATCCGATCGGCGTCGCGGAGATCAGCCCGAAGCTGACGCACATCAAGGGCGCCGTGGCCATGGCGCACGCCGGCGATCCGGCGAAGGCCGACAGCCAGTTCTACGTGACGCTGGCGCCGACGCACGCGCTCGACGGCAAGTACGCCGTCTGGGGGCAGGTGATCTCCGGCGACGACGTGCCCGAGAAGATCCGCGTGGGCGATCTGATCAAGAAGATGTACGTGAAGCCGGGGACGGAGTAGCCACGGCGACGTACGACGCCAGCTCGGGATAGCGCTCCACGAACGCCGGGGGATACGTCCCCGGCGTCGGGAGCCCGAGCCGGCGCTTCAGCATGAGGGCGTTGGCCGGCGCCTTGGCGGCGAAGTGGTTGTTCTGGTAGACGTACAGCTTCTTCACCAGGCGGCCGGCCGCGTCGATCGTCCGCGCGAACCCGTCCATCTCGTCCGCCGAGTAGAGGTAGTCGTACCGATCTTCCGCGGCCGCGTGCCGCCACCAGGCGGCCGCGTTCCGTCCGTGCAGCCGCATGTAGTACGCCGCCGGCACGTTCGGCAGCTCGTTCTGACGGATCGAGAACAGGAACTTCGGCTCGTCGATCTGCACCCACGCCGCGCCGAACCCGTTCAGCAGCGTCAGCGTGCCGGCCAGGTGGTCGCTCCAGCTCCCGTGGCGCAGCTCGACGGCCATCGGGTAGCCGTCGAAGGCGCGGAGCAGCCACTCGAGGTAGGCGACCGTGGCGGGCGCCTGCTTGAAGCTGGGCGGGAACTGGGCCAGCAGCATGCCGAGGCGGCCGGCGCTGGCGATCGGATCGATGCCGCGGCGGAAGGCGTCGAGGTCGGCCGGCGTCACCCGGGCGAGTTCGTCGAGCACGTCCGGCGGCACCGCGCCGGGCGGCAGCCCCGGGACAGCGGCCTGCTTGAACATCTCCGGATGGGTGAACTTCCGGTACAGCTTCAGCGAGAACTCGAAGCCGGGTGGCGTCCGCCGGACCCACGACGCGGCGACCTCGGCGCGCGGCTGGCCGTAGAAGGTCGAGTTCACCTCGACCGTGTCGAACCGCTCGGCGTAGTACACCAGCTCGTCGAACCGTTTCGGGCGGGTGTCGGCCGCGGGATAGAAGATGCCGGTCCAGGTGCCCCGGCCCGTCGGATAGTTCCAGCCCGAGGTGCCGATGCGCAGCTGTCCCATTCAGCCCCGGGCGAGCTCCCGATAGCGCTCCTCGTCGAACCCGAAGACCGCGCGGGTGCCGCGCACGAGGATGGGCCGGCGGATCAGGTTCGGCTGCTCCAGCATGAGGGCGATGGCTTCGCGCTTCGAGGCCGGCAGCGGGCGTGTCTTGAACACCGGGCTGCGGCGGCTGACGAAGTCGAGGACGTGGTCGGCGTCGATGTGACGCTCGAGAAAGGCCCGATCGGGCGGCTGGCGGTTGATGTCCCGCTCCTCCACGTCGAGCTGCAGCTGCTCCAGAAACCTTCTGGCGTTGCGGCAGGTCGTTCAAGTCGGTTTCCAGTAGAAGATCGGTCGCGCCATTGGTGACTCCTGCAGGCCATTGTACAGGCAATTCCGGCCCGCCTTCGCGCCAGGGCCCCGCGATACAATGAAGGGTCGGTGAATGCCTGTCCAGGCAGCCGCGGCGCTGATCGCACGATCCGGAGCGTAAGCGACGGCGACGCATGGGGGTGGGCCGCCCTCGCGCCTCTGGCGCTTCGGCGAGCGCGGCCGAAGCCCGGTTTGAACGCACCGGGCGGAGGCCCGGCCCCATGCGCACTGAATCATGCTCACCATCAACGAGATTTTCCACTCGATTCAGGGCGAGTCGACCGCGGCCGGGCGGCCCTGCGTGTTCGTCCGGCTGACCGCCTGCGACCTCCGCTGCCGCTGGTGCGACACGCCGTATGCCTTCCACGAGGGGCGCAAGATGTCGCTCGACGAGGTCGTCGCGGCGGTGGAGGCGTACGCCTGCCCCCTCGTGGAGATCACCGGCGGCGAGCCGCTGCTGCAGGAGGACGTCTACCCGCTGATGGAGCGGCTGATTGCCGCGGGGCGGACGGTCCTGCTCGAGACCGGGGGGCATCGACCCCTCGACCGCGTGCCGCGCGACGTCATCCGGATCATCGACGTGAAGTGTCCGGCGAGCGGCGAGGCCGGCCGGACGGCCTGGCCGAACCTGGAGGCGCTGCGGCCCGGCGATCAGGTGAAGTTCGTCATCCAGGACCGCGTCGACTACGAGTACGCGCGCGACGTCCTGCAGCGCTACGACCTGGCGCGCCGGTGCGAGGCGGCGCTGTTCTCGCCGGTCCACGGCGTGCTCGACCCGCGTGAGCTGGCCGCGTGGGTGCTCGCGGACGCCCTGCCGGTCCGGGTGCAGCTGCAGGTGCACAAGTACATCTGGGACGCGGAGACGCGGGGGGTATGAGTGCCAACGCAGTCGTGTTGTTGAGCGGCGGTCTGGACTCGTACACGGCGGCGGCGATGGCGCGCGCCGAGGGGTTCACGCTGCACGCCCTGACGGTCCAGTACGGCCAGCGGCACGCGCAGGAGATCGAGGCGGCGCGGCGGGTCGCGCGAGCCCTCGAGGTGGCCCGGCACCTCGAGCTGCACGTCGACCTCTCGCGCATCGGCGGGTCGGCGCTGACCGCCGATCTCCCCGTGCCGCAGGACCGGCCGATCACGGCCGATGACATCCCCGTGACCTACGTGCCGGCCCGGAACACCGTCTTCCTGTCGCTGGCGCTCGCCTGGGCCGAGGTGATTCCGGCCGCCGACCTCTTCATCGGCGTCAACGCGCTGGACTACTCCGGCTATCCCGACTGCCGGCCCGAGTATCTCGAGGCGTTCGAGCGTCTCGCGGCGCTCGCCACGAAGGCCGGCGTGGAAGGGACGCGCTTCCGGATCCATGCGCCGCTGCTGCGGCTCAGCAAGGCGGAGATCGTGCGGCAGGGGATGGCGCTCGGCCTGGACTACGGCCTCACCCACAGCTGCTATGCCCCGGACGCCGACGGACGGCCGTGCGGCCGCTGTGACAGCTGCCAGCTGCGGGCGCGGGGGTTCGCGGAGGCGGGCGTGCCCGATCCGCTGTCGAACCTGAGCCGTGGGACGGCGGCGGGATAGCGCGTCGGGGTCGACGTCGGCGCGGCCTTCACCCTACAATCCACCCACGCGGTGCCGAACCTCTTCTCCCGACAGTCGCTCGGTCGCCAGGTCATGCTGGTCGTCACCGGCCTGCTCCTGCTGCTGATCGTGGCCATCGCCTGGTCGGCGACGCGGACCTACCGCGAACGCGAGGCGGATCTGCGCGAGCAGGCCTCCGTGGTGGTGGCCACCGAAGCGGCCTACCTCGACCAGCGGCTCGACAATCTCGATGCCCTGGCGACGGTCGTCACCGCGTATCCGACCGTCCGGGCGCTGGATCCCGCCGGCTCGCGCGACCTCCTGGCGTCGCTGCTCGCGCGCTATCCGTTCCTGCTGAACATCGTCGTCACGGACCCGGCCGGGCGGATCCGCGGATCGGCGGTGGAACTGCCGGCCGCCGGGCCAGCCCGCTATGACGCCGCGTGCCTCGAGACGGTGATGCGCACCGGCCGGCCGTGCACCGGGCCCTATGCGGTGGACGCACTCCTGCACCGGCCGACCATCGTGCTGGCCTATCCGATTCCAGGCGAGGACGGCCAGCCGGCCGGCGTCCTCGATCTGGCCCTGAACCTGCTGACGCTGCAGGGGGCGTTCGCGTCGATCCCGCTGCCGGCCGGCTCGGTGGTGACGCTCACCGATCGTGCGAGCCGCGTGCTGGTGCGCAGCCGCGACGCGGAGAAGTACGTCGGCAGACTGGTCGATCCCGGCCACGCGCTCGCGCCGAGCCAGGTGCCGCCGATCGACGTGAGACGAGGGCTGGACGGCGTGGCCGAGATCTTCGGCAACGCCGTCATCGCCCGCGGGCCGTGGGTGCTCAGCGTCGGGCTGCCGGTCTCGCTGGCGCTCGATCGGGTGTGGCCCCTGTGGCGCCGCAACTTCTTCATCGCCGTCGGCACGGTGCTGGCGATGATGCTCTTCGGCCTGTTCCTCGCGCGCGGGATCGCGCAGCCGCTCGGCGCGCTCACCAGGATCGCCCGCCAGATCGCCGGCGGCGACTTCAGTCCGCCGCCGCCGACGGCCATGCCGAACCGCGAGTTCGCGCAGCTCCACGACGACTTCCGGACGATGGCGGCCCGGCTGGCGGAGGCCCGCGCCGCCCTCGACGAGCAGGTCGCGCAGGAGCGGCGGGCGCGCGAGGAAGTGCAGGAACTCCAGAACCAGGTCGTCCGGCAGGAGCGGCTGGCCGCCGTCGGCCTGCTCGTCTCGGGTGTCGGACACGAGTTGAACAACCCGCTGCAGGCGATTCTCGGTGCGACCGAGCTGATTCAGCGGACGCCGGACCTCCCGCGCGAGGCCCTCGACGAGGTCGCGTTCATCCAGGAACAGGGCGCCCGCGCGCGCGACATCATCCGGAACCTGTCGCGGTTCAGCCGCCAGGACGCCAGCCCCGCCACCCCGGTCCATCTCGGGGAGGTGGTCGCCGCCGTGCTGCAGCTGCGGGGCCGCGATCCCGACCGGCCGGGCGTCCGGTGCGACGTCGAGCTGCAGTCGACCCGGCCGGTGGTCGGGGGCTTCACCGAGCTGCAACAGGTCGTGCTGAACTTCGTCCTCAATGCCGAGCAGGCGCTCACCGCGTGCGGCCGGCCGGACCCGCGGATCGCGATCCGCGTGCGTGACGTCGACGGGAGCGTGCGGCTGGAGGTCGGCGACAACGGGACCGGCGTTGCCGAGGCCGACCAGGCGAAGCTGTTCCAGCCCTTCTTCACGACCAAGCCGGTCGGCGAGGGGACCGGGCTCGGCCTGTCGGTGAGCTACGGTATCATCGACGCCTACGGGGGGACGATCGGCTATCGCGGCAACGACTGGGGCGGTGCGACGTTCTACTTCGATCTGCCGGCCCATTCATCGGGAGGAGTCGCGCAGGCGTGACCGAACGGATCTACTACACCGACGCAACCCGCACCGAGTTCGAGGCGGTGGTCGAGCGGGTCGAACCGGCCGAGGGCGGCCAGGGCGTGATCCTCGACCGGACGGCCTTCTATCCGACCTCCGGCGGCCAGCCGCACGACACGGGACGGCTCGGCGGCGCGGCGGTCCTCGACGTCGTCGATCGGGACGATGGGGCGATCGTGCACGTCATCGACGGCCGGCTGGAGCCGGGACAGTCGGTGCACGGCCGCGTCGACTGGGATCGCCGGTTCGATCACATGCAGCAGCACAGCGGCCAGCACGTGCTGTCGGCGGCTTTCGACCGCCGGTTGAAGGTGCGGACGGTGAGCTTCCACCTGGGCCGCGTCACGTCGACCATCGACCTCGAGCGTGAAGTCAGCCCGGCCGAGATCCAGATCGCCGAGCAGGAGGCCAACGCCGTCGTCTGGCGGAACGAGCCGGTGGCGATCCGGTTCGCCTCGCCCGAGGAGGCGGCGGCGATGCCGCTCCGCAAGGAGCCGGTGCGGGAGGGGACGCTGCGGCTGGTGGCGATCGGCGACGTCGACCTGTCGGCCTGCGGCGGGACGCACGTGGACCGGACGGGCACGATCGGGCTGATTGCCGTGCGGGCCTGGGAGCGCTTCAAGGGGGGCACGCGGATCGAATTCGCGTGTGGCGGCCGGGCGCTGGATCTCTGCCGCACGCTGCGGGATCAGATGGCGGCGGCCACTCGGCTGCTCTCGGTGTCGGGGGCAGAGCTGCCAGAGGCCGTGGAGCGCCTGCAGCAGGAGTCGCGCGAGCTGCGTCGCGCGGCGAAGGGGCTGCAGGAGCAACTGGCCGAGTACGAAGCCGTGCGGATGGCCGCGAGCGCGCGTCCGGTGGGCGGCCTGCGGCTGGTGGTTGCCGCGCCGGAGGGGTGGGACGTGAACGGGCTGAAGGCGCTGGCGCAGGCGATCGCCCGCCAGCCGGGACACGGCGCGGTGCTCTTTTCGCGCACGACCCCCGCGCTCTTGGTCGTCGCCCGGGCGGCGGACGCGGCCCTCGACGCGCGGCAACTGCTGAACACGCTCGTCGCCCGCTTCGGCGGCAAGGGCGGCGGCCGTCCCGACCTCGCCCAGGGGGGCGGCCTCGGCGGCACGAGCGACGAGCTGATGGCGGCGGCGCTGGACGCCGCCGGCGCGTCCGCCTAGCGTCCGTTGACGGCGGCGAGACGGATCACCGCCGCATCGATGGCGGCGTCGACGGCCGCCGGACTCCCGTCGTAGTTGTTCGCCAGGATGGAAAAGACCAGCTGACGGCCGTCTTCCGTCGTCACGTAGCCGGACAGGGCCCGGACGTGCGTCATCGACCCCGTCTTGGCGAGGACGCGGGCGCGCGCCGGCGTGCCGTCCATCCGATGCGCGAGCGTGCCGTCGACGCCGGCGACCGGCAGGCTGGCGACGAATGCCGGATCCTGGCGCATCCGCTGCAGCACACCGGCGAGCAGCGATGCCGTCAGCAGGTTGTAGCGTGACAGGCCGGACCCATCGGCAATCACGAAGTCGTCCGGCGTGAACCCCCAGCCGGTCAGGACCTCGCCAATCCGCTGCGGGCCCGGCTCGGGCGGCTGTCCGCCCACGAGCCCGATCGTCCGCAGCAGCGTCTCCGCATACAGGTTCTCGCTCACCTTCATCATCACGGCCGCCAGGCTCGAGAGCGGAGGCGACCGGTAGTCGATCAGCGTCGAGGCCTCTGTCAGCGCCGGCGGCGGAGCCGCGTCGGCCAGGTCGAGGCCCTCCTGGTCGACAGCGATGCCGCGCGCCACGAGCGCCGCGCGCAGGCTGCGCGCGAAAAGGGCGGGCGGATCCGGCACGGCAGCCGTCCTCGCCACCGCCGGGCCGCCCGCGGGGAGCGTGCCGCTCAACCGCAGGTCGTTCGTTCCCGGCTGGCGGTGCATCAGCACGAGCGGTGATGCGTCAGCCGTCCCGGTCGTGATGACGTTGTCGACGGTCAGGCCGCTCCCGTCCGGCGTCACCGTGACCGTCACCGGATCGCCCGGTGCGGCACCGGGCTGAATCCGGAGGTCGATCAGGTTGTCGTGGTACTGGAGCCCGCTGACCGGTGCGGCGAAGCCGAATACCAGATCGTCCCAGGCCCAGCCCGGGCCGAAGGGCGGAGGCGCCAGTGCCCGCCCGTCGCCGATCACCCGGCCGGTGATCCGGCGGATGCCCTGCTGCCAGAGCGCGTCGGCCCAGTCCGCCAGGACGCTTCGGGTCGACGGGTCGCGGCCGTCCAGCGTGGGATCGCCGCTGCCGACGATCACCAGGTCGCCGTTCAACGTTCCGTCCTCGACCGGGCCGGTGGTGAGCAGCTTCGTCTCGTAGGTGAACGTCCAGCCGAGCGTGGCCGACGCGGCCGCCAGCGTGACGATCTTCATGTTCGACGCTGGCAGGAGCAGGGTGTCGGCGTGGCGGGCGTAGAGCACCCGCCCGGACGCGGCCTCTTCCACCACGGCGGCGACGATGCCGTGCGCGAACGCGGGGGCGGCGAGCAGGCGATCGAGGTCGGCGGGAAGCGTGCGCAGGCCGGTGGCGTGCGACGGCCGGGCCGGCGACGGGGTGATCGTCGGCGCGCGATGGGCGCAGGCCGTGACGAGCGCGAGGATCAGGAGACCGGCGGCGGCCGCCGGTCCCCGGGTGTGGGAGGGAACGCCGCGCCTATCTGGACACGGCATCGAACGCCTTCATGGCGTCGTTGAACGTCTTGGCGTCGACCTTGGCGGCGCCGGGCTGGTCGGCGCGGGAGGCGTAGACGTCCGATCCCTCCCGCCCGAACTTCACCGTCTCGTGCTTCTTGCCGTCCTCGAAGGTCGCCGTGACCGTCAGGTACGGCTTGTCGAGACCCGTGTGCGCCGTCGAGGCGACCCAGGAGGCGGCGCGCAGGCCGGAGAGCTTCGACAGGAAGTCGTCCATGTCGCCGTCCTTCACGGTGCCGGCCGGGGTATCGCGGTGCCACGTCTCGGCCGCGTCCTTCCCGGTTCCCTTCTGCTGGCTGAAGGTGACCGTCTTGCCGTCGCGCGTGAGGGTCACCGTGTCGGCGTTGTAGTCCCGGAAGGTGAACAGGTCCTTCCGGCGGAAGTCGTCGGGGCCCTTCTTCAGGTCGTCGAGCAGCGAGGCCTCGACGGTGACGATCCGCGGGCTCGCCGAGGTCCGCGCGTACACGTTGCCGTCGGGCGCCTTGCTGCCCAGTTCGAGCGTCGTGCGATCGGCGCCGACGAGCAGCGTGGCGGTGACCTGCGGCTTGTCGAGGCCGTAGGTCTTCACGTCCGTCGGGTGCTCGGTGACGATCGACTTCATCATCGCCGTCTGGAGGCGGCCGACGAGGTTCTCGGCGGTCAGGAAGTCGCCCGGCGCGTGCAGCGGCTGGTCGATCGTCCACTGCGTGCCGGACTTGCTCAGGTCGACCGTGCGGCCGTCGGCGGTCAGGTCCAGGCCCGTGAGCTTGTCGCGGTCGAACCGCAGCAGCGTCTTGTCGCGCAGGTCGAACGGCGTGAGGTCGAACGTCTCGCGCAGGTAGGACGGGATCAGGAACACGCGCGGCGACCCGGGCAGCTTCGCGTACATGTCGATGCCGGTCGCGTTCTTGTCGCCGATGAGCAGGCGCTGCTCGGTCCTGCCGTCGTTCGTGCTGAAGGCGAGCTCGATCGCGGGCGAGGCGAGGCCGAACGACTTCAGGTCGGAGGCGTGCTCGTCGATCACGCGGGCGATCGACAGGGAGGACAGGGCCGTGACGATGCCGGAGACCTGCGCTTCGTCGGCCGGGGCCGCCTCCGGCTGGAGGAGCCGCCACTTGCCGTCGACCTTCCTCAGCGTCGCCGTCTGGCCGGCCGAGCCCTTGACCGTCAACTGGTCGATGGCGGCCGCCTCCACCGAGAAGACCTTCGGCTGCTGGCCCTTGGGCGGCTGCTTCGACTGCACGAAGTAGACGTACGCCGCCAGCCCCAGGCAGACGGCCACGAGCGTCAGCGTCGACCAGAGTCTGCGCATTACCGTCTCCGCCACCAGGTGTAGACCCCGGTGCCGAAGATGACGCCGGGGACGAGCAGGAGGACGATCCAGGTGACGTTCACCTGCTGGGCCGCGGTCATCGTGACCCGCCGGTCGCCGGCCGGGCGCGGCCGGATGGAGATCAGGTCCTCCTGCTGGGACAGCCAGTCGACCATGTTCAGGAACAGGTCGCGGTTGCCCTGGATGCCCAGCGCGGCGTTCGACGCGAAGTCCGAGTCGCCCACCACGACGACGCGGGTCTCCGGCTTCGGCGTGTCGGCGCCGGGCGTGGCCTTGTCGGCGCCGGCCACCGGGGCCGAGACCTCGCAGGCGATCGAGACCGGTCCCCGCTTGTCACCCTGGTCGGCGTTGAACTTCACCTGTCCGCCGTTCAGCAGGTCCTTGATATCGGTCTCCGCCCAGCTCTGCGGGCTGGTCTGGATGAACGACTGGGCGAAGTGGCCGTCGATGCCGCCGGTGATCGGCGCGACCGAGCGGGCGAGCGGGAAGGCCGTCAGCAGGTTGAAGTGCTCGGTGATCGGGTTCGAGGGGTAGCTGGCGGCCACGGGCACCGAGGCGTCGGTGCCGATCAGCCGGCCCATGCCGCTGACGTCCACGACGACGTCGTCGCCGACCTGCATGTCCCACTCGTGCGCGAGCGCCAGCAGGTTCGTGAGCGGCGGGTTGTCGACCTTCGCCGGCGGATCGAGCAGCATCAGCAGCTTGCCGCCGCGCGCCAGGTACTGCTTCAGCGCGTCGATCTCCTGCGGGAAGAAATCGGTCGTGGGGCCCGCGACGACAACGACCGTGGCGTCGGCCGGGACGCTGCCCTGCTGGGCGAGCACCAGCTTGGCCGTCGTCTCGTTCTCCTTGGACATGGCGGCCTCGATGCCGCTGTAGCCCGAGCGGCCCGTGTCGGCCGTCTCCTTCTCGCCGTGGCCCGAGGTGAAGTAGATCTTCGGCTTCCGGCCGGTGATCACCTTCAGCAGCGTGTTGGTGAGGTCCTGCTCGGTGCTGGAGGTGGTGCGGGCGGTCCGCCCCTTGTAGAGGAAGACGATCGTGCCGTAGGCCTCGACGCCGTACTTCTTGGTGAGCAGCGGCTGCTTGTCGGCGTCGATGTACTGCACCGACACCTGCTTCGACGCGTAGGTGTACGGGTCGAGGCGGTCGTGGAACTGCTGGAACTGCGGCTCCTGCGTGAAGACCAGCATCTGGAGCGGCGCGTCGAGCTTGTTCAGCACCTGCTCGGTCTGCGGCGAGAGGCTGAACTCCTTGTTGACCGTCAGGTCCCAGCGGTGGTCCTGCTTGACGGCGATGTAGTTGACGAGCACGAGGATGCCGAGCACCGCCAGGATGCTGAGGCCGGCGAGGCCGCCGTAGCGGGCCTGCTTGCGGCTGAACAGCCGCGCGAATTCCCGCCACTGGCTCAGCAGGTAGATCACCACGAGGACGAGGCCGGCGAGGGCGGCCCAGTACGCCGCCTGATCCCATTGTGGGCGTGTGAGGCGCACCGCCACGGCGCCGAACACCAGCACCGTGCCGAGCCAGCCGATGGCGCTGAGGAGTCTCTTCAGCATTTAACCCCGCCACCGTTCGCTGTCCACCGACCGGAGGGTCAGGAACAGCCCGAACGCGATGAAACTCAGGTAGAAGACCAGGTGCGACAGATCGATCACGCCCTTCGAGAAGTCGTCGAAGTGCTGGGTGATCGACAGATAGTTGGTGATCGCCGCGACGGTCGGCCCGGTGAAGCTGCCGATCCAGTCGATGACCCAGAACATGAGGAACACGCCGAAGGTGGCCATCCCGGCGACGATCTGGTTCTTCGTGAGGCTCGAGATGAACAGGCCGAGGGAGATGAACGAGCCGCCCATCAGCAGCAGCCCGAGGTAGGCCGAGACGATCGGCTGCCACTCCGGATGGCCGTAGACGAACAGGATCCCGACGTGGACGAGCGTGACGGCCAGCATCAGGGCGTAGAGCGCCATCGCCCCGAAGAACTTGCCGAGGATGATCTGGAGGTCGGTGACCGGCGAGGTGAGCAGCAGCTCGATCGTCCCCGAGCGCTTCTCCTCGGAATAGGTCCGCATCGTGACCATCGGCAGGATGAACAGCGTGAGGACGGTCGTGTTCAGCAGCAGCGGCCGCAGCATCTGCTCGTTCACGTTCACCGTCTGCGGACCCCCCATCGAGAACTGGCTGACCTGCATGCTCTGGCGGACGAAGAACGAGAGGATGGCGACGTAGAAGTAGCCGAAGATCAGGGCGAACAGCCCGACCACGATGTAGCCGATCGGCGAGCTGAAGTAGGACTTCAGCTCCTTGCGGGCGATGGCGAGGACGTTACGCATGCGCGGCCTCCGCGGGTTCCTTCTGTTCTTCCTCGGTCGTCAGGTGCAGGAAGATCTCCTCGAGGCTCATCCGCATCGGCCGGAGCTCGAGCAGCCCCCACCCGCGCTCGACCACGGTCCGGGCCAGCGCCCGGCGGACGTCCTCGCCGCGCGCGCTCTCCACTTCGTAGCCGGCGGTCTGGCCCGCACTCCCGGACGCGGCCACCCGGGTGACGCCCGGCACCGCGGCGAGCGCCGGCGTGGCATCGGCCCCGGCCGCGTCGACCTGCACGTAGAGCGTTTCCGAGCCGCGCAGCCGCGCCGTGAGGTTGTCCGGCGTGTCGACGGCGACGACGTGGCCGTGGTTGATGATGACCACCCGCTGGCAGGTCTGCGCGACCTCGGGCAGGATGTGCGTGCTGAGGATGATCGTGTGCGTCCCCGCCAGCTCCTTGATGAGCTGCCGCGTCTCGATGATCTGCTTCGGATCGAGGCCGGCCGTCGGCTCGTCGAGGATGAGCACGTCGGGGTTGTGGAGGATCGCCTGGGCGAGACCGACGCGCTGCCGGTAGCCCTTCGACAGCTTGGCGCAGTGACGCTCGGCCATGTCGGCCACCCGCGTCTTCGTCATCGCCTGATCCACGCGCGCCCGCCGCTCCTTGCCCGGCACCCCCTTCAGGCTCGCGACGAACAGGAGGTACTCGCGCACGGTCATGTCGGGGTAGAGCGGCGGTGTCTCGGGCAGGTAGCCCGTCCGCCGCTTCGCCTCGATCGGCTGGTCGAAGACGTCGAAGCCGGCGACGACGGCCTTGCCGGACGTGGCCGGCATGTAGCCGGTCAGGATCCGCATCGTCGTCGTCTTGCCGGCGCCGTTGGGGCCGAGGAAGCCGAGAATCTCGCCCCGCTCGACCCGGAAGCTCACGTCCTGGACGGCCGTCACCCGACCGTAGCGCTTCGTGAGGTGCTGGACCTCGATCACAGATGTCTCCTGATTGGCTGGCCGGTGCGATGGCCGTCTCGCGTCATGAACGCCGGATCGTGGATGGACCGGAGAGGCACGAACGCTGGCATTGGTCGAAGGTTGGGGCGCCGCAGCGGCGCCGACCCGATACTAATCGAACGGCCCACGAGGGGCAAGTTCAGCCGGAGCGCGGGGTTCCGGCCGCGCCGCCTCGACCGTGGCCGCCCCCGGAGCCGCGCCGTGGCCTTGCTCGCTTTGGACGCGCGGCGGCCGCCGATGGCCGTTGCGGGCCGGCCGGGTTGCCAAGCGGTGCGTCCGTGCGCCATGCTTGAGGGTCTGGCCGCCCGCGCGGATCGGTCCAGGACCGGCGTCGCGCGCGGCCGTCATTGCGGCTCGGGGCGGAGCCCCGTTCAAGGAGGACTCATGGCCGTTACTGTCGGATCGAAGGCCCCGGATTTCACGCTGCCGGATCAGGACCTCAAGCCCGTCGCGCTGAGCGACGCCGTCAAGCACCAGAACGTCGTCCTGGCGTTCTTCCCGGCGGCGTTCACGTCGGTCTGCACGAAGGAGCTCTGCACGTTCCGCGACTCGATGGCGCGGCTGAACGAGACGAAGGCGACGGTCTTCGGCATCAGCGTCGACACGCCGTTCACGCTGAAGAAGTTCGGCGGCGAGCAGCAGCTGAACTTCCCCCTGCTGAGCGACTTCAACAAGGACGTGATCCGGAGCTACGGCGTGGTGATCGACGACCTGCTGGGGCTGAAGGGGCTGGCGAAGCGGGCCGTGTTCGTCATCGATCGGACCGGGGTGGTCCGTCACGCCGAGGTGCTCGACGACGCGCGGAACGAGCCCGACTACGGGAAGGTGCACGCCGCGCTGGCGAGCCTCTGATCGTCGGATGGGGGCCGGCAGGGCCGCCGGCGGCCTAGGCGCCGTCGGCCTGCCGGTCGTCGCCCTCGCGCGGGCGCGAGAGCCAGACGCGCGCCACGCGCAGCCCGTCGAGCGTCTCCACGCGCAGCGTCCGTTGCTCGACGTCGATCGTGTCGCCGACCGCCGCCCGGCGGCCGAGGCGGCCGAGGACGTACCCGCCGACGGTCGTGTACATCGTCTCGTCGATGTGCAGGTCGAACTGCTGGTTCACGTCCGTGACGAGTGCGAGCCCGTCGACGTAGGACGCGCCGTCGGGCAGCGTCATGATCTGCGCCGTCAGGGCGCCGAACTCCCCGCCGATCTCCCCGACGATCCGTTCCATCAGCCGCTCGAAGGTCACCAGGCCGGCGGTGCCGCCGTACTCGTCGATGACGATCGCCTGTCGCGTGCGGCGGCGTCGCATCTCCGCGAGCAGCGCGTCGGCCTTCATCGTCTCGGGCACCACCAGGGCCTCGCGAGCGAGCGCCGCCAGGCTGAAGCGCTCGGGGGGCGCCGCCAGCGTCCGGAACAGATCGGTCACCAGCAGGATGCCGACGATGTCGTCGAGGTCGCCGCGGTAGACCGGCAGCCGGGTGTGCGGCCCACGGGCGATCCGCTCGAGGGCCTGGGCGAGCGTGAGGTCGGCCGGGAGCGCCACCATTTCGGTGCGCGGCACCATCACCTGTCCGGCCGTGAGGTCCGCGAAGTCGAAGACGCGGTGCAGCATCTGCTCTTCGCCCTCTTCGAGCACGCCGGCTTCCTGGCTGGCGGTGACCAGCATCTTCAGTTCCTGTTCCGAGTGCACCAGGGCGTGCCGGCTCGGCCGGTCGAGGCCGAACGTGGCGACGACCATGCGGCCCATCGCGTTCAGCAGGGCGATGAAGGGCCAGAACACCTTCATGAAGAGCTCGGTCGGCTTGATCACCCACAGCGCGGTCTTCTCGGCGTGCTGCAGCGCTACCGTCTTCGGCGCCAGTTCGCCGAGGACGATGTGGAGCGCCGTGATCAGGGCGAAGGCGATGCCCACGGCGACGCTGTGGGCCGTGACGTCGGCGAGGTGTCCGGGGAGGAACGAGAAGGCGGGCTCGACGAGCGAGGCGAGCGCCGGCTCGCCGATCCAGCCCAGGCCGATGCTCGCCATCGTGATGCCGAGCTGGGTCGCGGCGATGTAACTGTCGGGATCGTTGGTCGCGCGCCGCAGCGCGCGGGCCCAGCGGTTGCCCTCCGCGATGAGCTGGTCGACGCGCGTCTTGCGGACGGTGACGAGCGAGAACTCGGCGGCGACGAAGAACCCGTTCGCGAAGACCAGCGCGAGGATCGCCAGCAGGCGCGCGCCGATGTGGAGCGGCAGGTGGTCCATGCGGAAGCCTCCCAGCCCGACTGTACCGGACGCGGGCCGGCGCCGCAAACGGGCGCGCGCTGCGGCGTCAGGCGCGCGGCGCCGTGGCGTGCGCGTCGACGAAGTCGTCGATCGCGCGGCGGGCGGCGGGGGGCAGGCCGGTGAACTGCAGCCCCATGCCCGTGCGGTGGTCCGACCAGGCGACGCGGGCCGTGGCCTCGAGGTCGACCGTCTCCCCGGGCAGCCGGAATCGCAGCTGCACTTCCGTGCCGGTCTCGAGTGGCCCGGTGGTCCGCAGGCCGAGGCCGCCCCGGCTCAGGTCGCAGGCGACGGCGGCGACGACCGTCCCGCCCGCCTGGCAGGCGACGGCCGCGCCGAAGGCGACGCGCGGGCTGCCGCGGCGGTTGAAGCTGTCGGGAAAGAGATGCGGCGCGAGGGCCGGCAGGATCTGCGGCGCCGCCGCGTGCTCGTTCACGTAGCCGCTGATGCCGAACGCGCTGACGGCCCGGACGTCGGCCGCGCCGCCGAGCGACCCGCTGAAGATCACGATGGGGAGCGCCGGCGCGGCGGCCCGGACCGTCGCCACGAGCGCGGCGCCCGCGGCG
>JAGWRA010000048.1 GCA_028876655.1 Acidobacteriota bacterium | reverse complement strand
TGGCCGCCGCCGACCGGGCGTCCGGCGTGCTGTCGCCGACCGCGAGCGATCCGCGCAACGCGCCAGACAGCCAGCCCGATCCGTATCAGGCGGTGTCCGACTTCCTCAAGCTGCCGGCCGGCCGCGTCATGGGATCGACCAGCGCCGTCGGGGTGGACAGCAAGGGGCACGTCTGGGTCGTGGACCGGTGCGGCGCCAACAACTGCGCCGGCAGCACGCTCGATCCGATCATGGAGTTCGACGCGAACGGGAACTTCATCAAGGCCTTCGGCGGCGGAATGATGAACTTCCCGCACGGCTTCTTCGTCGATAGTCACGACCACCTGTGGATCACGGACGTCCGGGCGGCCGGCGGCAAGGGGGCCGACATCCTGGAGTTCGACGAGAGCGGCAAGCTGCTGCGGACGCTCGGCAAGCCGGGGGTGACGGGCAGCGGGCCGGACACCTTCACCGAGCCGTCGGCGGTGCTGGTGGCGCCCGACGGCGACATCTTCGTCACCGACGGCCACGAGGCGGGTCCCACCCACCCGGCCCGGGTGATGAAGTTCGATCCGAACGGCAAGTTCCTGATGCAGTGGGGCGGCGAGCACGGCGTCGCGGCCGGCCACTTCGACGCGCCGCACTGCCTGGCGATGGACCGCGAGGGGCGGGTGTACGTGGGCGACCGGTGGAACAACCGCATCCAGGTGTTCGACCAGGACGGCAAGCTGCTCGAGATCTACACCCAGTTCGGGCGGCCGAGCGGCATCTTCATCGACCGGCACGACATCATGTACGTCACCGATTCGGAGTCGCGCGCGCCGTACGGGTATGGCTACCACCCCGGCTGGAAGCGCGGGATCCGCGTGGGGAGCGTCAAGGACGGCATCGTCACGGCGTTCATCCCCGATCCCACGCCGGACCAGGACAAGTACGCGACGAGCGGGGGCGAGGGCATCTGGGTCGATACGAACGGCGCGATCTACAGCGCGCAGGTCAAGCAGCGGACCGTCGTGAAGTACGTCAAGCACTGAATCGGATGCGCATCGTTCCCCGGCCGGCCCCGGCATGTCGCCGGGTGCCGGGATCAGGCGTTCACGCGTTCGCAGGTGGCCCGTGGATCTGCTGCAGCTTGAGCATTTTCTGGCGGTGGTCGACGAGCGATCGTTCACGCGCGCGGCCGAGCGCGTCAGCCGGACGCAATCGGCCGTCAGCCAGAGCATCAAGAAGCTGGAAGGGGAGATCGGCGCACCGCTCTTCGCGCGGGACGTCCACGACCTGTCGCTGACGGAAGCCGGCACGCTGCTCGCCGAACACGCGCGCCGGATGGTGCGGAATCGCGACGAAGCGATGCGCCAGATCGGCGCGCTGCGCGATCTGAAGCTCGGGACCCTCAACATCGCCGCGCACGAATCGGCGGCCGTCTACCTGCTGCCGGCCCCCCTGCGCGCCTACCTGACCCGCTTCCCCGACATCAAGGTCGGGATCTACCGGAGCGAGTTCTCCCTGATCCCTCGGCAGGTGCTCGATCGCGAGGTCCAGATCGGCTTCGTCGAGGACGAGCCGTCCTTCCACGAATTGACGGCCGTCGAGGTGCACTGCGATCAGATGGTGCTCGTGGCCTCGCCGCGGCATCCGCTCGCGACCCGCCAGCAGGTGCGCCTCCGCGACCTGGACGGCGAGCATTTCGTGTTCCACCGGCTCTGCAGCACCACCGAGCAGGTGGTCATGCGGCTGTTCGCGGCGCACAACACGCGGTGCCGGGTCGCGGCCGAGCTGTGGAGCTTCGAGAACGTCAAGAGCTTCGTGCAGGGAGAGGTCGGACTGGCGATCGTGCCCAGCATCACCGTGGCGCAGGAGCTGCGGGACCGGACGCTGGCGGCGATTCCGGTGCGCGAGCTCAACCTGCGGCGGCGCACGCTGATGATCTATCGCGACCAGGGCTTCCTGAGCGAGCCGGCCCGCGAGCTCGTCAAGATCGTGAGCGGCTTCGACTGGGAGGCGGTCACGCGCTGCGCCTGACGCCCGTTCGCGGGCGCGTCGGTCCCCCCTCTTCTCTCGTCCCTTGCCCCTTGTCCCTTGCCCCGGGGATGTCCCCGTTCGTGTGGTGATCGCGGCGGCGTGCGCGCGGCGGCCAGCCGCGCCTGAGGAGGGGTGTGCGGGGAAGGGAGGGCGGGCCCGTGGCCCGTCCTCCCTTCCCCGGCGGGTGACTAGAAGTCGATGCTGAAGCCGACGCGGATGATCCGCGGTGCCAGGATCTGGCTGGGGGCCAGGTACCGGCTGCCGACGACCGCGCTGTAGCTGGTGATGGTCGCGGCGTTGGTGATGTTGAAGAGGTCGAGCTGCGGAGTGAAGCGACGCGAGCCGAAGTGGAACGGCCGCGAGATCCGCAGGTCGAGCATCGTGACGCTCGGCAGCCGTTCGGTGCCGCGCGAGGTGAGCAGCACCGTCTGGCTCGAGCGGGTCAGCTGCGGATAGATCGCACGGGTGACCGTGTAGGTCGACACGTACGGGTAGCCCTGGTTCGAGATGAGGCTGCCGGCGAGCGTCAGTTCGCCCGGGAAGATGTAGCTGCCGGCCAGGCGGAACGCCCACAGCGAGTCGTTGCCGACGATGCCGCTGGGATACAGCGTGTTGTTCGGATCGTTCAGGTCGACCGTCGCCGACTGGCCCGTGCTGGTGTTGACGCCGCCGGTGTTCTTGCCGATCGTGAGGCCGGCGATCATCTGCCACCGCTTGCTGAGCCGCTTGTTCGCCGTGAAGTCGACGCCGTTGTAGGTGGTGTTGAGGTACGGCTGGTTGTCGAGCACCGTCTGCTGCAGCCCGAGGTAGCCCGCATTCAGGTTGTAGAAGGTGGCCGTGCCGCCCGGACCGCTCGAGCCACCGGGGACGGTGATGGTCACCGGCGTGTAGGCGCTCGAGGGGACCGCCGCGTTGACCGTGCCGATCTGGTCACGGTTCGTCCGGTGGTAGTACATCACGCCCAGGCGGATGTCGCCGGGCACTTCCCGCTCGATGCCGGCCGTGATCTCGTCGGAGTACGGCCATTTCGGCCCGTTCGAACTGGCGTAGCGGACCGACTTGGTCGGAAAGCCGGAGCACCGGCTGATCTCGTTGGCCTGGGCCTGCCCGTCACCGTTGATGTCGTTCCAGGCGCACGTCTGGCTGGCGAAGATGAAGGGGTTGACGTTGGTCACGCGGTCGATGCCGATCTGCGTGCCGTAGCGGCTGTAGCTCGCCTTGAGGGCGGTCTTGCCGTCGCCGATCGGATCGTACGACATGCCGAAGCGCCAGACCGCCAGCTTCTGGTCGACCGGCGTCGAGGACGCGAGCGTCCGCGCGCCGACGAAGGTGCCGGCGGGGTTCGACTGGGCCGGGATGGTCCCGGTGTTGGTGTCGAAGCGCATCCCGTAGTTCAGCGTCAGCTTGTTGCCAATCGTCCAGGAATCCTGGGCGAAGAAGCCGAGCGCGTGGTCGAGGCTGAGGCTGCTGGTGGGGGTGTTCCACTCCTGCACCTGGAACGGCACGCCGTCGTTGTATTCCAGGTACATGTCGCCGTTCACCTCGTACGAGTCCTGGTAGCGCAGGCGCGTGAACTGGACGCCCACCTTGAACAGGTGGTTGCCGAGGCCCTTCGACGTCGTGTACGACAGGTCGTTGTTGAACACGAGCTTCGAGTTCGGGTTCTCCTCGTGATACTGGGCTGCGTAGTTGGCCGTCGAGAGGGCGACGTCCACCACCCGGATCGCACCGTTCGTCCCGGCCTGGTACAGGTACGACGTCTGTCCCGACATCACGCTGAACGACGACTCGTACACCGCCTTGTTGAACACGCCGGTGTAGCGCGCCTGATAGATCGACGCCGGGTTGTTCTGGTGCAGCGAGGCGATGTCGGGGACGAAGTTCGGCGGCGTGTTGCGCCGGTGGCCGCGGATCTTGTTGTCGTAGGTGTAGGAGAAGGCGATCTTGTGGTTCGCCGCCGCCTGCCAGACACCCTTGACGAAGTAGTTGTGGATGACGTTGTCGTCGATGGCGCGCGTGCCGTCGGCGTTCTTCGCGTTGGTGACCTGGTTCACCGACCAGTCGCGCAGCTCGCCGTTCACCCACAGCTTGTCCTTCACGATCGCGCCGCCGCCGCCGAAGTTGAAGTCGTACTGGCGCGTGATCGGGTTGCCGAGGAAGTTCCACTTCGTCAGGTCGGGCGCCTGGGTGTTGTCGCTCTGCATGCTGTCGTTCGCGTAGTAATAGCGCATGCCGCCCCGCCACTGGTTGCCGGCTTCCTTGGTGACCATGTTGATCGAGACGCCGCCGACGAGCACCTCGGCCGGGATGGCCGACGTCGTGTAGTTGACCTCGGAGAACATCCCCTGGTCGAAGTAGGCCATCGTCGCGCCGCCGCCGCCGCCCGGCCAGTTGATGGAGGCGCCGTCGATGTTGTAGTTGACGTCGTTGGTGTTCGAGCCGTGCACCGACAGCGAGCTCTGCTGCATCCCCTGCGTGCCGCCGACGTCATAGGTCGACACCTGCATGCCGGGGACGATCTTGGCGACCGACCACGGGTCGCGCCCCGTCGGGATCCCCTCGAGCAGCGCCTGGGGCAGCACGGTCTGCTGGACGTTCGACTTGGTGTCGATCGTGGGGGCCTGGCCGGTGACCGTCAGCGTCTCGCTGACGCTGCCGACGGCGAGCTTGGCGTTGACCGTGGCCACGAAAAGGGCCGAGATGTTGATCCCCTGCTGCTCGACCGTCTTGAACCCCTGCAGCTCGAACTTCAGGTTGTAGGTCCCCGGGGGTAGCCGGTCGAACCGGTACGTCCCCTTGGCGTCGGTCACCTGCGTGTGCACGCCGCCGATCAGATTCTGGCCGGAGACCGACACCGTCACCCCCGGCAGGACCGCGCCGCTGGTGTCCGTGATCACCCCGGTGATGGACCCAGTCTGTGACTGGGCGAGCGCCACGGGCGCTGCGAGCAGCAGAGCAACGAGAGCAAGGCCGAGCCTGCGAGTCCACGCCTGCATGGTTTCCCCCTCCTGACGGTGGCGGCCGGACGGGCACCGCCTCATCCGGGCAACCTTAGGGGCTCAACCGTTCGGCGTCAAATTAGTTCCACTAATGAATGCATCAGGCGGGCGGATCTCCTGACGGATGGGCCTGGGGTGGAAAACCCGGACCGACGCCATCGTGCAAATTGTTACAACTTGTGACAACAGCCTTACTGCTGAGCACCCTACCATGATGAGCCAATCGTGAAGTAGTTCCCGCTGGAGACGAAATGTCTAGACACGCGGTCTGGATCGCCGTCGCGTTCACCCTGGCGTTCGTGGGCCCGGGTATCGGCCAGCCGGTCCGCGCTGCGGCGCCGGCAGCGGCGCCCGGTGCGATGCCGGTGAAGCAGCAGAACGCCCTCGTGCAGCAGTACTGCGTCGGCTGCCACGACGATGCGCAGATGACGGGCGGGCTGTCGCTCGAGAAGTTCGACGCGGCGCATCTCGACGCGCACGTGGCGGCGTTGATGGTCCGCAAGCTGAAGGCCGGGGCGATGCCGCCGGTCGGCATGCCGCGACCCGATGCGGCCACGCTGCAGGCCTTCATCGCGGCGCTCGAACCGGTGGCGGTTCCCGGCCTGACGACGACGGAGGCTGCACCGCTCCCCGCGTTCCACCCCACGATCGTGTCGTTCGCGCACCAGGGCGATCGCATGTCGGTGGCGGCGCAGAACGAGATGGTGCACACCATCTGCACGCAGTGTCACACCGACAAGCAGAAGCCGGGGGGGCTCTCGTTCGAGCACTTCGACATGGCCCAGGCGACCCGGCACCCGCAGATCGCCGAGGACATGATCGCCAAGCTGCGTGCCGGCATGATGCCGAAGGCGAGCGCGCCGAAGCGTCCCGACCCCGCCACCATTCACGCGTTCGTCGTCTCGCTCGAGAGCCGGCTGGACCGGGAGGCCGCACGGGATCCGGATCCGGGGCTGCGGATGTCGCAGCGGCTGAACCGCGTGGAGTACGCCGGCGCGATCCAGTCCCTGCTCGGGCTCGACGTGGACGTCAGCCAGTGGCTGCCGCCCGACACGATGAGCCACAACTTCGACAACATCGCGGCGGTGCAGGAGGTGTCGCCCACGCTGCTCCAGAGCTATCTCGACGCGGCCGACGAGATCAGCCGGCTGGCCGTCGGCGACACGGACGCCGCCCCCCGCCAGGTGACCTACGACGTCAACAAGCACGCGTCGCAGATGCAGCACGTGCCCGGGACGCCGATGGGGACGCGCGGCGGGATCTCGATTCTGCGCGTGTTCCCGGCCGACGGCACCTATACGTTCAGGGTGCTCTTCTTCGCCGCCCTCGACGGCGTCGTGGGGCACCTGTTCGGGAGGACGGCCGGCGACGAGCAGCTCGAGATCGCGGTCAACGGCCAGCGGGTGGCTCTGCTCGACGTCCCGCCGACCCTGACGGAGGCCAGCAAGCAGGGGCTGGCGGTGGACACGCCGCCAATTCACATCCCGGCGGGCCAGCAGCGGGTGTCGGTGGCGTTCGTCTCGAAGTTCGACGGACCGGTTGACGACATCATCACCCCGCAGGGGTTCATGCTCGCCGATCCCGACATCGGCGACGCGGCGGGCGTCTACACCGAGCCGCACGTCCGGAGCGTGACGATGACCGGTCCGCTGCGCGTGACGGGGGTCACGAGCACGGTCAGCCGGCAGAAGATCTTCATCTGCCGCCCGGTCTCGGCGGCGGGCGAGCTGCCGTGCGCCCGGAAGATCGTCACGAACCTGGCGAATCAGGCGTACCGCCGGCCTGCCTCACCCTCGGAGATCGACGCGCTCCTGAAGTTCTACAAGGAAGGCCGCCAGGACGGCGACTTCGAGAGCGGGATCCGGCTGGCGCTGCAGGCCCTGCTGTCGAGCACGCACTTCCTGTTCCGCGCCGAGCCGCAGCCGGCCACCGTCCGGGCCGGGCAGACCTACCGCGTGACCGACGTCGCGCTGGCGTCGCGCCTGTCGTACTTCCTCTGGGCCTCGCCGCCCGATGCCACGCTGGTCAAGCTGGCGATGGCGGGCCGGCTGCACGAACCCGACGTGCTCGACACGCAGGTGCGCCGCATGCTGCGGGATCCGCGGGCCTTCTCGCTGTCGAGCCGCTTCGCGACCCAGTGGCTGCGGCTGCAGGACGCCGACAAGGTGCACCCGGATCCGCTCCGCTACCCGAATTACACGGCCGACGTGCTGGCGGCGATGAAACGGGAGACCCAGGAGTTCTTCAACAGCATCGTCGTCAACGACGCGAGCGTGCTGGACCTGCTGACCGCCGACTACACGTACGTGAACCAGGAACTGGCGGCGTACTACGGCATTCCGGGCGTGGCGGGGAGCGGGTTCCGGCGCGTCTCGCTCGCCGGAACCGAGCGTCGCGGCCTGCTCGGCGAAGGCGCCATCCAGGTGGAGACCTCGGTGGCCGACCGGACGGATCCGGTGCTGCGCGGCAAGTGGGTGCTCGAGGTGCTGCTCGGTCAGCCGCCCCCGCCGCCGCCGCCGGGGGTGAACACCGACCTCGACGAGACGGCGGGCGCCGTGCAGAACGGCAAGACGCTGACCGTCCGGCAGCGGATGGCGGAGCACCGGAAGAACCCGTTCTGCGCATCGTGCCACTCGGTGATCGATCCGATCGGGTTGTCGCTCGAGAACTTCGATCCGAGCGGACACTGGCGGATCAGCGACAACGGCGCGCCGGTCGACGCGTCCACGGTGCTGTACGACGGGACGCCGATGGACGGGCCGGAGGGCCTCGAGCAGGCGATGCTGAAGCACCAGGACACCTTCCTGCGCGTCTTCACGGAGAACCTGCTGGCCTACGCGCTCGGGCGCCAGGTCGAGTACTTCGACATGCCGACCGTGCGGGCGATCATCCGCGGCGCCGGGACCCGCGGCCATCACTTCTCCGCCTACGTGCTGGGCATCGTCCACAGCGACGCGTTTCTGATGAACCGGGCGGGGGCGCGCAGCGCGGAGAACCGCACGGCCGACCCGGCCGGCGCGTCGGGGAAGAAGGGCGCCAGGGGCGGCTCGGGGCGGCAGCCCCACTAGTGGGTGAGTGAGGAGATCAATGTATCTGACGAAGAAGCACCTGTCCCGGCGCACGCTCCTCAAGGGGCTGGGCGTGACGATGGCGCTGCCGTTCCTGGACGCGATGACGCCGGCGGGGCCGACCGGCACGGCGTCGGCGGCGGCCGCCGCGACCGCCGGCAGGACCGGGACGACGCGTCTGGTCGCGATGGAGATGGTGCACGGGTCGGCCGGCAGCGCGCCGTACGGGAGGCAGCAGCACATGTGGTCGCCGGCCGCGGCGGGGCGCCACTTCGATCTGTCACCGACGAGTCTCGTCTCGCTCGAGCCGTACCGCGACTACCTGACGATCATCAGCAACACGAAGGACCACAGCGCGGAGGCCTGGTCGGCGCCGGAGATCGGGGGCGATCACTTCCGGTCGAGCGCCACGTACCTGACCCAGGCGCACCCGCGGCAGACCGAGGGCTCGGACATCGACGCCGGGACCTCGCTCGACCAGGTCTACGCGAAGCAGTTCGGTCAGGACACGGCGATTCCGTCGTTGCAGCTCTGCATCGAGCCGGTGGACCAGGCGGGAGGCTGCGACTACGGCTACGCGTGCGTGTACACCGACACGCTGTCGTGGGCGTCGCCGACCGAGCCGCTGCCGGCGATCCGCAACCCGCGCGCGGTGTTCAACCAGCTGTTCGGCCTCGGCAACAACCCGCAGGATCGCGAAGCGCGGCGCCGGGCGAAGGCGAGCATCCTCGACTGGCTCACGGTCCAGATCGCCGAGATGAAGAAGACGCTCGGCGCCAGCGACCGGCGGCGGTTCGACAACTACCTGACCGACGTTCGCGAGATCGAGCGGCGGATCCAGAACGTGGAGAAGCACAATGCGAGCGGCGCGGCGCGGGAGTTGCCCGAGGCGCCGGTCGGCGTGCCCGACTCCTTCCACGAGCACGTGCAGCTGATGATGGATCTCATCGCGGCGGCGTTCCAGGCGGACCTGACGCGGGTGGTCTCGTTCAAGCTCGGACGCGACGCGTCGGCCCGCGTCTATCCGGGCGCCGGCTGCAAGGCCGCGACGGCGGCGTTCCACCCGACGTCGCACCACCAGGAGAAGCCGGAGAACCTGGAGATCTTCAAGGAGATCAACTCCTATCACGTGAGCATGGTGCCCTACCTGCTCGCCAAGCTGAAGAGCGTCCAGGAGCCCGAGGGGACCCTGCTCGACAACAGCGTGATCATCTACGGATCGCCGATGGGCGACTCGAACGTCCACAACCACAGCAAGCTGCCGCTCTTCCTGATGGGGCACGCGGGCGGCCGCATCCGCGGCAACGTGCACATCGAGACGCCCGAAGGGACGCCGATGGCCAACGCCTGGCTTGCGGTGCTCCAGGCGATGGGCGTGAACCGCGAGAAGTTCGGCGACAGTACCGAGGCGATGGATCTCAATCCCACCGTCGAGACCACGGTGGCCGAGCGACAGGGGTAGGGCGATGTGGCGCAAGGCGATCGCGGTCGTAACCGGCGTGCTCTGCCTGACGGTGCTCGGCGCGGCCGCGCCGAGCCGGTCTCCGGTGGCCGACGCCGCGATGCAGAAGGACCGGGCGGCCGTCCAGGCGCTGCTGCGCCAGGCCGCTGACGTCAACAGTGCGCAGGGCGACGGCATGACGGCGCTGCACTGGGCGGCGATGAACGACGACCCGGCGATGGCGCAGATGCTCCTGTACGCCGGCGCGGACGTGAACGCCGTCACCCGGCTCGTCGGCTTCACGCCGCTCGACCTGGCGGCCAGGAACGGCGCGGCCGACGTCGTGCGGGTGCTGCTCGAGGGCGGCGCGGATCCGAAGCGTGCCGATCTGCACGGGACGACGGCGTTGATGTTCGCCGCCGCCTCGGGCAACGTCGCGGCGGTGACGGCGTTGCTGGACGCGGGCGCCGCCGTCAACGCCCACGAATCGTTCCGCCACGAGACGGCGCTGATGTTCGCGGCCGCCCACGGCCGCGCGGACGTCGTCAAGCTGCTGCTGGCGCACGGCGCCGACTGGAAGGCCACCACCACGGTCTTCGACTGGGCGAAGCTCCCGAAGACCGATCCCCGGGTGGCGGGCGCCTTCTTCCCGGGGACGCGGCCGGAAGAGACGGCGGCCGGAAAGGGGACGGTCGGGGCCGGCGGGGGGGCGCCTGCGACGCGCGAGCGGCCCGCCAAGGACGGGCCGGCGCCTGCCGGGAAGGCCCGTGCGGCGAACGAGCCGCGGCGGGCGACCTATCCGGACCTGGTCGGCACGCAGGGCGGGCTCACGGCGCTGCTCTTCGCCGCCCGCGACGGGCACCTCGACACGATGACGGCGCTGGTCGACGCGGGCGCCGACGTCAACCAGGCGGACCCGGGCGACGACACGACGCCGCTGCTCATCGCGATCATCAACGGCCACTTCGACGCGGCCGAGTACCTGCTGGCGCACGGGGCCAACCCGAACACGGCGGCGCGCAACGGCGCGGCGCCGCTCTACGCCGTCGTCAACACCCAGTGGCACGACAAGTCGGAGTATCCCTTCCCGTTCACGCACGAACAGCAGAAGACCACCTATCTCCAGCTGATGACCGATCTCCTCGCGCGCGGCGCCAACCCGAACGCGCGGCTGAAGGAGAAGGTCTGGTGGACCAACTACAACCTCGACCAGTCGGGGATCGACGAGGCGGGCGCCACGCCGTTCTGGCGCGCGGCGTACGCCGACGACGTCGAGGCGATGAAGCTGCTGGTCGCGCACGGGGCCGATCCGACCATCCCGACCTACAAACCGGCCGGGCGGCCGCGCGGCGTGGACCGTGACGGCATCGCGGCGCCGAAGACGGATCCCTCCGGGCTGCCGCCGGTGCCGGTCGGCGGGCCCGACATTCCGCCCATCGTGGCGGCCGCGGGCGCCGGTTACGGCCACAGCTTCACCGCGAACCATCACCGCTACGCGCCGACGGGGATGCTGGCGGCGGTCAAGTACCTGGTCGAGGTGCTGCACGCGGACGTGAACGCCCACGACGCCGACGGCAACACGGCGCTGCACCAGGCGGCGGCCCGCGGCGACAACGCGATGGTGCTGTACCTGGTGTCGAAGGGGGCGAACGTCCGGGCGGTGAACCGCGCGGGCCAGACGGTGGCGGACCTGGCCAACGGACCGTACCAGCGGATTCCGCCCTACCCGGAGACGATGGCGCTGCTGCAGAAGCTCGGCGCCCAGGTCGAGCACAAGTGCGTGTCGTGCTGATGGGGCGGGATGTCAGTCCCCGACCCACCACTTCGACAGCCGCGCGCCCGGCGGCGGCGGGCACGGCTCGTAATGTGACGTGTCGTTGAAGAGCATGAGCCGGGCCCGGACGGGATCCTTGAAGTCGAGGACGTTGAGGGCGGCGGGCGACTGATCGAGCCGGTCGCGGTAGCCGCGCTGATCGAAGCCGAGCAGCGTGCTGATGAGCAGCCGCAGCGTCGCCTTGTGCGAGACGATCAGGACGGCGCGCTCGCGGTACTCGATGACGATCCGGCGGATCACCGGCAGCGCGCGCGCCACGACGTGCGCCCCCGACTCACCGCCCTGCGGGGCGAAGGTGAACGGGTCCTCCTCCCACGCCGCGTACTCCTCCGCATAGCGGTGCTCGACCTCCTGCCGCGTCAGCCCTTCCCAGTGGCCGTGGTCGACCTCGCGCAGGCCGGCGTCGCCGACGGGCGTGAGGCCGTGCGGGCCGGCGATGATGGTGCAGGTGTCGTGCGTGCGGCGCATCGGGCTGCAGAAGGCGGCGGCCAGGTTCGTGTGCGCGAGCCGGCGCGCCAGCGCCTGCGCCTGCGCACGTCCCTCGTCGGAGAGGTCGACGTCGGTGGCGCCGGCGAAGCGGTCCTCGCTGCTGAGCGTCGTGGCGCCGTGCCGGACGAGATAGAGTCGGGTGGCCATGGAGACGCCTCAGAACAGGCCGAACAGTTTCAGGGCCATGATGACGATGGCGACGACGAGCAGGTAGCGGATCAGCCGGTCGCCGCGCCGCACGGCGAGGCGCGCGCCCCACCAGCTGCCGCAGGCGTTGCTGCAGCCGAGCAGCAGGCCGATGGTCCAGTCCACGTGCCCCGACCACGCGAAGACGGCGAGGGCCGGCAGCGTGTAGACGAGCACGATGAAGACCTTGTGCATGTTCACGCGCACGAGGCTGGCGCCCTCGAGGTGGAACAGGGCGGCCATCAGCGCGAAGCCGATCCCGACCTGGATGAAGCCCCCGTAGAAGCCGAGGGCGAACATCGCCGGGTAGACGAGCCACGATCGGGAGCCGCCGCCGGGCGCGGGCGGGCGGCTCGCCGGCGAGGCGAACATCGACAGCACGACGCCGATCATCACGAGGCCGAGGATCCGCTCGAACAGCGCGCCGCCGACCCGCTGCGCGACGACGGCGCCGGCGATGGCGCCGGGCATCGTCCAGGCGCCCAGCGTCAGGCTGCGCTTGACGTCGGAGTGTCCCTCGTTGTGGAACGAGAGGACGGCCGCGATCGTCTGCAGGACGATCGCGACGCGGTTGGTGCCGTTGGCGACCGTCGCGTCCAGCCCCATGAAGATGAGGGTGGGGAGGACGAGCGTGGATCCGCCTCCGGCGAAGACGTTGAGGAAACCGGCGGCGACGCCGACGCCGACGAGCAGCAGGAGTTTCAGCGGGTCCGTCATCGAGTCGTTCCGCCTAGGGTATCAGAGTTACGTGGGGCTCCGCCCCACACCCCGGCTCACTGCACTCGCTCGCCTCATGCGGCTCGCTCCGTTCCGTTCGCGGGCCCGCTGTGCGGGCCGTTACGCTGAGGGCTCTGTATCACGCGGCAATGCGATAATCCGGAGAGCTCCCAGGAGGAAACCCATGCCCTCTCGTAGCCCGGCCGGCGATCGCGCGCTCCGTTCCCGCATTCTCGCCATCGACGTCGGCGGCACGGGCCTGAAGGCGGCGGTGCTGGACGCCCAGGGGAAGATGCGGTCGGAGCGGGTCCGCGTGAAGACGCCCCACCCGTGTCCGCCCGACGCGCTGGTGCACGCCCTGGTCGAGCTGGTCCGTCCCCTGCCCGACTACGAGTGCGTCTCGGTCGGCTTTCCGGGCGTCGTCCGCAAGGGGCGGATCCTGACGGCGCCGAACCTGGCGGCGGAAGGGGTGTATCACGACTTCGACCTGGCGAGCCAGCTCGGCCGTGCGCTCGATCGGCCGGTGCGGGTCGCCAACGACGCCGACGTGCAGGGGCTCGGCGCGATCCGGGGGCGCGGCGTGGAGATGGTCGTGACGTTCGGCACGGGGATGGGCACGGGGCTCTTCCAGGACGGCCAGCTCGCGCCGCACCTCGAGCTGGCGCACCATCCGTTCCGCCACGGGAAGACCTACGAGGATCAGCTCGGCCGGAAGGCGTTGAAGAAGGTCGGCCGGAAGAAGTGGAACCGCCGCGTCGCGATCGCGCTCGAGCAGTTCCGCGCGCTCGTGCACTTCGATCACCTCTACATCGGCGGCGGTAATGCGAAGAAGCTGACGCTGAAGCTGGCGCCGGACGTCACGCTCATCCCGAACACCGACGGGCTGCTGGGCGGCGTCCGCCTGTGGAACCCGCTGTCATGAGCGCCGCCGATTCCGCGCGGCGTGCGGCCGGCCTGGCCCGGCTCTGCGAGCTGGCGCGCGGCCGGACGTTCGACGACTTCCTGTTCGCGCCGCAGTTCAGCGTGATCGCCCGCCGCGATCCCGATCGGATCGATCTTGGCAGCCGGCTCTCGGCGCACCTCACGCTGCAGCGGCCGATCGTCTCGGCGAACATGGACACGGTGACGCGGGCGC
>JAGWRA010000047.1 GCA_028876655.1 Acidobacteriota bacterium | reverse complement strand
CGCGGCACGCGGCTCGGTGCTCATCCACCAGCGATCCGCTCTCACAGGCAGCGGATCAAGGCCCATCCTCAGCGCCCGCACTCGCCGCGGCACGCGGCTCGGCGCCCGTTCACCAGCGATCCGCGTGCCTCGGCTCAGAAGTCCAGCCTGTCAATCAACGACGCCATCAACTGGCGCGTCGGCGAGCCCTCCGCCGCCGCCCAGTAGGCATGCCGCGCCGTCACGTAGAACTGCTCTTTCTCGTAGTCGTTCCCGACCATGTCGAACCCGTCGGCCATCAGATCGATCGCTGGGACCCGGTCGGGCCAGGTGCCCAGGGCCTTCAGCAGGAACGGCGGGTTCCGCAAGGCAATCGTCGCCACGCCCAAGGCGATGGTGGCGCGCGCGTCGTCCTGGTGCGTCGATGTCCCGACGCTCAGCAGCGTGGTCAGCGCCTGATCGTCTCCCCGCTCGCCGAGCGCCACCAACCCGCGCACCGCCGCCCGCAGCAGCAGCTGATAGCCGTACGTGTGCTCGGCGAACCGCAGCGTGCGATCGAGATACCCCAGGTGCGACGCGCAGTGCAACCCCAGGAGACAGATCGCCGCCGAGAGGATCGGCTGCGCGTCCGGTCCGGCACTCTGCTGCAGGCCGACGATCGGGCCGAGCGCCCGCCGATCCCCGATCTTGCCGAGCGCCAGGATCGCGTCGTCCTGGAAGGGACCGGCCTGCCGTGCGATCGGGATGAGCGCATCGACCGCCCAAGCCGCACGATAGTCACCGAGCGCCTCGATCGCCGCGCTTCGCAGGACGGGGGCGCCCTCCTGGACGGCCGCGAGCAGAACCGGCCGCACTTGCGGATCACGGCCGTGCGCCGCCAGCGCCCGCAACAACGCGGGCCGGACGAACTCCCCGGTCTCGCGGTCGGCGGCCGCCAGCAGGGCGAACACGGCGTCGGGATCCGGATGGTGCTCGTCGTAGGCGTACGCCACCGTGCGCAGGCGGTCGTTGCGATCCTGGATCACGTCGCCGACGGTGCGCCGCACCTCGGGCCCGCCGAAACCGGTCAGCAGCACCAGCGCCTTGTACCGCACGTACTGGTCGGTCCCCTTCAGGACGGCCTGGACCAGAGCCGGCACGGCCTCCGGTGCCGGCACGCGCCTGATGGTGCGGGCGGCCTGGACACGGACGGCGTCGTCGAGGTCGCCCAGGCGATCGATCGCCTGCTGGAGGGCGGCCGCGGAGATCGCCTGGGGCCGGGACGGCTCGGTCGCCGGCGGCGCCGGCCGGGCGGCCACATGGGCGGCCATCAGCAGGCCGACGCCGGCGGCGAGGGCCGCAGGCCCGAGGCGACGCTCGCGCGGCTGACCCGGGCAGGACACGTGCGGGCTCACTTGGTGACGGGGGGCGCCTTGTCGAGTTTCAGGGCGAGCTGGAGGTACGCCTCTGGATTGCGCGGGAACTCGACCGGATACTGCCCCGTGTAGCAGGACGTGCAGTACGACGCGCGCTGCGTCCCCACGGCGCCGAGCAGGCCGTCGAGGCTCAGGTACGCCAGACTGTCGGCCTCCAGGTACTTCTCGATCTCGCGGATCGTGTGGGTGGCGCCAATGAGCTCGGACCGCTGCGGCGTGTCGACACCGTAGAAGCACGGGGAGATGGTCGGCGGACAGTTGATCCGCACGTGGACCTCGCGGGCGCCGGCCGCGCGCACCATCTTCACGATCTTGCGGCTGGTCGTGCCGCGCACGATCGAGTCGTCGACCAGGACGACCCGCTTCCCGTCGAGCAGGCTGCGCACCGGGTTCAGCTTCACGCGGACGCCGAAGTGGCGGATGGACTGCTCGGGCTCGATGAACGTGCGGCCGACGTAATGGTTGCGGATGAGGCCCATCCGCATCGGAATCCCCGACTCCTCTGCGTACCCCATGGCGCCGCAGACTCCCGAGTCGGGGACGGGGACGACGACATCGGCGTCGACCGGGTTCTCGCGGGCCAGCCGCCGGCCGAGATCGGTGCGCACTTCGTTCACGCTGAGGCCGAACACGTAGCTGTCGGGCCGCGCGAAATAGACGTGTTCGAAGATGCAGTGCGCGAGCGGAGCGGGCGGAAAGGGCTTGATCGATCGGACGCCGCCGGCGCTCACCACCACGACCTCGCCGGGCTCGACGTCGCGGACGTAGGTCGCGCCGATGAGGTCCATCGCGCAGGTTTCGGAGGCGACGACGACCGCGTCGCCGAGGCGCCCGAGCGCGAGCGGCCGGAAGCCGTGCGGATCGCGGGCCGCGATGAGGCGGTCCCGCGTCAGCATGACCAGCGAGAAGGCCCCCCGGACGTGGGCGAGCGACTCGACGATGGCGTCTTCGACGCTGGTGGCACGCGAGCGGGCGTAGAGGTGCGAGATCACCTCGGTGTCGCTCGTGGTCTGGAAGATCGATCCAGCCTGCACGAGTTCGTTCCGCAGCTCGGAGGCGTTCACCAGGTTGCCGTTGTGGCAGGTGGCCAGCTGTCCGTGCGCGCAGTCGACCAGGATCGGCTGGGCGTTGGCGACGTGGCTGTCCCCGCTCGTCGAGTACCGCACGTGCCCGATCGCCGACCGCCCGGGCAGGCCTTGGAGCGTCTGCGTGTCGAAGATGTCCGCGACGTGACCCATCGCGCGCGAGACGCGCACCTCGACGCCGTCGGAGGCCGCAATGCCCGCGCTCTCCTGGCCGCGGTGCTGCTGCGCGTAGATGCCGAGGTAGGCCAGCTTGGACGCTTCGGGATGGTCGAAGATCCCGAACAGGCCGCACTCCTCCCGGAACTTGTCGTCCGGGGCCTCCCGCCGCGAGCGTGAGTCAGGCTGCACAGTGAACCTCATCCACAGGGCGCACGTGTTGTCGTCTCGTCAGGCCACCCGTCGCGCGAAGCAGGCATCGAGCGCCGTCTGCCACACCCGTTCGGCCTCGGCCAGGGCCACGTCCAGGATCGTCTCGGCGCCAACCGCCATGCGCAGCCGATCACCGCCGGTGCGCCCGATCACGCGGCTCGGCACCCCGGCCGCCGCCGCCCGGGCCAGCACGGCAGAGACCGACGCGGGGGCGACCGACAGCACCACCCGCGACGCCGACTCGCCGAACAGGGCGGCGGCGCACGCCAGGGCCGGCGCCGCGCCGGGCAACGCGACCTCCGGCACCGCGATCTCGGCTCCCAGGCTGGTGCCGAACGCGCACTCGGCCACGGCGACCGCGAGTCCGCCGTCGCTGCAGTCGTGGGCCGACTGGACCAGGCGGTCCGCCGCCAGCGCCACGAGCAGATCCTGCAGGGCCCGCTCGCGCCCGAGATCCAGCGCGGGCGGCAGGCCGCGCACGAGGCCGTGCACGGTCTTCAGGTATTCGCTCCCGCCGATTTCACCGCGGCCCTCACCGAGCAGCACGATCGCGTCGCCGCCGGCGCGGAACGCGCGGCCCAGGACGCGATCGGCCTGTGCGAGCACCCCCACGACGCCGATGACCGGCGTCGGGTAGATGGCCTGGCCGTCGGTCTCGTTGTAGAGGCTGACGTTGCCCCCGGTAATCGGCACGTCCAGGGCGCGGCACGCGGCGCCGATCCCTTCGACGGCCCTGGCGAACTGCCACATGATCGCCGGCCGCTCCGGATTGCCGAAGTTCAGGCAGTTGGTCGCGCCGAGGGGCCGGGCTCCGGCGCAGGCCACGTTGCGCGCCGCCTCGGCGACGGCGAGCACCGCCCCCTGGTACGGATCGAGATAGCCATACCGGCCGTTGCCATCCACCGACATCGCCAGCGCGCGCGACGTCCCCTTCACGCGGATGACGCCGGCCCCCATGCCCGGGAGGACGAGCGTGTCCGCCCGCACGAGGTGGTCGTACTGCCGGTAAACCCACTGCTTGCTGGCGATGGCCGGGGAACCGAGCAGCGCGAGCAGGACCTCGCCCGGCGCCGGACCGGCCGGCAGCGCGCTCGGGTCGAGCGTCTGCACCTCGTCCAGGTACCGCGGGCGCTCCATCGGCCGGTGGTACACGGGCGCCTCGTCGGTGAGCGCCCGGTCCGGGATCTCGGCGACCACGGTCCCGTGGTCGCGGACGCGCAGCAGGCCGTCGTCGGTCACCTCGCCGATCCGCTCGGCGTGCAGGTCCCACTTCTCGAAGATCCGCTCGACCTCGGCCTCGCGCCCGCGCTTGGCCACGAGCAGCATGCGCTCCTGCGACTCGGACAGCATGATCTCGTAGGGCGTCATGCCGGTCTCCCGCTGCGGCACCCGGCTGACGTCGATGTCGATGCCGGCGCTGCCGCGCGAGCCCATCTCGGAGGTCGAGCAGGTGAGCCCGGCGGCGCCCATGTCCTGGATGCCGACGAGCGCGTCGCTCTTCATCACCTCGAGACACGCCTCGAGCAGCAGCTTCTCCATGAACGGGTCGCCGACCTGCACGGCGGGCCGCTTCTCGGCCGACTTGTCGTCGAACTCCGCCGACGCCATCGTCGCGCCGTGGATGCCGTCGCGCCCCGTCTTGGCCCCGACGTAGTACACGGGATTGCCGACGCCGGTCGCGATCCCCTTGACGATTTCCTCGTGTCGTGCGATCCCCAGGCAGAAGACGTTGACGAGCGGGTTGCCGGCGTAGGTCGGCTCGAAGGCGATCTCGCCACCGACCGTCGGGATGCCGATGCTGTTGCCGTAGCCGCCGATGCCCGCGACCACGCCTTCCATGATGCGGCGGGCCAGCGGCGCGGTCAGCGGACCGAAGCGCAGCGAGTTCAGCAGCGCGACCGGCCGGGCGCCCATGGTGAAGATGTCGCGGATGATGCCGCCGACGCCGGTAGCCGCGCCCTGATAGGGCTCGATGAAGGACGGATGGTTGTGCGATTCGATCTTGAAGACGGCCGCCAGGCCGTCGCCGATGTCGATGGCGCCGGCGTTCTCGCCCGGCCCCTGCAGCACCTGCGGACCGCCGGTCGGCAGCGTGCGCAGGTGGACGCGCGAGCTCTTGTAGCTGCAGTGCTCGGACCACATGACCGAGAACATGCCGAGCTCGGTGAGGTTCGGCTCGCGCCCCAGCATTTCGCAGATGCGGCCGTACTCCTCCGGCGACAGTCCGTGCCGTTCGAGCGTGGCCTGGTCGTACCGGCTCATCCCGTCTCCCTACACGCGTGGCGTCGCGGCCGTCACCACGGCCGGACGCGGTCGGGCCGCCGCTCCGGCGGCCACGGTGGCGACGATCGATTCGAACAGCACCCGGCCGTCGGTGCTGCCGAGGGCCGCCTCGCAGGCATCCTCGGGATGCGGCATCAGGCCGACGACATTGCGCGCGGCATTGCAGATACCCGCGATGGCGTGCACCGAGCCGTTCGGGTTGGCGGCGTCGGTCGCCCGGCCGGCGGCGTCGGTGTACCGGAAGATCACCTGCCGGTTCGCCTCGAGCGACCGGAGCACGTCCGGCTCGGCGAAGAAGTTCCCCTCGCCGTGCGCCACCGGCATGCGCAGCACCTGCCCCGGCTGCGCCAGCCGCGTGAAGGGCGTATCGGTCTGCTCGACGCGAAGGTGAACGAACTCGCAGACGAACTTGAGGTCGCGGTTGCGCAGCAGTGCGCCGGGCAGCAGGCCGGCCTCGATCAGGATCTGGAAGCCGTTACAGATGCCGACGACCGGCCCGCCCCGCTCGGCGAACGCGCGGACGGCGCCCATCACGGGCGAGAACCGGGCGATGGCACCGGTCCGGAGGTAGTCGCCGTAGGAGAAGCCGCCGGGCAGGATCACGGCGTCGGCGCCATGCAGGTCGGCGTCCTTGTGATAGACGAGCTCGGCCGACTGCCCCAGCACGTGGGTCGCCACGTGGCGGGCGTCCTCGTCACGATTCGAGCCGGGAAAGACAATGATGGCGAATTTCATTGTTCAATGTGCGCTGGGGCCCCACCCCCAGCGCCTGTACCTCGCCGCGTTGCGGCTCGGCGCTCATCTACCAGCGATCCGCGGTCAGCGGCAACCATTCGAATCCAGCCCAGCGCCTGTACCTCGCGGCTTTGCCGCTCGGCGCTCGCCGCTCGGCGTTCATCCACCGGCGATCCGCGTTCACTCCACTTCGATCCGGTAGCTCTCGATCACCGGGTTGGCCAGCAGCTTGTCGGCCACCTCGGCGGCGAGGGCGCGGGCGGCGTCGGCGGATCCGGCGGCCAGGTCCAGCTCGAAGTACTTCCCCTGACGCACGTCGTGGACGCCGGCGTAGCCGAGCGTATGGAGCGCGTCCTGGATGGTCTTCCCCTGCGGGTCGAAGACCGACGGTTTCAACGTGACGAAGACTCGTGCTCGCATGATGAAAGACGCTCAGACGGCCGGGGCCGGTTCAACCGGCACCGGCCCGAACACCCGATCGAAGATCACGTCCACGTGGCGCAGCTGATCGTCCAGATCGAAGGCGCGCTCGAGGTCCCCGGCCGACAGCACGCCCCGGACGTCCGGGTCCGCGAGCAGCAGCGCCTTGAAGTCGGCCGCCTCGGCGAACGACCGCATGGCGTTGCGCTGCACCCACAGGTACGCCTGTTCGCGCGACACGCCGCGCCGGGCGAGTTCCAGCAGGACGGTCCCCGAGAAGACCACGCCGCGCGACCGGGCGAGATTCTCGCGCATCCGCTCCGGATAGACCACCAGGTCGCGCACGATCCGGGTGAACCGGCGCAGCATGTGATCGAGGACGATGAAGCTGTCGGGCAGGATGACCCGCTCGACCGACGAGTGCGAGATATCGCGTTCGTGCCAGAGCGCGTTGTTCTCGAGGGCGGCGTGGGCGTTGGCGCGCAGCAGCCGCGCCAGGCCGGTGATCTGCTCGCACCCGATCGGGTTGCGCTTGTGGGGCATGGCCGACGAGCCCTTCTGCCCGCGGCCGAACGGTTCCTCGACCTCGCCGATCTCGGTCTTCTGCAGCCCGCGGATCTCCAGGGCGAACTTCTCGAGCGAACTGCCCGTGATGGCGAGGGCGGCCAGCAGCTCGGCGTGGCGGTCACGCTGGATCACCTGCGACGACACCGGAGCCGGCTGCAGGTCGAGGCGCCGGCAGACCTCGGCCTCGATCGACGGGTCGAGGTGCGCGAACGTCCCGACCGCGCCGGAGATCTGCCCGACGCTGACGACGGCGCGCGCGCGGCGCATCCGATCGAGGTCGCGCTGCACTTCCGCGTACCACAGCGCCAGCTTCAGCCCGAAGGTCATCGGCTCGGCGTGGACGCCGTGCGTCCGGCCGATCATCGGCGTCCGCCGGTGCTCCAGGGCCCGCACCCGGATCGCCGCCGCCAGCTGCTCGAGGTCGGTGAGGATCAGGTCGCACGACTCCCGCATCTGGATCGCCTGGGCGGTGTCGATGACGTCCGACGAGGTCAGGCCGAAGTGCAGCCAGCGGGCCTCGGGCCCGACGCGCTCGGCCACGGCCGTCGTGAAGGCGATCACGTCGTGCTGCGTGGTCTGCTCGATCTCCTCGATGCGGGCGATGTCGAACCCGCCCCGCTCGCGGATGGCCCGCGCGGCCTCGGCCGGCACGAGGCCGGCGGCGGCCATCGCCTCTGCGGCCGCCGTCTCGACGGCCAGCCAGGTTTCGTAGCGCCGCTGGTCGCTCCAGAGGCGCCCCATCTCGGGATTGGTGTACCGGCGAATCATCCTCAGCCCAGCGCCAGACGGGACGGCGGCAGCTGCAACCCGTTGACCGGGCCGAGCACCGTCGCCGCCAGCGCCCCGTTGGAGAACAGGTCCCGCGCCACCCGCTGCACGTCGTCGGCGGTGATCCGCTCGATGCCCTGCAGCGTCTCGTCCAGGCCGAACTGCCGATCGAAGTAGATCTCCTGCCGGCCGAGGTGGGACATCCGGCTGGCGGTGTTCTCGAGGCTCAGCATCAGGCTGCCCTTCAGGTGATCCTTCGCGCGGCGGATCTCCGCCTCGGACACCGGCGTCTCCCTGACGCCGCGCAGTTCCTCGACAATCAGGTCGATCACCTGGCCGACGGCCTCGCCGGCGCAGCCGGCGTAGACGGTGAACGCGCCGGCATCCCGGTACGCGCTGAGGCCGCTGAAGACGGCGTAGGCCAGCCCCCGCTTCTCGCGGACGTTCTGGAAGAGCCGCGAGCTCATCGAGCCGCCGAGCACGGTGTTGAGCAGGTAGCTCACGTAGCGGTCGTCGTGATCCTGCGCGTAGCTGCCCGTCCCGACGCAGACGTGGCTCTGCTCGAGATCCTTGTCGCGGATGAGCACCTGCGGTCTCACCACCGGCGGCTGCTCGGCCGGCCGGTGCTCGACGCGCGACGACCCGGCGAAGGCCTTCGCGATCAGATCGCGCACGCGCGCGTGCTCCAGATTGCCCGCCGCCGAGACGATGAAGTTCGGTGCCGCGTAGGCCGAGGCGAAGTACGACCGGAGCGCGTCCTGCGTGAGGGCGTCCACCGTCTCGGGCGTCCCGAGGATCGGCCGCCCCAGCGGATGGCCCGCCCACAGGTGCTGCGTGAAGAGCTCGTGCACGAGATCGTCGGGCGTGTCCTCGACCATCTTGATCTCTTCGAGGACGACCTTCTTCTCACGCGCGATGTCGGTCGGATCGAACGCCGGGCGCAGGACGATGTCGGAGAGGATGTCGACGGCCAGCGGCAGGTGCTCGTCGAGCACCTTGATGTAGTAGCTCGCGTACTCCTTCGCCGTGAACGCGTCGAGCTGGCCGCCGATCGAGTCGATCGACTGGGCGATGTCCTCGGCCGACCGCTGCTCCGTCCCCTTGAAGAGCATGTGCTCGACGAAGTGCGCGATCCCGCCGCGCTCGGCGGTCTCGTGACGCGAGCCACGCGTCAGCCAGACCCCGATGCTGATCGAACGCACGTGGGGCATGGACTCCGTGACGAGACGGAGACCGTTATCCAGCACTTCGCGAACGATCATCGGCTTCAAGTCAGGGAACAGGGAATCCGTGGCCGACAGGGATGAATCGCTGCAAACCTTTGACTACGAATAGATTAACAGCTTCACGAAATGATAGCATGGCGCCCCCGGCGAGTTCAACTGCCAAAAGGCCCGGCCGCGCCGGCCGCGCCCCCCGCCAGTGCTAAGATGACGAGAGGCGCCCGTAATTTCCCGGCACACCAGCAGATACCGTGACCGCCCCCGCCCCGCGACCCGACGTCACCGGACTGGAGCTGCCCGAGCTCGAAGCGGCGCTCGACGCGCAGGGACAGCCCCGCTTCCGCGCACGGCAGATCTTCCAGTGGATCTACAAGCGCGGCGTGGACGAGTTCGCGGCCATGACCGACCTGCCGCAGGCGCTGCGCGACCGCCTCGCCACCGACTTCCGCATCAGCACGCCGCGCCTGGCCGCGCGCGAGCGATCGGCCGACGGCACCGAGAAGTTCCTGCTCGAGCTGGCCGACGGCCGGCGCATCGAGTCGGTGTTCATTCCCGACACCCCGGCCATGACCTTCTGCATCTCGACGCAGGTGGGCTGCGCCATGGGCTGCGCGTTCTGCCTGACGGCGAAGATGGGGCTGGTGCGGCATCTCACGGCCGCCGAGATCGCCGGGCAGGTCCGCGTGCTCGCCGGCTCGCTCGGCCTGCGCCACGAGGCCTTCAACATCGTCCTGATGGGCATGGGCGAGCCGCTCCACAACTACGATCAGACGATGAAGGCCCTGCGAATCCTCGCGGACCCGCACGGATTCGCGCTGCCGCCGCGCCGGGTCACCCTCTCGACGGTCGGCCTCGTGCCGGCCATCGAGCGGCTCGCGACCGAACCGCTGATGCCGAACCTCGCGGTCTCGCTGCACGCCGCCACCGAGTCGCTCCGCACCGAACTGGTCCCCAGCGGGCGGAAGTACAGCGTCCGGGAGATCATCGAGGCCTGCCGCCGCCTCCCGCTGCAGAAGCGGCGGCGCATCACCTTCGAGTACGTGCTGCTGGCCGGCGTGAACGACTCGCCGGACGAGGCGGCGCGGCTCGCCCGGCTGCTGAGCGGACTGCGCGCCAAGGTGAACCTGATCCCGCTGAACGCCGCCCCCGGCATCCCGTTCGAACGCCCGTCGGATGCCGCCATCGACCGCTTCGCCGGCGTGCTGGCCGAGCGGCGGATAACGGTGTCGGTCCGCAAGAGCCGCGGCCGCGATATCCGTGCGGCGTGCGGGCAGCTCATCGTGGAAGGCGGGCGGCGCTCGCCTACACAGCGGGCCGCGGCACTCATGTAGGGCTCCAGGCTCCGGGCTTCAGGCTACGGGGCCCAGGCTGGGCTGCCGCCTCCCGCAACCTCCCCAATCAGCGTCCCACCCGCGTCGCCGCACTCGAGCAACCGAACGTGCACCCACGCGTTGCGCGCCTGCCCTGGCGGAATCCGCACTTTCAGGAAGTTGTCGGTCACGGCCAGCGTCCCGTCCTCGAGGGTCAGGCCGGGCCGGACCGTGCCGATCTGACGAAGCTGGAACGCGGCTGTAAGCCGGCGCGCCACCTCTCGCACGGCGCGCGCGCGATCGCGGACGTCGACGGGCCTCACCTTGTCCGGCAGCGCCGCCGCCACGGTGCCCGGCCGGTCGGAGTACGGAAAGACGTGCACGTGGGTCAGCGGCGAGCCGGCGAGGTACGACAGCAGCCGATCGACATCCCGGGGCGACTCTCCCGGGAACCCGATGATGACGTCCGAGCCGATCGACGCGTGCGGCAGCCGCGCGCGGATGGTCCCGACCAGCCGGTCGAACGCCCCCAGCGTATAGGGCCGCCGCATCGCCCGCAGCAGGCCGTCGCTGGCATGCTGCAGCGGGAGGTGGAAGTGCGGGGCTATCCGGGCATCCGCACAGGCGAGGTCCACGAGCGCGGGCGGACAGTCCATCGGCTCGAGCGAGCTGACGCGGAACCTGACATCCCAGGACCCGGCCATCAGCGCCTCGAGGAGCCCGGCGAGCGACGCCGGCGGATCGAGATCCCGCCCCCACGCGCCCAGATGCACCCCGGTGAGTGCGACTTCGAGGAACCCGGCTGCGGCGGCGCGCGCCACCTCCGCAAGCACCGCGGTCAGCGGCCGGCTGCGGCTCGCGCCGCGGGTCCGCGGAATGATGCAGTAGGCGCACTGTTCCTCGCAGCCGGTCTGGACGCGCAGGGTGTAAGCCGTCCGTCCCGCGAGGCCCGGCCCCACGGCCGCGCCGCAGGCGCCGTCGCCATCGCCGAAGCGCGCCGCGGTCGTCAGCGCGAACTCCCCGTCCAGCAACCCGCCGAGTGTCTCCTTGTCGGGATTGGCCACCACGCGGGCCACGCCGGGCAGGGCCCGGATCTCGTCGGCGGCGCGCGAGGCGTAGCAGCCCGTCACGACGATGCGGGCGGTGGGATTGGTGCGTGCGACGCGGCGGATGGCCTGGCGGGCACCCTGATCGGCGCTCGCGGTCACCGAGCAGGTATTGACGACCACCAGATCGGCGCACTCGGCAGGTGCGGCTGCCGCGCCGGCGGCGAGCAGTTGCTCCTCGATCCGGTGCGAATCGGCCTGATTGACGCGGCAGCCGAAGGTCACGACGGCGTAGGTGACCGGGGGCCGCGTGGAGGCGCTCACACCGAGGGCGCCGATGCCAGCGCCTTGCGGCCGATGTCGTGCCGGAACTGCATGCCGTCGAACTCGATCCGGGCCACGCCCGCGTAGGCGCGCGCGATCGCCGCCCGGTAGTCGGGTCCGCGCCCGACGACCGTGAGCACCCGCCCGCCGGCCGTGATCAACTGCCCGTCGCGCATCGCCGTCCCCGCGTGGAACACCAGCACGTCGTCGAGCGCCTCGGCATCGGTGACGCCGCTGATCGCCTGCCCCGCCGGGTACTTCCCCGGATAGCCGGCCGACGCGAGGACGACGCCGACGTGCGGCTGGTGGCGGATGCGGCAGCCCGTCCGCCGCAGCTGGCGCGTGACGGCGGCCGCGAGCAGCGGGAGCAGCGGCTCGTCGATCATCGGGAGCACCACCTGCGCTTCGGGGTCGCCCAGCCTGACGTTGAACTCGATCACCTGCGGACCGTCGGCCGTCAGCATGAGGCCGGCGTAGAGGAACCCGCAGTACGGACGCCCTTCGGCGGCCATTCCGTCGAGTACCGGCTCGATGATCTCGCGCATGATGCGCTTGTGGAGGTCGGGCGTGAACAGCGGGCTCGGGGCGAACGCCCCCATCCCCCCCGTATTCGGCCCCTGGTCGTCGTCGTACGCCCGCTTGTGATCCTGCGCCGAGAGCAGCGGTACGGCGCAGTGCCCGTCGGCGACGACGAAGAAGGACATCTCCTGGCCGGTCAGGTGCTCCTCGATGACGAGGCGCTCCCCGGCATTCCCAAAGCGCCGGTCGACCATGGCGTCGCGGACGGCGGCCTCCGCTTCCGCCCGGTCCTGCGCGATGACCACACCCTTGCCGGCGGCCAGGCCATCGGCCTTGAGGACGACGGGCCAGCCGAACTCGCCGGACGCGACGACGGCCAGTGCCGCCCCGGCCGAATCGCAGACGCGGAAGCGGGCCGTCGGCACGTGGTGGCGGGCGCAGAATTCCTTTGCGAAGATCTTGCTGGTCTCCAGGCGGGCCGCCTCGGCCGTCGGGCCGAAGGCCGTGCGTCCGGCGGCGGCAAACCGATCCACGAGCCCCAGGCTGAGCGGCAGTTCCGGACCGACGATCGTGACGTCGGCCCCTTCGGCCGCGGCGAGGGCGAGCAGGCCGTCGACGTCGGCCGGGTCGACAGGCCGGCAGGCCGCAATCCGGGCGATGCCGGGGTTGCCCGGCGCGCAGAGGACGGAGGAGACGTCGGGCTCGGCCGCGAGCTTCCAGACCAGGGCGTGCTCGCGGGCGCCGCTCCCCACCACGAGGATCTTCATGTGGATGAGCCTGTGCCTCTAAGAGAAATATTGTGAATGGTTTAGCTGGCCGAAGCACGGATGGGAGGCGGGGCCGCCGACCCGGGAGTGGCGGGCAGGAACTTTGCGCCTGGAATCCGCGCGTACCTGTGCTAGCCTAACATACTTGGCCTACGGCACGGGCCGTGACAGGGGTCTCAGAGCCGCGTGAAGGGGGGTGTCAACGCGTGGCTGAAGTCAAGATTCAGGAGGGCGAGTCGATCGAGAGCGCTCTCCGCCGCTTCAAGCGGAAGGTTCAGCAGGAAGATATCATCAAGGATATCAAGAAGCACTCCTTCTATCTGAAGCCTGGCGACAAGCGCCGCGCCAAGCAGGCGCTGGCGCGCAAGCGCAATCGGAAGAAGCTCCGGCGGGAGATGGACTAGGGTCCAACGAGCAGCAAGGGGTGCGGCATGGAGTTCCAGGACAAGACTCTCACGTGCGTGGACTGCGGCGCGGAGTTCGTCTGGACTGCGGGAGAACAGCTGTTCTTCGCCGACAAGAACTTCAAGAACGAGCCCAAGCGGTGCAAGGCGTGCAAGGCCAAGCGGGCGACCCGCCCGGCCAGCGCGTCGGGACCGCGCGAGCGCGTGGAAACCCTGGCTGTCTGCTCGGCCTGCGGCAAGGAGACGACGGTACCCTTCAAACCGACGCAGGGGCGCCCGGTGTTCTGCCGGGAGTGCTTCCAGCAGCGGAAGTTCGCGGGAGCTGGCGGGTTCTGAACCTGGAACTCAGCGGGCATGCATCAGAGAGGGGCCATGGAGACATGGCCCCTTTTTTTGTCTCCGGGCCGGGTCGACGGGGCGGGCCGTTGACGGTCTTCCGGCCTTTACGTTAGAGTGAAGGACCCTGTATAAGAGTAAAAGGTCTTATTCTTCAAGGGCATATGTCAGGTTCTCCGCGGGGGGCATCGTCGGTCGATGGCCCGGGCGGGAGGAGAGAAGCCGCGATGCAGATCGATGAACGAGCGGTCGGCGATGTCACGATTCTGGATCTGAAGGGCAAAGTCACGCTCGGCGAGGGTGACGAGCTGTTGAAGGACAAGGTCAACAGCCTGGTGAACCAGGGCCGGAAGAAGATCATCCTGAACCTCGAGAACGTCCCCTACATCGACAGCGCCGGTCTGGGCGAGATCGTGCGGACGTACACGACGGTGAGCCGGCAGGGCGGCAGCCTGAAGCTGCTCGGCCTGACCAAGCGGATCCAGGACCTGCTGTCCATTACCAAGCTGCTGACCATCTTCGAGACGTTCGACTCGGAGAGCGACGCCGTCCGGAGCTTCTCGACCGCCAAGGTCTGACCCGCCTGACGCGCTCAATGGCGCGACGATCTCTTCCGGAACCTGCGGCTCCCGGGATCCCGCCGATCGGTGGGGTCCCGCGGCGCTCGGCTGCGCTGAACCTGCTGCGATCGCTGCGGCCGGAGCAGTGGACGAAGAACCTGGTCATCTTCGCGGGCCTGATCTTCGGACACCGCCTCACCGATCGCGTGGCGGTGCAGGTGGTCGTGGCGGCGTTCGTGATCTTCTGCGCGCTCTCGGGCGTCGTCTACCTGGTGAACGACATCGTCGATCGCGAGAGCGATCGGCGGCACCCGGTGAAGGCGCGCCGCCCGATTGCGTCGGGTGCGCTGCCGGTCGG
>JAGWRA010000046.1 GCA_028876655.1 Acidobacteriota bacterium | reverse complement strand
GCGTTGTCGCTGCCGAACAGGAAGTTCGCCAGCGCCCGCGCCAGCTCGGTCTTGCCGACGCCGGTCGGGCCGAGGAACACGAAGCTGCCGACCGGCCGGTTCGGGTTCTTCAGCCCGGCCCGCGAGCGGCGGATGGCGCGCGCCACCGCCGACAGCGCCTTGTCCTGGCTGACGACCCGGCGGTGCAGTTCCTCCTCCATCCGGAGCAGCTTGTCGCTCTCGTCCTCGGTGATCGAGGAGAGCGGCACGCCGGTCCACTTGGAGACGACCTCGTCGATGTCCTGCTTGCCGACCGTGACGCGCCGCGCGCTCGACTTCACGTCGAACTTCTCGCGGACGAACTGCAGGTTCTCCCGCGCCGTCACCTCCTGCTCGCGGTAGAACTGGGCCTTCTCGAAGTCCTTCTGCGAGACCGCGCTCTCCATCTGCTCGACGGCGACCCGGATGCTCCGGTTGATCTCGCCGAACTCCTCGCTGTAGCCCGCCTCGCGCAGCTTCGCCCGCGCCCCGGCCTCGTCGACCAGGTCGATGGCCTTGTCGGGCAGGAAGCGGTCGGAGATGTACCGGCTCGACTGGTACACCGCCGCCTCGATCGCCTCGCGCGTGTACTCGACGTGGTGGAACGTCTCGTACCGGTCCTTCACGCCCATCAGGATCGCAATCGTCTCGCGCTCGCCCGGCGGGTCGACCTTGATCGCCTGGAAGCGGCGCTCGAGCGACCGGTCCTTCTCGATGTACTTCCGGTACTCGGCGGGCGTCGTCGCGCCGATGCAGCGGATCTCGCCCCGCGACAGCGCCGGCTTCAGGATGTTCGCCGCGTCGAGCGACCCCTCCGCCGACCCCGCCCCGACCAGCGTGTGCAGCTCGTCGATGAAGACGATGATGTTCGGGTTGTCGGTCAGCTCCTTCATGATCGCCTTCAGGCGCTCTTCGAACTGACCGCGGTACTTCGTCCCCGCCACGATGAGCGAGATGTCCAGCGCCAGGATCCGCTTGTCCGCCAGGAAGTGCGGCACGTCGCCGTAGACGATCTTCTGCGCCAGCCCCTCGACGATCGCCGTCTTGCCGACGCCCGGCTCGCCGATGAGCACCGCGTTGTTCTTCGTCCGGCGGCACAGCACCTGCTGCACCCGCTCGACCTCCTGCTCGCGCCCGACCAGCGGATCCAGCTGGCTCTTCATCGCCGAGTCGGTGAGATCGCGGCTGAACTCGGCCAGCAGCGGCGTCTCCTTCACCCGCGTCAGCGTCGTCTTCTCGTTGAGCAGCTGCACGATGTCCTCGCGGACCGTGTTCAGCCGCATCCCCTTCTCCATGAGGATCGACGCCGCCACCGAGCGCTCCTCGCGCAGGATCCCCAGCAGCAGGTGCTCGGTGCCGATGTAGTTGTGCAGCAGCCGATCGGCTTCCTCCGCCGCGAACTGCAGCACCCGCTTGGTCTCCGCACTGAACGGGATCTCGACCGACGTCGACACCTTCTCCCGGAAGACCGTCCGCCCCTCGATCTCCTTGCGGATGTTCTCGAGCGACAGATGGGACCGGGCGAAGATCCGGCTGGTCAGCCCCTTCCCCTCGCGGATCAGCCCGAGCAGCAGGTGCTCGGTCTCGATCGAAATGCTCCCGAGCTGGCTGGCCTCGTAGCGGGCGAAGAAGAGGACGCGTCGAGCCCTTTCGGTGTAGCGTTCGAACATCCGGGCTACCTACGTGAAGACCGCGGGTTTGGAGTCACGGGGAAATCTCGACTCATTATAAGGCAAACCGCCCATCCGCACCATGCCATTTTTGGCTAAGTGCGTGCCAGTCTTGAAGTTCGACGGCCGGTCGGCCCGCCGTCACCACCCGCGCGCCGCCGTCGCCCACGCGCCGGGGCCGCCGCCCGCCTCAGGCGCGCGTCAGCCGCCCGTCGCTCAGGCGCAGGACGCGATCGCACGCCGCCGCCAGCCGCGGGTTGTGGGTGGCGATCACCGACGTCAACTGGAACTCGCGGTGCATGTCGCGGAAGAGCTGATGCAGGCTGTCGGCCGTCTGCTCGTCGAGGTCGCCGGTCGGCTCGTCGGCCAGCAGCAGCGCGGGATGCATCACCAGCGCGCGGGCCACGGCGACCCGCTGCTGCTCGCCGCCCGACAGCATGCCGGGCCGGTGCGTCAGCCGCTCGCCCAGACCGGCGCGCCGCAGCAGCGCCTCGGCGCGCGGCCGGCTCTCCTCTCGCGGCAGCCGGCCGATGCGCATCGGCATCTCGGCGTTCTCCAGCGCGGTGAACTCGGGCAGCAGGTGATGGAACTGGAAGACGAAGCCGATCGCCCGGTTGCGGAACGCCACCAGCTCGGCATCCGGCAGCGTCGTCAGGTTCGTGTCGCCGACGGCGATCGTCCCGGCATCGGCGCGATCGAGGCCGCCGAGCAGGTGCAGCAGCGTGCTCTTCCCCACGCCGGACGCCCCCATGATCGCCACCATCTCGCCGGCGCCGACCTCCAGGTCGAGATCGCGCAGCACCTGCAGCCGCTGGCGGCCCACCAGATAGCTCTTGGAGACGGAGGAAGCGGTGAGGAAGGCGTCACTCATACCGCAGCGCCTGCGCCGGGTCGAGCTTCGCCGCCTGGCGCGAGGGGTACACGGTCGCCAGGAAGCAGACGATGACGGCCGAGACCACGACGACGGCGAAGTCGAGCGGCAGGACGGTGAACGGCACGTAGGAGACCTGATAGACGTCGAGCGGCACGTGCAGCAGCTTGTAGCGGTCCATCACCGTCGCGATCGCCCAGCCGCCGCCGGCCCCCACGGCCGTGCCGGTGATGCCGATGATGAGCCCCTCGATCATGAAGATCGCCATCACGCTGCGCGCCGACGCCCCCATGGTCTTCAGGATCGCGATGTCGCGGCTCTTCTCCATGACCAGCAGGATGAGCGACGCGATGATGTTCAGCGCGGCCACCAGCACGATGAGCCCGATCGTCACCGAAATCGCCATCTTCTCCAGCCACAGCGCCGAGAAGAGCGCGTGGTTCATCTCGGTCCAGTCCTGCGTCAGGTAGCGCGCGCCCAGCTGCTTCGGGATGGCGGCCGCCACCGCGGGCGCCCGGTAGATGTCGTCGACGCGCAGCTGGATCACCTCGGGCGCCGGCTGGTCGAGCAGCCGCTCCGCCACGTCGAGCGTCACGTAGCCGTACGCCGAGTCGAACTCGAACAGGCCGAGGCTGAAGATGCCGGCCACTCGCAGCCGGCGGGTCCGGGGGATCAGGCCCATCGGCGACAGCGTCCCCTGCGGGGTCATGATCGTCACCGAGTCGCCGACGCCCACGCCGAGCTGGTTCGCCAGGTCGGTCCCCAGCAGGATCCCCGGCGGCCCGTCGGCCGGTGCCTGCGCCAGCGCCTGGAAGCTCCCCTGCCGCATCGCGTGCGTGATGTCGGACACGGTCGGCTCGAGCGCCG
>JAGWRA010000045.1 GCA_028876655.1 Acidobacteriota bacterium | reverse complement strand
GGCGGCGGGCGCGTCACCGGCGGGAGGCATCGCGGTCGATCTGGCGGGCAGCGCGGCCGACCGCACGGCGGTCAACGCCGCCGCGACCGCGGCGCTCGACGGCCTCACGCGGACCCTGGGTGTCGCCGCCCCCTCCCGGCTCACCATCCGCGTGGCATCCACGCTCCAGCAGTACGAGCAGGCGACCGGACGCCCGTGGTACACGGCTGGCGCGACGTCCGGTGACGTGATGACGCTCGTCCCCCTGGCGACGCTCCAGGCGCGCGGCATCCTCGATCGGACGATCCGCCGCGAGCTGGTGCGGGTGCTGACCGGGCCGTCGCTCGCCCAGCGGCCGCTCTGGGTGCAGGACGGCGTGGCGTTGTTCTATTCGGATCCCCGGCCGCCGGCGCTCATCGGCGCCGACGCCGATCGCCTGCCCCGAGACTGCCCGCGCGACGGCGAACTGCGTGCGCCGCTCTCGGCCGGCGACCTCGCCGACGCCTACGCGCGGGCGGAAGCCTGCGTGGCGCGGCAGATCTTCAAGGGGAAGGGGTGGAGGGAGGTGCACTGAAGCGCGAAGACCCTTGTCGCAACGGGCAATGGGCAACGGGCAATGGGTATTGTCCGCACGTCGCACGTGACACGGAGACTCCGGGGCTCCGAGGCGTACCCCGGAGCCCCGTCTGCTCCCTTACTGCGGGTCCGGCACGTTCGGCGTCTTGTAGACCTTCTCCAGATCGGTCAGGTACTCCGCGAAGAGCGCCTGGATACCGGTGAACTCCTTGTGCACCGCTTCCCGGTACTCCGGATGCGTCGCGAAGTCGTAGAGGAGCGCGGTCATCGCCTCCGCGTCCACGGTGAAGCCGTGGTGTCCGACCTCTTTGGTGGCGTCGGCCAGCATCTCGTAGGTGTGGTTCGGCGCGTACGAGGACTGCGACGTGAAGCCCAGGCCCGGGATCTCCCGCGACACGCTGCCGGTTTCCTCGTAGCCCTGCGGCTTGCCGGGGTCCGGGAGGACGTTGGTCGCCCCGTACTTCTTCATGTAGGCGAAGCCGACTTCCGAGAGCGTCGCCACCGAGATGCCGTCGCGGTTCTGGCCGTAGTGATCGATCTTCACCTTGGTCCCGGTCGACAGCGCCGCGGCCTTTGCGGCGTTGTCCACGAACTCGGTCACCTGCCTGAGGTACACCTCATCCGGGTAGCGGATGTAGAAATCGGCCTGCGCGCGGTCGGGGACGACGTTGGGGGCGGCACCGCCCTCGGTGATGTTCCCCTCGATGCGCGCCTCGGGCCGGATGCTCGCCCGCACGCTGTCGACGTTGGTGAACAGGTGAATCACCCCTTCGAGCGCGTTCCGCCCGTTCCAGGCCGTCAGCTGGTGGGCCGGCGCGCCGCTGAAGGTGTACTTCACGCCGTCGATGTTCATGCAGCAGGTGCCGAAGCCCGGCGCCGGCCGGCTCGTGGCCGACGTGGAGTGACTGCGGACGAGGATGTCCATGCCGTTGAAGACGCCGGCCTTGGTCATCACCGTCTTCGCGTTGGGCGGCATCATCTCCTCGCCCGGCGTGCCGAACACGGTCACGCTGCCGGGCGAGTGGGTCTTCGTCAGCCACTCGGCCATGGCGACCGCGGCGGCGATCCCGACCGGCCCCTGCGCGCTGTGCTGATCGCCGTGGAACGCCCCCTTGGTGCCGCGCAGGGCGTCGTATTCGACGATCACGCCGAGGTTCGGCGCGCCGTTGTTCCTGTTGTACCGGGCGATGAACGCCGTGTCGAGGCCGGCCACGCCGACCTGCACGGTGAAGTCGTGCTTGCGCAGGTAGTCGGCCAGTGCGGCCACCGACCGCTTCTCCTGGAAGCCGATCTCCGGATGCGTGGTGATGTCGTCGGCGAGCGCCAGCAGCTCGGTCGTCATCAACTCGTGCGCCCGCGCCACGACCGCGTCGCGGCCCGGATCGGCGGCGGTCAGCTTGTTGACGATGCCCGGCACGTCGAGCGACTTCTCGAGCGCCGCCATCTTCTGCAGGACGTCGCGCGCCGCCTGCCGCTCGGTGTCGGTTTCCTGCGCGCGCGCCGGCCCCGCCGCGGCCAGCAGCAGCGTGCCGACGAGCGTGAGACTGGTCAGGATGCGATGGGTCATGAGGCCTCCGGGGCCGGCGGGGACGCAGCCGGCCAGAGAACGGATCAGTTCAGGGCGATAGTTATACTCCTGATGAGGTTCCGTCGCCAGAGGCGGTGGCGCCGGCCCGGTTCAGCGCGACGGTGCCACCGGCAGGGCCACGCCGATGGCGGCGCGATTGGCGCGGCCGCGCGGCGCCCAGAGGCGGCCGCCGGCCCCTTCGACGACGTGCCGGGCCAGCGGCAGGGCGAGACCGAGGCCTCCGCGCCAGTCGTCGAACCGGCCCGGAGGGCCGTCGAGGCCGGCCAGCGCCGGCTCTTCGCCGATCCGGATCACGGCTTGCGGCCCACCGCCGTCGCGCGTCTCGAGGCGCCCGTCGACCAGGCAGGTCGCGGGCGTGACGCGCTCGCGCGCCGTCGCGGTCAGGAGCGCGCCCAGGGCCGTCCGCAGCCGCGTGGCGTCGGCCAGGACCTCGACCTCGTCGCCCGACGTCCGCGCCTCGAACAGGACGCCGCGATCCCGGCCTTCGTCCACGGCGGCCGTGACCTCGCGCACGAGCGTCCAGAGGGGGACCCGCTGGACGGCCAGGGTCAGCGCGCCCGACTCCAGGTTCGACAGGGTGCCGAGATCGGCGATGAGATCGTTCAGCCGCCGGTTCGACCGGTCGGCTTCCGACAGCATCTTCTGCTGGCGTTCGTTGAGCGGACCGGCGTGACCGGCGAGCAGCATGCGCAGGTAGCCCGACACGACCGAGGCGGGCGTGCGGAGCTCGTGCACGGCCAGGTGCAGCAGCCGGGTGGTGGCCGTTCGTGACGCGTTCCCCATGGTGCGGGGAGCGTAGCACACAAGGTCGGGTGCTCCGCGGGACTGGCTCGCGGAGGATCGTCACGGGCCGGGAACATCCGGCGCACCGGCGGTGTTCTGAATGGATACGGCGCCCCTGATCTCGGTCGTGATCCCCGTGCTCGACGACGCGCCCGCACTCGGCGTGCGGCTCGCCGAGCTCGGCCCGGCCGCAGAGGGGGCGGCTGCCGCGGTCGAGGTGGTGATCGTCGACGGCGCCGCCACGGAATCGGTGGCGATGACGGATCTGCGAGCGGCCTGCCCGGCGGCGCGCTGGCTGCGCAGCGGCGCGGGCCGCGCGCGGCAGATGAACGCCGGGGCCGCCGTTGCCCGCGGACGGTGGCTGCTGTTCCTGCACGCCGACACCCGGCTCGACGCGGGCTGGGCCGCCGCGATCGAGCGGCTCGATCGCGACGGGCGGACCGCCTGGGGGGCGTTCCGCTTCGCGCTGGATTCGGCGGACTGGCGCGCGCGGATCATCGAATGGGGTGTGGCGCGCCGCACCCGCCGGCTGCGGCTGCCGTTCGGCGACCAGGCGCTGTTCGTCCGCCGCGACCTGTTCGAGGCGCTGGGCGGCTTCGCCGACCTGCCGCTGATGGAGGACCTGGACCTCGTGCGGCGGCTCGCCCGGCGCCGGCCGCCGTCGTGGCTGCCGTTGCGGGCGACCTCGTCGCCGCGGCGCTGGCTCCACGACGGCTGGGTCCGCCGCAGCGCGCGGAACGTGGTCCTGCAGCTGCTGTATTTCGCCGGCGTGCCGCCTGCCCGGCTCGCGGCGCACTACGGTGCGAAGCCCGGCCATAGGCCGCCGGGGGCGCCCGGTCACGCGCCGCACGACGAGTCCTTATAATGTGAGGAGGAGGCCGCACGTGCCGGGGAGGGCCGCGCGGCAGGGGGAGGCAGTGATGCTGATCAGACGCGCGCCCGACATGAAGTGGTCCGAGGTCACCGACGAGAAGCTGTACCTCGGCCGGAGGCAGTTCCTGCAGACGACGGCGGGCGTGGCGATGGCGGCCGCGGCCGGGGCGTCGATCGGCTGTTCGACCGTATCGGCCGACGATCAGCTTCCGGGCCGGAAGCTCTCCTACAAGGAAGGGCCGTTCGGCACGACCGAGAAGGAGACGCCCTACAAGGACGTCACCACCTACAACAACTTCTACGAGTTCGGCACCGGCAAGAGCGATCCGGCCCAGAACGCCGGCACGCTGGTGACCAGTCCGTGGTCGATTCAGATCGACGGGGAGTGCGCGAAGAAGGGGACCTACCACCTCGACGATCTGATCAAGCCCTACCAGCTCGAGGAGCGGATCTACCGGATGCGCTGCGTCGAGGCCTGGTCGATGGTGATCCCCTGGGTCGGCTTCCCGCTGGCGAGCCTCGTCAAACAGTGCGCGCCGACGCCGAAGGCGAAGTACGTCAAGTTCACGACGCTCTACAACCCGGTCCAGATGCCGGGGCAGAACGTGCCGGTCCTGAAGTGGCCCTACGTGGAAGGGCTGCGGATGGACGAGGCGACCAACCCGCTGGCGATCCTCGCCGTCGGCCTCTACGGCCACACGCTGCCGAACCAGGACGGCGCCCCCATCCGCCTGGTCACCCCCTGGAAGTACGGCTTCAAGGGGATCAAGTCGATCGTGAAGATCGAGTTCGTCGAGAAGCAGCCACTCAATACCTGGCAGCAGACGAGGCCGAACGAGTACGGCTTCTACGCCAACGTGAACCCGCACGTCGACCATCCGCGCTGGAGCCAGGCGACCGAGCGGCGCATCGGCGAGTTCTTCCGCCGGCCGACGCTGATGTTCAACGGCTACGGCGACCAGGTGGCGTCGATGTACGCCGGCATGGACCTCCGGAAGTACTTCTGACATGACGACGACCCGGTGGATCCGGTGGGTGCTGAAGCCCGCCCTGTTCACGGCCGCGCTCGTGCCCGTCGCCTACCTGATCTGGGCGGCGCTCACCGGCAACCTGACGGCGAACCCGATCCAGGAGCTGGAGCACGAGACCGGCCTGTGGACGCTGCGCTTCGTCTGCCTCACGCTCGCGGTCACCCCGCTCAGGCGCGTCACGGGGTGGAACAGCCTGATCCGCTTCCGCCGGATGCTCGGCCTCTACGCCTTCTTCTACGGCACGCTGCACCTGCTGACCTACGTCGTGCTGGATCAGTTCTTCGCGTTCCAGACCATGCTGGTCGACGTGACGAAGCGGCCGTACATCACCGTCGGCTTCGCCGGTTTCGTGCTGATGATCCCGCTGGCGATCACCTCGACCGCCGGCATGATCCGGCGGCTCGGCGGGCGCCGCTGGAACCTGCTGCACCGCCTGATCTACGTCACCGCCGTGGCCGGCGTCGTCCACTACTGGTGGCTCGTGAAGGCCGACGAGCGGAGCCCCGAACGCTACGCGCTCGCCGTCGGCGTGCTGCTCGGCTTCCGCCTGCTCTATCTCGCCTGGAAGTCGCGCAGCCGCCTGGCCCCGGCGCCCGCGGCCGCCGGCGGGCGGACGCCGTTCCGTCTCGACGCCGAACGCGACGCCTCCCTCGACTGACCGTCACCGCGGGCGATGCCGGACCTCGTCATCGCCCTCTTCGGACGCGCCCCGTCGGATCCGGACACCAAGACCCGCCTCCGCCACGGGCTGCCCGCATCCCGCGGGGCCGGCCTGCCGGCCTGCCTCCTGCGCGACACCGCGGCGGTCGCGGCGCAGGTCGCCGCCGCGGACCTGGCCGTCGTCTGCACGCCCGGCAGTGAGCCGGCCCTGGCCGAGATGCACGCGTGCGTGCCGGGGGCCCGCCACGTGCTGGGGCAGCGCGGCGCGGATCTGGGCGAGCGGATGCACCACGCGTTCGTCGACCTGTTCGCGCGTGGATATCGACGGGTCGTCCTCATCGGCACCGATCTGCCGACGCTGCCGTCGGTGCATCTGGCTCAGGCCGCCGGGGCGCTGACGGGCGGCGAGCGCCCGCGCGTCGTGCTGGGACCGGCGGAGGATGGGGGGTACTACCTGATCGGGCTGGCAGGGCCGGAGCCGCGGCTGTTCGGCGGGATCGCGTGGAGCACGCCGCGGGTGCTCGAGCAGACTGTCGGGGCCGCGCTGCGGATCGGACTGGAGGTGGTCCGGCTGCCGTTCTGGTACGACGTCGACACGCCGGAGGATCTCGCACGGCTGCGGGCCGAGTCGCCCGGCCTGCCCGGTGACGTCGCGCCGTTCACGAGGGGATGGCTCGCGGAGTCGCCTCCCGCCGCTTCACCCAGTCGCCCACCTGGCCGAGGTCGACGTTCCCGCCACTGACGATCACCCCGACGCGCTTGCCGCGGAGGTCGACGATCCGCTCGAGCAGGGCCGTCGCGCCCAGGGCGCCGGTCGGCTCGACGACGATCTTCAGCCGCTCCCACAGCAGGAACATGCCGCGAATCAGCTGATCGTCGGTGACCGTGACCATGTCGTGCACGAGCCGCAGCACGAGCGCGAAGGTGATGCGGCCCAGCGACTGGGTGCGGGCGCCGTCGGCGATGGTGTCCGGGTTCTGCACCTGCTGCAGCGTCCTCGTCCGGAACGAGCGCGTGCCATCGTCGCCGGCCGCCGGCTCGACACCGACGACCTTGCACGAGGGGGCGAGCGCGGAGGCCGCCAGCGCGGACCCCGACAGCAGGCCGCCGCCGCCGCACGGCACGAGCAGGCAGTCGAGCGCCCCGACTTCCTCGAACAGCTCGCGCGCCGCGGTTCCCTGGCCGGCGACGATGTGCGGGTGGTCGTACGGCGGGATGAGCGTGAGGCCCCGTTCGGCAGCGAGCCGCTGGCCGAGCTCCTCGCGATGGCTAGTCGCACGGTCGTACAGGACGACCTCGCCGCCGTAGCCCCGCGTGGCCTCGAGCTTCACGGCCGGCGCGTCGCGCGGCATGACGATCGTCGTCGGAATGCCGAGCAGCTGGCCGGCCAGCGCGATCGCCTGCGCGTGATTGCCGGACGAAAACGTGAGGACCCCGCGCTTGCGGGCCTCCGGGGACAGCCGCGACAGGGCGTTGTAGGCCCCGCGGAACTTGAACGCGCCGGCGCGCTGGAAGTTCTCGCACTTGAAGAAGACTTCCGCGCCGGTCATCCGATCGACCGTGCTCGAGGTGACGACCGGCGTGTGATGGGCGCGTCCGTGCAGGCGCCCGGCGGCATCTTCGACGTCGGCGTACGTGGGCAGTGTCTCGGGGGCCATGGGTGTCCGTTGTGCGGGCGTGACGTGGTGAATGGTGGTGGCGGCGTCGTGGCGCTGGCGTGCAGCCGGCGGCTGCTCCTCATGGATATACGCCGCAGGCCCGGGCGTGTCAAGCGGGCCGCTCACTCCTCCTGCCAGCGGAACCGCGCGACCGCGAGCGCCCCGAAGACGAGCGCGAACGCCAGCAGGACGAGGACGGCGGGCAGGGCCGTCGCGAAGCCGAGGCCGCGCCACGTCATGGCGTCGAGACCGTCGACGGCCCACCGGGCCGGAACGATCAAGGCGGCTTTCTGCAGCCAGGCGGGGAACAGGAACGAGGGGACCCAGGCGCCGCCGACCATCACCATGATCAGCACCGCGAAGACCGACACGCCGCGGGCGGCCTGCGGCGTGCGGCCGAGCGCCGCGATGAGCAGGCCGAAGGTCGCGGCCATCAGCGAGCAGGCGACGAGCACCGCGATGAAGCCGGCCAGGCTCCCTTCGATGCGGACGCCGAGCACGATCATGCCGAAGGCGAACATGACGGCGAAGATCGCCAGCGCCAGGATGGTCCCGCTGAGCGCCTTCGCCCCGAGCAGCATTGTCTTCGAGAGCGGTGCGCTGCGCAGCCGCTTCCAGAGCCCGCGCTGCCGCTCGAGGAGGATCCCGACGCCGATCTCGATCGAGATGAAGAGGACGAACTGCACGCCCATGCCCGAGAACGAGTGGGCGTAGCCGTTGTAGGCGACGTCCTGACGGGCGGTGATGGGCTGCTCGTTCACGGTGTAGGGGACCGACAGACCGCCGGACGTCGGGGCGTTGGTGGACGTGCTTCCGCTCTGCGGCCGGTTGTACCAGCGCTGCACGCTCTCCAGCATGTCGCGCAACGCCGAGCGGTCGGCCGGCGCCATCGACGAGTCGCGGTCGAGCCGCTGAAGCGACTCGTCCAGCATCCGGCGCCCGCTCTGGCCGTTGAACATCTCCTTCGACACCGACTGCATCACGTACTGGGTGAGGATGCCGCGCACCATGCCCAGCTGGGCACCCTTCGACGGGTCGTACAGCAGGCCGAGCACCGGCTTGTCCCGGCCCGTGAAGAGCGAACGGCCCGCGGCGTCGCCGAACCCGGCGGGGATGACGATGCCGACATCGGTCCGTCCGCGCTTCACCTCGTCCCGCACGGTCGTACAGGATCGACTTGCCGCGCGCCCGCAGCGCCTCGAGATCGTCGAAGATCGCATTCCGGCTCTGCGGATCGACCCCGACCGTCGGCTCGTCGAGCAGCAGGATCGGCGGATCGTGCAGCAGGCTGCCGGCCAGGTTGAGCCGCCGCTTCATGCCGCCGCTGAACGTCCGGACGCGGTCGCGGCCGCGCTCGGCGAGGCCGACGAACGCCAGTCCGGACGCGATCGGCCCGTCGAGCCGGCGCCCCGCGAGTCCGTAAAGGGCGCCGAACAGCCGGAGGTTGTCGATGGCCGACAACTCGCCGTAGAGCGCGAGGTCCTGCGGCACCAGACCGAGGCGCCGCTTGACGGGTCGGTGTCGCCCGCGAGCCGGCGGCCGTCGATGAGCACGTCGCCCGCGTCGGGCGCGACGAGGCCGGCGATCATCGACACGGTCGTCGTCTTGCCGGCGCCGTTCGGGCCGAGCAGGCCGACGATCTGGCCGGCGCCAATCTCGAAGGAGACGCCCGCGACCGCCGCCTGCGCACCGAACGACTTGCGGAGGTTCGTGACGGTCAGCATGAGAATGTCCGGTGGTCC